>CANQPH010000001.1 GCA_947625675.1 uncultured Acetatifactor sp.
GATGGCGCCAAGTATCCGGATCTGCGGGACGCTCTGGAGAAGCTGAAGCTGAATGACGCTTCCCTGAATTACGAGCCGGAGACTTCCATCGCCCTGGGATTCGGATTCCGCTGCGGTTTCCTGGGACTTCTGCACCTGGAGATCATCCAGGAGAGATTGGAACGGGAGTACAATTTGGATCTGGTGACCACCGCCCCCGGCGTGGTGTACAGGATCCACAAGACCAACGGAGAGGTGCTGGAGCTGACCAATCCGGCCAACATGCCGGATCCTTCCGAAATCGAATACATGGAGGAACCCATCGTCAGTGCGGAGATCATGGTGACCAGCGAATACATCGGCTCCATCATGGAGCTTTGCCAGGAGAGGCGGGGCCGCTACCTGGGCATGGAATATATCGAGGGCACCAGGGCCCTGCTGAAATACGAACTGCCCTTGAACGAGATCATTTATGATTTCTTTGACGCTCTGAAATCTCGGTCCCGGGGTTACGCTTCCTTTGATTATGATTTGAAGGGGTATGAGCAGTCCCGGCTGGTGAAGCTGGACATCCTGATCAACAAGGAGTCGGTGGACGCCCTTTCCTTCATTCTTCATGCGGATTCCGCCTATGAGCGGGGCCGGAAGATGTGTGAAAAGCTGAAGGACGAGATCCCCAGGCACCTGTTTGAAATCCCCATCCAGGCGGCGGTGGGGGGCAAGGTCATCGCCAGGGAGACGGTGAAGGCCATGCGCAAGGACGTGCTGGCCAAGTGCTACGGCGGCGACATCACCCGTAAGAAGAAGCTTTTGGAGAAGCAGAAGGAAGGCAAGAAGCGGATGCGCCAGATCGGCAACGTGGAGGTGCCCCAGAAGGCCTTCATGAGCGTGCTGAAGCTGGACGACAGAAAATAAGTATGAAAGTTCAAACCTTGGGATTTGTGCTGCTGCACAAAGTCCCCTAAATCCGAATGCCGCCTGAACGGCGGCCGAATGAGAGGAAAAATGCAGCTGGAGCTTTATATTCATATTCCCTTCTGCGTCCGGAAATGCGGGTACTGTGATTTCCTGTCCGCTCCGGCCCCTTCCCAGGTGCAGGAGCGGTACATAAGGGCTCTTTTGCAGGAAATCAAAGGGAGGGGGCCGAAGACGGAGGACTGCGAAGTGGTCTCCGTGTTTTTCGGGGGAGGGACGCCTTCCGCAGTGCGAGCGGAGTGGATCGCAGAATTGATGGAGGAGATCCGCCGAAGCTATACCTTGTCGCCGGAGGCGGAGGTCACCGTGGAATGCAATCCCGGCACCCTGGACCGGCACAAGCTCTCCTGTTATCGGCAGGCCGGCGTCAACCGGCTGAGCATCGGGCTGCAGTCGGCGGATGACGGGGAGCTGGCCAGGCTGGGGCGGATCCATACCTACGGACAATTCCTGGAAAGCTTCCGGCTGGCCAGGGAGGCGGGTTTTACCAATCTCAACGTGGATCTCATGAGCGCCCTTCCAGGTCAGAGTCTGACTTCCTATGAGGAGACCCTGCGAAAGGTGCTGGCCCTTGGGCCGGAGCACATTTCCGCCTACAGTCTGATCGTGGAGGAGGGCACCCCCTTCGCTTCCCTGGCGGAACAGGGGCGGCTGGATCTGCCGTCGGAGGAAGAGGAACGCCGCATGTATGAGCGGACCAGGGAGCTTCTGGGAGAAAAGGGATATCGCCGCTACGAGATTTCCAACTATGCGCTTCCCGGCCGGGAATGCGTCCACAACAGGGGTTACTGGATCCGCAGGGCTTATCTGGGCTTCGGGATCGGAGCCGCTTCCCTTTGGAAGGAAGTTCGGTTTCGCAATACTTCCGATTTGGAAACATATATCGCCCGTCCCCTGGAATGTCGGGAGGAAATCCAGGTCCTTTCAACGGAGGAACAGATGGAGGAGTTTCTTTTTCTGGGGCTTCGGCTGACGGAAGGGATCGCCGATGGGGATTTTCGCCGAAAATTTCATAAAAGTCTGTCCGAGGTCTATGGCGGGGTGATCCGCCGGAACATCCGGGACGGACTCCTGTCCTGGGAAGGGGAACGCCTGCGTCTGACGGACAGGGGCGTTGACGTGAGCAATTACGTGATGGCCCAGTTTTTGTTTTGAACCGCTTCGGGGATTCCCATATTTTCTGGAAAGGCACTTGACAAGATCTTTCTTCATAGACTATGGTAAGAGTAATTCTACGGAGGTTATTTTTGAAGACATTTCAAAAACCCTTAACCTCTCGAGAAGAGACAGAATACATTCGTCTGTTGAAGGAAGGCACTCCGCAGGAGGCTGCACAGGCCAAAAGAATCTTGATCGAGCGCAACTTGCGCCTGGTAGCCCATATCGCTCATAAATATACCAATTCCGGCGAAGAGCTGGAGGATTTGATTTCCATCGGCTGCATCGGCCTGATCAAGGCCGTGGATACTTTTGATTCCGGAAAGGGCAGGCTGGCCACTTATGCCTGCCGCTGCATTGACAACGAGCTTTTGATGCTGCTTCGTTCCAAAAAGAAGACATCGAAGGAGGTTTCTCTCTTTCAGTCCATCGGTCAGGACAAGGAGGGCAATGAAATCCGGCTTATGGACGTGATCGAGCAGCAGCAGACAGACGTGGTGGAACGCATGGAGCTGGAGAATAACGTCCAACGGCTGTTTCGGCTGATGGATGATTGTCTTACGCCCAGGGAAAAGCAGATCATCGTTCTCCGTTACGGCCTGTACGGCCGGAAGGAGATCACCCAGAACGAAATCGGGGCCATGCTGGGGATATCCCGCAGCTATGTCTCCAGGATCGAGAAAAAGGCATTGAACAAACTAAAGGAGAAATTTGCATGCTAAACATTGAAGAGGCTTTGATCAAGGCCAAGGAGGCCGGGGCCAGCGACGTGCACCTGACCGTGGGCATCCCGCCCAGGATGCGGGTAAATGGGACGTTGTATCCCATGGAATATGACAGGATGCTTCCCAATGACACGCTGGAGGTGGCCAGGCACGTCATGAACGAGGTTCAGTGGGCGAGGTTCGAAGAGCGGGGGGAATATGACATGTCCTTTGCCATTCCCAGCTGCGGAAGGTTTCGGGTGAACGCCTATAAGCAAAGGGGTTCCGTGGCCATGGCTTTCCGCCTGGTGGGCACCAAGGTGCCTTCTCCTGAAGAATTGGGATTGCCGGAATCGGTGGTAAATCTGTATCAGAGAAAGAGGGGCCTGGTCCTGGTGACCGGCCCTACCGGCAGCGGCAAGTCCACCACCCTGGCGGCCATCATCGACAAGGTCAACAACAATCGGGACGCTCACGTGATCACCCTAGAAGACCCCATCGAATATCTGCATTCCCACAGGAAATCCATGGTGAACCAACGGGAGATCGGCCTGGATTCCACCAATTACGCCACGGCCCTGCGGGCGGCCCTGCGGGAGGATCCGGACGTGATTTTGGTAGGGGAGATGAGGGATTACGAGACCATCAGCGTGGCCATCACGGCGGCGGAAACGGGGCATCTGGTTCTTTCCACCCTGCACACCATCGGAGCGGCCAGCACGGTGGACCGAATGATCGATGTTTTCCCGCCCCATCAGCAGCAGCAGATCCGGGTGCAACTTTCCAACGTCCTGGAGGCGGTGGTTTCCCAGCAGCTGCTTCCCAAAAAGGATGGGACAGGCCGGGTGGCCGCCTTCGAGGTGATGCACGTGAATCCGGCGGTGCGGAATCTGATTCGAGAGGGAAAGTCCCATCAGCTGGTCAGCGTCATGCAGACCAACCGGAAGCTGGGGATGATCACCATGGATGAGGCCATTGCCCAGCTGTATCGGGAAGGGTGCATCGAGAGGGATGTCGCCCTGCAGTTCGCCCAGGATCCCGACAACATGAAAAACAGAATCTGAGTATCTATGGCTTTTCCCGCCGCAGGCCTTCCCTTTGGGGCAGGCGGCGGGGGAGGCTTCCAGGAAAATCTCCAGTTTTCCCGTATTTTTACCAAAGATAAGCGAAGAGAAAAAATGAACCGTAAACAGGACTTTCCATGCGGCTTTTTTGGCGTAGGAAAAAAGTGCAGGAAAGAGCAGAAATGAGCAGAAAAAAAGAAGGAGGGATGGACGTATGATCAGCACGATCATTGCCGGAGGCCTGCACGGGGTGGAGGCTTGTCTGGTGGAAGTGGAGGTGGATATTTCCACTGGGCTCCCGGGATTTTGCATGGTGGGCTCTCTGGGAGGAGAGGTGAAGGAGGCCAGGGAAAGGGTGCAGGTGGCCCTCAAAAACACGGGGATAGAGCTGCCGCCCCGGAAGATCACGGTGAACCTGGCCCCGGCCAATATTCGGAAGGAAGGGACGGCCTACGATCTGCCCATCGCCGTGGGCGTCATGACGTCTTCCGGTTATCTGACGGCGGCCCATGCGGAGGGCACCCTGTTTCTCGGGGAGCTGGGTCTGGACGGGGAGATCAAGGGCGTTCGGGGAGTGCTGCCCATCGTGCGGGAGGCGGCGAGGCAGGGGCTCCATACTTGTATCGTTCCGGCGGAAAATGCTTTGGAAGGGGCCATGATCCCCGGCGTGAAGGTGAGGGGAGCGGAACGCTTCGGGCAGGTTCTGCGTTTCCTGAAGGCGGAGGAAAAAGAGAAGGACCTGATCCTGCCTGCGACGGAGGTGGACGGAGAAGAGTATTTAAGGATCCGGGGAGAAATGGACGGCCTGGATTTTGCGGAAGTGTGCGGACAGGAGGGGGCCAAACGGGCGGCGGAGATCGCTGCGGCGGGGTTTCACAGTTTATTGATGATCGGGCCGCCGGGGACGGGCAAAAGCATGATCGCCAAGCGGATTCCGGGAATTCTGCCCCCGTTGTCCATGGAGGAAAGTCTGGAGGTTTCTTCCATATATAGCGTGGCGGGAAAATTGACCGGACAAGTTCCTTTGATCGTCAGCCGACCTTTTCAAAATCCTCATCATAGCATTTCCCAGGCTGCCTTGACCGGCGGGACGAGCCTGGCCCGGCCCGGCGTGATTTCCCTGGCCCATCGGGGCGTGCTGTTCCTGGACGAGCTCCCGGAATTCGACCGGACGGTTCTGGACAGCCTGCGGCAGCCCCTGGAGGATCGCAAAATCCACCTGGCCAGGGTACACAGCAACGTGACTTATCCGGCGGATTTCATGCTGGTGTGCGCCATGAATCCCTGTCCCTGCGGCTATTTTCCGGATCGGAACCGGTGCTCCTGTTCGGAAAGCCAGGTTCGCAGATATCTGGGCAGGGTGTCCGGCCCCATTTTGGACCGGATCGATCTCTGTGTGGAAATTTTACCCTTGAATATCTCTAAATATGCGGGCGGCGGGGGAGAATCCAGCGCAGATATCCGCAGCCGGGTCCTGGCCGCCAGGATGCGGCAGGAGGAGCGGTTCAAGCAGTCTCATTATCGTTTCAATGCGGAAATCCGGGAGAAGGACATGGAGCGTTATTGTCCGTTGGGAGAGAAGCAGCGCAGGCTGATGGAGCGGGCCTATGACGCCATGGGGTTAAGCGCCAGAGGATATCACAGGACGCTGCGGGTGGCCAGGACCATTGCGGATCTGGCGGGCGAGGAGCAGATTCTGGAGGAACACCTGATGGAGGCCTTGAGCTTTCGGATGGCGGACAAGGCGTATTGGGGAAGGAGGGAAGACCTTGAAGCCACAGGTCTATGAGTATTGGCTGTACAGCATCCCCGGGGTGGGCTGGAAAACGGCGTCGAAGCTGCTGGAGGCCTTTGGTTCGGCGGAGGAAATCTATCGGGCGAAGGAGCAAAGGGTGGAGAGCCTTCTGAACGCTGCCCAGGCGGAAGGGTACCGGAAGCTGAAAAAAACCTGGAACCCTGGGGAGGAATATCATAAGCTCCAGGAAAAAGGGATTTTTTTCACTTCCTTCTGGGCGGAGGATTATCCCGGAAACCTGAAACACATCCCGGATCCGCCCCTCGGCATTTTTTGGAAGGGAAGGCTGCCCCGGGAGGACGTTCCGGCGGTGGCCGTGATCGGTGCCAGGGAATGCTCGGAATATGGCAGATATGTGGCCCAGTCCCTGGGAAAAGCCCTGGCGGAGGCCGGGGTCCAGGTGGTCAGCGGGATGGCCCGGGGGATTGACGGGATCAGCCAGGAGGCGGCCCTTTCGGAGGGCGGCGCATCCTTCGGTATCTTGGGAAGCGGCGTGGATATCTGTTATCCGGCCCAGAACCGGCCCCTGTATGAGCGGTTGCTGCAAAAGGGCGGGGTGCTCTCCCCTTATCCGCCCGGGACAAAGCCCGCCCCTTCTCTTTTCCCTCCCAGGAACCGCATTGTCAGCGGCCTGGCGGATGTGCTGGTGGTGGTGGAGGCCCGTTTAAAGAGCGGCACCTTGATCACCGTGGACATGGCCCTGGAACAGGGAAGGGAGGTCTACGTGGTGCCGGGCCGCCTGACGGATCGATTGAGCGATGGCTGCAACCGGCTATTGAAGCAAGGGGCGGGGATCTTGCTGTCGCCCCAGGATTTCTTGCAGGAGATCTGGCAGCTGTTCCCCGGGAAATGCGGGAGTGAACGGCGCACCGAAGATCCTGAAGGCGGCGGGAATGCGGGAAGAAGAGATACTACAGGAAGAGGAAAGAATTCCGAAAGAGCCAGGGACGTAGAAGAAGGCGAGAACGCAGGCAGAGACAAAATTGCCGAAGGAGGAGATGCCGCAGAGCCTGCAGAAATCGAGAGTTTCCGAAATGGAAAACGCTTCACTCCTCTGGAAGCCCGGGTGCTGGAGGCCCTGGACTTCTACCCCCGTTCCGTGGAACAGATCCGCACCCTGGTTCCGGGAGTCCCGGAATACCGCCAGACCCAGCAGATCCTGATGAAGTTGTGCCTGGAAGGGGAGGCGGTGCAGGCCGGTGCTGGGTATTTCTGTAAAAAGGCCCCATCCCGCCATCTGTGAAGGTTGCTCAGGCTCCCAGGTTGCACCAGGATGCTTGTTACCATTCACGGTCCAATGTCATTAAGTTAACAGTGAGCAACTTGAAATGGTTAGATCCTTTTTATAGGGTGTAACCATTTTCGCTTTTTTAAAAAAAAGGGGTTGACAAATCCCCTATAATGTGCGGCCGCTCTCGCTACTGATTGGATTTGAGAGGTGGCGAGAGCGGCCCTTGGATTAGGACGTATCAACATTCTTAATCCAAGGAGGTAACTGCCATATGCCGCACAACAAAATCAAAAACACCTTTCTATCTGCCGTGGGTTCCGTTATCGCAAATCCGGAGCAGTTTGCTGTCAACCCGGAAAAGGATTTCACCAGACGGCGGAAAATCACGCCGGACGCCCTTATTTCCTTTCTTGTCTCTAAAGGCTCTTCTTCTGCCAGGGTGGAGATGCTCGACTTTTGGGACCTGGACCAGAAAATGCCATCCCTCCCCGCACTGAACCAGCAGCGTGCGAAACTCAAGCCCGAAGCCCTGGAAGTCGTCCTTGCGGGGTTCAACGATTCCGTCAGCAGGCAGGCGGGATTCCCCTTCACAGACAACGGATACCGCTACCTTGCCGCCGATGGCTCCACAACCACTTTCTTCAGCAGACCGGAACTGGCTCCCCCGGAGTACTTCTGCTCCCCCGGGCACTCCGCCAGCGGGGTCTACAGCATACATATCAATGCCCTCTTTGACCTTGACGCTCACATCTATACAGACGCCGTCCTCCAGCCCGTGCATGAAACAAACGAATTTGGCGCATTCTGCAGCATCGTGGACCGGCACGGAACGCTCCCCGGCAGGAAGAACGTCTACATCGGAGACAGGGGGTACTGTTCCTACAACAACATGGCGCACGTGGTGGAACGGGGACAGTGCTTTTCTTCCGCACAAAGGACATCCATTCCAAAGGCCTGGTCGGTAATTTTAAATTCCCGGAAACGGAATCCTTTGATGTTGACGTGTCCGTCACCCTGACGCGAAGCCATTCCGGGAAAATCCACGTCCCTCCGGGAACCTACAGGCGTTTCATTGACCAGGCGTCCGCCTTTGACTTTATCGAGTATGGCTCCCTTGACACCTATGCGCTTGCCTTTCGTGTCGCCAGGTTCCCCGTCGGCGGTGATTCCTACGAATGCATCGTGACGAATCTTCCAAGGGACGACTTCCCTCCCGAAAGGCTCAAGATCCTCTATGGGCGGAGATGGGACGTTGAATCCTCCTTTCGCAAGCTGAAATACACGATCGGCCTGAGTAATTACCATTCCTGCAAACCCGAGTACGTCAAACAGGAAATATGGGCAAACCTTATCGCATACAACATAACGGAAATGCTGGTCAACAGCGCCGTCATCGAAAAGAAGGAGACAAAATTTGAGTACAAAGTGAATTTCACCAGGGCCGCACACATTTGCAGGGTCTTTCTCCGTCTGACCACGGAGAAAGACCGGTACAACGTGATGCTCTTACTGCAGAAAGAACTAATCCCCATACGGAATGAACGCCAATACCCAAGACTGCAGACGGCCCATTTCCGCAGGCCACGCTACTTTATCTATAGGGCAGCTTAAGCATCTTTGTCATTATAACATTTTTTTAGGCAGATGGCAAATCTGTCTATTCTGTGCGCCTTAAATGTGTCTGCGATCTCCAGTATTGGGCTATGGGAAGGCCTGGCATCTCGTTTTTGCCTTATCTCCTGCGGTAAGCCTTATGCTGCTAACGCTAACTTAATGACATTGATTCACGGTCACTTCCCCGCATGCGCAAAACCAGCCGGCTTGCGCCGTCTGTCGTGGCTTACGCCACTTTACGTTTTGCTTATTTGGGTGAAGTGACCAATTACAGCCACATAAAAAGCCGGCAAGGCATTTGCAAGCAAGCTTGCCCTGCCTTGCCAGTTTTTATGTGGCCGTGAATGGTAACGGTTGTTTACAAAAAAGCCCCGCCCCGATATTGAGTTTTGGAAGGAGAAATAGTATAATAAAATGGTATGAAAAAATAGAGGAGAGGACTTTTTCCATGACACATAGAGAGCAGACGAAGGTGGTTCGGATCGGGGAGCGCCTGATCGGGGGAGGCAATCCGATTCTGATTCAATCCATGACCAACACCAGGACAGAGGACGTGGAGGCCACCGTGGCCCAGATTCTGGCCCTGGAGAAAGCGGGCTGCGAGATCATCCGCTGTACCGTCCCCACCATGGAGGCGGCCCGGGCCCTGCCCCGGATCAAAGAGAGGATCCACATTCCCCTGGTGGCCGACATCCATTTCGATTACAAGCTGGCCATCGCCGCCCTGGAGAACGGTGCGGACAAAATACGGATCAATCCGGGCAACATCGGTTCCCCGGAGCGGGTGAAGGCCGTGGTGGAGGCGGCGAAGGAGAGAGGGATTCCCATCCGGGTGGGGGTCAACAGCGGTTCCCTGGAAAAAGAGTTTCTGGAAAAATATCACGGTGTCACTGCGGAGGGGATCGTGGAGAGCGCCCTGGGGAAGGTGCGCATGATAGAGGATCTGGGGTATGACAACCTGGTCATCAGCATCAAATCTTCCCACGTGCTCCTGTGCGTGAAGGCCCATGAACTGCTGGCCGGGCAGACCGACCATCCTCTTCACGTGGGGATCACGGAGGCGGGCACCCTTTCTGGCGGCAACATCAAGTCCGCCATCGGCCTGAGCTTAATCCTGCATCAGGGCATCGGCGACACAGTTCGGGTATCCCTCACCGGGGATCCGGTGGAAGAGGTGAAATCCGCCCGGCTGATCTTACGAACCCTGGGCCTGCGGAAGGGCGGGATCGAGGTGATTTCCTGCCCCACCTGCGGCCGGACCCAGATCGATCTCATCGGGCTGGCATCCCAGGTGGAGCGGATGGCGGAGGATTATCCCCTGGATATCAAGCTGGCCGTCATGGGCTGTGCGGTGAACGGGCCGGGGGAGGCCAGAGAGGCGGATCTGGGAATCGCCGGAGGAAAAGGGGAAGGACTGCTGATCCGCAAGGGACAGATCCTTCGCAAGGTTCCGGAGGCGGAGCTGCTTTCCGCCCTTCGGGAGGAATTAGAGCATTGGCAGGAGTAAGCGTGGAGATATGAGCAAGCCATTTTTTGAAGTGTTCCCTTCCCTGCAGCTGGAGGGTTCCGTACATGACATTATGGAGCAGGCCAGCATAGAGAAGGTTTCCGCCACGAGGCGAAGGGATTTTCTGCGGATTTATCTGACCAGCGCCAGACTGATTCTGAAGAAAGACATCTGGAAGACCGAGCGGCAGATCAAGAAGCAGTTTTTTTCCCAGACCCCTTTGACGGTGAAAATATATGAGCGGTTCCAGCTGTCCGCCCAATACACTCCCAGGAAGCTGATGGACGTCTACGGGGAGAGCATTTTGGAGGAACTGAAGGAATATAATCATATTTTGTACAACTCTTTCCGCACGGCCAGGATCGATTATCCGGAGGAAGACCGGATGGTGCTGACCATGAAGGACAATGTGATCGCCAGGAGCACGGAAGAGGAGCTGCTGCGGGTCCTGGACAAGGTCCTAGGGGAGCGGTGCGGCTTTACGGTGCATGTGAACGTGGAATACGAGGAGCCAAAAGAAGAATCGGAGGAGGCCGCCGGAGGATCCGCAGGACAGGGAGAGAGCCCTGCAAAGGAATCCGCAGAACAAAGGCACAAGGCCGTCGGGAATCCCTCCGGTTCCAAGGGAACGGAGAAAAAGAAACCGGCCCTGGGCAATGGTTTTCAGGGAAAAAGCGCCTGGAAGAGCGGAAACGGCGGGACGGATGGCGGCAGGAAGGCGGATGGCAGCAGCGGGGAACCCAGGGTGCGGGAGTTCCGCAGGGGCAATTATGACAGGAACAGCATCAAGCGTTCCGACAATCCTGACGTGCTGTATGGCCGGGACTTTGACGGAGAGGCCATGAAGATCGAGGAACTCATCGGAGAGATGGGGGAAGTGATCCTTCGGGGCAAGATCATTCGTTATGAGACCAGGGAGCTGCGCAATGAAAAGACGCTGGTGACCTTTGACGTCACGGACTTCACGGATACCATCACGGCCAAGATTTTCGTTGGCACGGAGCAGGTGCCCCAGGTGGAGACGAGTCTCCAGGTGGGAACCTTTATCAAGCTGAAGGGCATGTGTGTCATGGACAAGTTCGACCATGACCTGGCCATCGGCTCTTTGGTGGGAATCAAGAAGATCCCGGATTTCACCACGGGAAGAATGGACAAGGCTCCCCAGAAAAGGGTGGAGCTTCATTGTCATACCAAGATGAGCGACATGGACGGAGTGTCCGAGGCCAAGGACATCGTGAAGCGGGCCTACAAATGGGGACACAGGGCCATCGCCATCACGGACCACGGGGTGGTGCAGGCCTTTACCGACGCCAACCACGTCTGGGAGGATCTGTGGAAGGAAGAGAAAGGGAAACGGAAGGAAGCCGGAGATCCGAATCCGGACAAGCAGGACTTCTTCAAGATCATCTATGGGGTGGAAGCCTATCTGGTGGATGACCTGAAGGAGATCGTCACGGGGGACAAGGGACAGGATCTGGGGGCGGATTTCGTGGTGTTCGACCTGGAGACCACGGGTTTTTCTCCGGTGAACAATCGCATCATCGAGATCGGCGCCGTGAAGGTGCAGGGAGGGAAGATCACGGATCGTTTTTCCACCTTCCTCAATCCCGGAGTGCCCATTCCCTTCCGGATCGAGCAGCTCACCGGCATAAACGACGACATGGTGCTGGAGGCCCCTTCTGTGGAGGAGGCGCTGCCCAAGTTCCTGGAATTCTGCCGGGACGCGGTGCTGGTGGCCCACAATGCGGAGTTTGACATGAGCTTCCTTCGGGAAAACGCCAGGAGGCTGGGGCTTTCGGCGGACCATACCTCGGTGGACACGCTGCCCTTGGCCAGGGTCCTGCTGCCGGGGCAGTCCAAGCACACCCTGGATGCGGTGGCCAAAACCCTGGGAGTTTCTCTGGAGAACCACCATCGAGCCGTGGATGATGCGGAGGCCACGGCGGAAATTTTCCTGAAGTTCTTTCCCATGCTGCATGAAAAGGGAGCGGCGACCCTGTCCCAGGTGAACGCCCTGGGGTCTTCCAGCGTGGAAGCGGTGCGCAAGCTTCCTTCTTATCATGCCATTATTTTGGCCAAAAATGATTTGGGACGGATCAATCTGTACCGCTTGATTTCCATGTCCCATCTGGATTATTACAGCAAGCGCCCCAAGATTCCCAAGAGTCAGGTGGAGAAATACCGGGACGGCCTGCTGCTGGGCAGCGCCTGTGAGGCCGGGGAGCTGTACCGAGCCCTGTTGGAGGAAAAGTCCGAGGAAGAGATCGCCAGGCTGGTGCGGTTTTACGATTATTTGGAGATCCAGCCGGGAGGCAACAACCGGTTCATGATCGATTCCGAGAAAATAGAGAACATTCATTCCATGGAGGATATTTACGAGGTCAACCGCCGCATCGTCCGGCTGGGGGAGCAGTTCCACAAGCCGGTGGTGGCCACCTGCGACGTGCATTTCCTGGACCCGGAGGACGAGGTGTACCGGCGGATCATCATGGCGGGCAAGGGCTTTGAGGATGCGGACAACCAGGCCCCTCTTTTCCTGCATACCACGGAGGAGATGCTGGAAGAGTTCTCCTATCTGGGAGAGGAAAAGGCCAGAGAGGTGGTGATCACCAACACCAACCGGATCGCTGACATGATCGAGACCATTTCTCCGGTGCGGCCGGACAAGTGTCCCCCGGTGATCCCAGACAGCGACAAGACCCTGACCCAGATCTGCTACAACAAAGCCCATGAGATGTACGGGGACGAGCTGCCCAAGATTGTGGAGGACCGGCTGAAAAAGGAACTGGACTCCATTATCCGGAACGGTTTCGCCGTGATGTACATCATCGCCCAGAAGCTGGTATGGAAATCCGTGGAGGACGGGTACCTGGTGGGGAGCCGGGGCTCCGTGGGCAGTTCCTTCGTGGCCACCATGGCCGGGATCACGGAGGTGAACCCCCTAAGCCCCCATTATTATTGCCCAAAGTGTCGGTACACGGATTTTTATTCCGACGAGGTGAAGTCCTATGCGGGCAGGGCCGGCATCGACATGCCGGACAAGAACTGTCCCGTCTGCGGCACCAAGCTGAAAAAGGACGGATTCGACATTCCTTTTGAGACCTTCCTGGGCTTCAAGGGGGACAAGGAGCCGGATATCGACCTGAACTTTTCCGGGGAGTACCAGTCCAAGGCCCATAAATACACGGAAGTGATCTTCGGGGCGGGTCAGACCTTCCGGGCCGGGACCATCGCCACCCTGGCGGACAAGACCGCCTTCGGCTATGTGAAAAATTATTATGAGGAAAGGGGACAGCATAAGAGGACCAGCGAGATCAACCGCCTGACGGCGGGATGCACCGGAGTGCGGCGGAGCACGGGACAGCATCCCGGCGGCATCGTGGTGCTGCCTTTCGGCCAGGACATCAATTCCTTTACGCCGGTGCAGCATCCTGCCAACGACATGACCACGGATACTGTCACCACTCATTTTGATTACCATTCCATCGACCATAACCTGTTAAAGCTGGACATCCTGGGCCATGATGATCCCACCATGATCCGGATGCTGCAGGATCTGACGGGGCTGGACCTGACCCAGGTGCCCCTGGACGATCCCAAGATCCTGTCCCTATTCCAGAGCACGGAGGCCCTGGGCATCACTCCGGAACAGATCGGGGGATGTAAGCTGGGAGCCTTGGGCATCCCGGAGTTCGGCACGGATTTCGCCATGCAGTTGGTCATGGAAGCCAAGCCCACCTGCTTCGCCGACCTGGTGCGTATTTCCGGCCTGTCCCACGGCACGGACGTGTGGCAGGGCAACACCCAGACCCTGATCCAGGAGGGCAAGGCCACCCTGTCCACCGCCATCTGTACCAGGGAAGACATCATGCTGGGCCTGATCCAGAGGGGGCTGGAGTCTTCTCTGGCCTTCACCATCATGGAGAGCGTGCGGAAGGGCAAGGGCCTGAAGCCGGAGTGGAAGGAGATCATGATCGAGAAGGGGGTGCCGGACTGGTACATCTGGTCCTGCGAGAAGATCAAATACATGTTCCCCAAGGCTCATGCGGCGGCCTACGTGATGATGGGCTGCCGGATCGGCTACTGCAAGATTTATTATCCGCTGGCCTATTATGCGGCCTTTTTCAGCATCCGGGCCAAGGCCTTTTCCTACGAGATCATGTGCCAGGGCCAGAAGCACCTGGAGACCGTGATGGAGGACTACAGGAAGCGGTCGGACTCCCTTTCCAACAAGGAAAAGGACGCCTACAACGATATGCGGGTGGTGCAGGAAATGTATGTGCGGGGCTTTGAATTCCTGTCCATCGACATTTTCGAGGCCCAGTCCCGTTCCTTTCAGATCATCGACGGCAAGATCATGCCTTCCCTGACCAGCATTGACGGCATGGGCGAAAAAGCCGCCGACTCCATCGTGGAAGCGGCGAAGGACGGCCCCTTCCTGTCCAAGGAGGATTTCCGGGAAAGGGGCAAGGTGTCCAAGACCGTGGCGGATCTCATGGCCCAGCTGGGCCTCCTGGGAGATTTGCCGGAATCCAACCAGATCAGTTTGTTTGACTTTATGTAAAAATATTTTTCAAATTTTCAAAAAAATGCTTGCAATTTTTGGCTTTCTGTATTATGATGGACAAGTACCGCAGTTGCGGGGAGCAAGCTGGCTCGTTGGTCAAGCGGTTAAGACGCCGCCCTCTCACGGCGGAAACAGGGGTTCGATTCCCCTACGAGCTGTTTCGAGAAAACTCTGGAATCCAGTAGGTGCGCTGGTTTCGAGAGTTTTTTCTTTGGAAAAAAGTTCCTCACAATAGGAATTATTCCACATTTTCATCAGGGGGATCCTCCCGCATCTTTTATCATAATTTTATGGAAATTTTATTGTGTAATTTCGTCAGCGGGTATATAATCAAGCTATCAATACGGAAAGGAGAAATGATAATGGCATTTCTGGAGAAGGTAACGGAGGTATTCAACACCACCAGCAAGGACGTGGTGGATAAGGCAAAAGAGATTAAAGACGTGGTGGCTTTGAACAGTCAGCTTTCCGCACAAGAGAATTTGGTGAAAAAGTACTTTGCGGAAATGGGGCAGTGTCTGTATGAGCATAGGGATCAGGACGTGTCCGCCATGATGAGCGAGAGGTACGCTTTGGTGGATGCGGCTTACGAGGAGATCGCCCGGCTGAAGAAGGAACTGTTGGACAAGAAGGGCCTGAAGGCTTGCCCCGTCTGCGGCAGCGAGCTGGACAAAGGTGCGGCTTATTGTTCCAAGTGCGGAGCTCCCGTCCCTGTGGAGGAACCTGCGGAACCGGCGGCAGAAGCGCCCGAGACGGCAGAGCAGCCTGAGACGGAATGTTGCTGCAAGGAAGAAACTGCGGAGGCGGAGTGCTGCTGTAAGGAAGAGGCTGCGGAAGAAGCGGAGTGTTGCTGCAAGGAAGAGGCTGCGGAAGAGTGCTGCTGTAAGGAAGAGCCCGAGCCTGCGGAGATGCTGCTGCGGTGAAACTCCCAAGGCGGAGGAATAACGGAGCGGCCTGATGCGGGGTGCTGCTGCGAAGAAACTCCCAAGGCGGAGGAATAACGGAGCGGCCTGATGCGGGGTGCTGCGGCAGGGAAGAAGCCTGCGGCGGAAGAGACGGAAGGTGGCTGCGCAGCGGAGCCTGAGGGCGGAATTCTGTTGGGAGAAAGCCCGAGAGGAAGCATACGAGAGGCTGTCGCAAATAACGAGGAAAGAAACGGACTGCCCGGAAGCGTGGATCGCTCCCGGGCAGTTTTTTTGAAATTTGCTTGCATCCTTCAAAAATATGGTGTATAGTGTTTCACGATTGGATAAAACGGAAGAAAAAATTGGGGCGTACCGGAGGGGTGGGATCCTCCGCAAGATGAGAAGGAGAGAGAAGGCAGGAAGGTTGAGGTAAGAGCATGGCAAACAATTTAGTGATATTGGAGTCACCGGCCAAGGTAAAGACGGTGAAAAAGATTCTGGGCGCAAATTACACGGTGGCGGCCAGCAACGGCCACGTCAGGGATTTGCCCAAGAGTCAGCTGGGTATCGACGTGGAACATGATTATGAACCGAAATACATCACGATCCGGGGAAAGGGCGACATTCTGGCCAATCTTCGGAAGGAAGTGAAAAAAGCGGATAAAATCTATCTGGCTACCGACCCGGATAGAGAGGGGGAGGCCATTTCCTGGCATCTGTATTATGCGCTGAAGCTGGAAGGCAAGAAGGTGTATCGGATCACCTTTAACGAGATCACCAAGAATGCGGTGAAGGAGTCCTTCAAGCACGCCCGGGGGATCGACATGGATTTGGTGGACGCCCAGCAGGCCCGGCGGATCCTGGATCGGATGGTGGGATATCGGATTTCCCCCCTTCTGTGGGCCAAGGTCAAACGGGGCCTGAGCGCCGGGAGGGTGCAGTCCGTGGCCCTGCGGATCATTTGCGACAGGGAGGAGGAGATCGACGCCTTCGTCCCGGAGGAATATTGGACCTTGGACGTGAATTTGAAGGCGGCGGGAGAAAAGAAGCCCCTGACCGCCAGATATTATGGCACTGCGGAAGGGAAAAAAGAGATTTCCTGCAAGGAAGAAGCGGATGCGGTCATGGCCGCCCTGGAGGGTGCGGAATATCATGTGACGGATGTGAAAAAAGGAGAGCGGACCAAGAAGGCGCCCCTTCCCTTCACCACCTCCACCCTGCAGCAGGAAGCCAGCAAGGTGCTGAATTTTTCCACCCAGAAAACCATGCGCCTGGCCCAGCAGCTCTATGAGGGCGTGGATCTGGAAGGAGAGGGGACGGTGGGTCTGATCACCTACCTCAGGACGGATTCCACCAGGGTTTCCGAAGAAGCGGAGAATGCGGCCCGTTCCTACATCAAGGCCCAATACGGGGAGGAATATGCCGCAGGAGAAGTGAGAGAAAAAAAGAACGGCCAGAAGATCCAGGACGCCCATGAGGCCATACGTCCCACGGACGTGAACCGGGCTCCTCTGAAGCTGAAGGAACAGCTTCCTAGGGATCTGTTCCGGCTGTACCAGCTGATCTGGAAGCGTTTCGTGGCCAGCCGCATGGAGGAAGCCAGGTACGGGACCACCACAGTGAAGATCGGGGCCGGAGACCAGATTTTCACGGTGTCAGCTTCTCACCTGATTTTTGACGGCTTTATGAGCGTATATGTGCAGGAAGAGGACAAAGAAGAGAGCAACCGCCTGTCGGCGGCTCTGGACCAGGACAGCGAGCTGGAGTTCCAGGCCTTTGACGCCAGGCAGCATTTCACCCAGCCCCCGGCCCATTTCACGGAGGCTTCCCTGGTGAAGGCCCTGGAGGAACTGGGGATCGGCAGGCCCAGCACCTATGCCCCCACCATCACCACGATTCTGGGCAGACGTTATGTGACCAAGGAAAACAAGAACCTCTATGTGACGGAGCTGGGAGAAGTGGTCAACCGCATCATGAAGGAAGCCTTTCCTTCCATCGTGGACGTGAATTTCACGGCCAACATGGAAGCCCTCCTGGACGGCGTGGAGGAGGGAACGGTGAAGTGGAAGACCGTGGTGTCCAATTTCTATCCGGATCTGGAGGAAGCGGTGAACAATGCCCAGAAAGAGCTGGAGGAGGTCACCATTGCGGACGAGGTGACGGACGAGATCTGCGAAGTGTGCGGCAGACACATGGTCATCAAATACGGGCCTCACGGCCGTTTCCTGGCCTGTCCCGGTTTCCCGGAATGCCGCAATACCAGGCCGTACTTTGAAAAAATCGGGGTGCCCTGCCCCAAGTGCGGCAAGGACATCGTGATTCGGAAAACCAAAAAAGGCAGAAGATATTACGGCTGCATCGACAACCCGGACTGCGACTTCATGACGTGGCAGAAACCCGTTTAGTAACAGTTCAGCCGCACCATTCGCAAAGCCGCACTACGTGCTTTCCGTCGCTTTGCGACTACCTTTGCTCATAAAATGGTGCTCCCTCAGCCGCCAGACATGATGGAAAACTCGTGCAAGCACGATTTTCCATAAATCAGGCGGCTGGCTGAACTGTTGCAAAATTTTTAAATTTTTCGATAAAATTGAAAAAGTACGCATTGTAATCTGAATTTATTTGTGATAGAATGATAATGTATTTGCAGATGTAACGGATGACCCGGCCACATTTTTGGAGGAATGTGTATGAGCAGTGTACAGTTGTTGGATAAAACGAGAAAAATCGGTAAATTGTTGCACAATAACAACTCTAGCAAGGTAGTCTTCAACGATATCTGTAAAGTGATGCGGGAGATCCTGGGCTCCAACGTCCTGGTGATCAGCCGCAAGGGAAAGGTTTTGGGCATTGGCAAGACGGATAAGATTGAAAGTATCACGGAGCTGCTGGCGGATTCGGTGGGCGGTTTTATCGATTCCATGCTGAACGAGCGGCTTCTGGCGGTGCTTTCCACCAAGGAAAACGTGAACCTGGAGACTCTGGGGTTCGAGCATACGGACGTGAAGAAGTTCCAGGCCATCATTTCCCCCATAGAGATTGCGGGAGAGCGCCTTGGCACCTTGTTCATCTACAAATGCGACGAGCAGTACGACATTGACGACATCATTCTATGCGAATACGGGAGCACGGTGGTGGGGCTGGAAATGCTCCGGGCCGTTCATGAGGAGAATGCGGAGGAGAGCCGCAAGATCGCAGTGGTGAAATCCGCCATCAGCACCCTGTCCTTTTCCGAAATGGAGGCCATCACCCACATTTTCGACGAGCTGGGGGGCATGGAGGGCATCCTGGTGGCCAGCAAGATTGCGGACCGAGTGGGGATCACCCGCTCCGTGATCGTCAACGCCCTGCGCAAGTTCGAGAGCGCCGGCGTGATCGAGTCCCGTTCCTCCGGCATGAAGGGCACTTACATCAAGGTGCTCAACGACGTGGTGTTCGATGAGATCGAGGAGCTGAAGAGGCAGAAGAACTGAAGGAATTATAAAAAACTCCTTGCAAGAGGGGTTTTCTTATGTTATAATTCCGTTGTTGTGACTATAAATCACGCATCCCGATTCGCCATCGGTGTTGTCGGGGACAGACGGGCCGACCGGAACCCTGCTATGGGCGGGCGGCGCCTGGTCCACCGGGAATAGGCGGCGGAGCTAACCGGATCTTTGACGCAGGTCCGGCAGAAAAGGAATGCGGAAGAAAAAACCAAATGGAGGGATTGACATGAGCGTTATTTCTATGAAACAGCTGTTGGAAGCGGGCGTCCATTTCGGACACCAGACCAGAAGATGGAACCCCAAGATGGCTCCTTACATCTTCACCGAGAGAAACGGGATCCACATCATCGACCTGCAGAAATCCGTGGGCAAGGTGGACGAGGCTTACCGGGCGATCTCCGAGATCGTGGCCCAGGGCGGCACGATCCTGTTCGTGGGCACCAAGAAGCAGGCCCAGGACGCCGTGAAGACGGAAGCGGAGCGTTGCGGCATGTATTATGTAAATGAGAGATGGCTGGGCGGCATGCTCACCAACTTCAAGACCATCCGTTCCCGTATCGACAGACTCCGCAAGATCGAGACCATGTCCGAGGACGGAACCTTTGACGTGCTTCCCAAGAAGGAAGTCATCGCCCTGAAGAAGGAGTGGGATAAGCTGGAGAAGAACCTGGGCGGCATCAAGGAGATGACCAGGATTCCCGATGCGATCTTCGTGGTAGATCCCAAGAAGGAGAGGATCTGCGTGCAGGAGGCCCATGCCCTGGGCATCACCCTCATCGGTATCGGCGATACCAACTGCGATCCGGAAGAACTGGATTATATCATTCCCGGCAACGATGACGCCATCAGAGCCGTGAAGCTGATCGTTTCCAAAATGGCGGACGCCGTAATCGAAGCCAACCAGGGCGAGACCGCCGAGAGCGAAGAGCAGCTGGATGCGGAGATGGAAGCTTCTGCAGAGGATAAGCCTGCGGAGGACATCGAGGAAGTGGCCGCCGAGGCTGTGGAAGAGTAAGCGGACGTCAATAGGACAGGATATTGGACAGATAACAGAAGGAGAGAAAATATATGGCTATTACAGCAGCAATGGTGAAGGAACTGCGGGAAATGACCGGCGCAGGCATGATGGATTGCAAGAAGGCTTTGACGGAGACCAACGGCAACATGGACGAGGCCGTGGAATATCTGAGGAAGAACGGCCAGGCCAAGGCGGAGAAGAAGGCCGGAAGGATTGCGGCGGAAGGAATTTGCCGCATCGCCCGCAAGGGCGAGAAGACCGCAGCGGTGGTGGAGGTGAACTCCGAGACCGATTTTGTGGCCAAGAATGAAGATTTCCAGAAATACGTGGAAGCCGTGGCCGCCCAGGCGGTGAATTCCGATGCGGCGGACATCGACGCCTTCCTGGCGGAGAGCTGGGCTCAGGATGCCTCCAAGACCGTGAAGGAAGCCCTGGTGGACAAGATCGCCGTGATTGGCGAGAACCTGAACATCAGGAGATTTGCCAAGGTGGTGGCGGAGGACGGCTTCGTGTCCACTTACGTCCATGGCGGCGGCAGGATCGGCGTTATCGTGGAAGCCGCTTCCGACGTGGTGAACGATGCCCTGAAGGAGGCCATGACCAACATCGCAATGCAGGTGGCGGCCCTGAATCCCAAGTACGTGGCTACTTCCGACGTGCCCGAAGACTATAAGGAGCATGAGAAGGAGATTTTGATGGCCCAGGTGGCCCAGGATCCCAAGATGGCCGGCAAGCCCGAGAAGGTGATCGAGGGCGCCGTGATGGGCAGACTGAACAAGGAGCTGAAAGAGGTTTGCCTGTTGGAGCAGATTTACGTGAAGGCCGAGGACGGCAAGCAGACCGTGGCCCAGTATATCGCCCAGGTGGGCAAGGAGAACGGAGCCAATCTGAGCGTGAAGAGCTTCGTCCGTTTCGAGACCGGCGAAGGCATCGAGAAGAAGAACGAGGACTTTGCGGCAGAGGTTGCCAAGCAGATGGGCATGTAAGCTCCAAAACAAAAAACGGCTGACATAACTTATCAGAACTTGTCAAAATGCGCTGGAAGCCAGGAATATCAAGGCTTCCAGCGTTTTTTCCAGGGGAATCTGATACTGTTGATGAGAAGCGATTTCTAAAAAAAAGAGGAAAGCGAGGAACGGAACATGAGAGAAGCGATTTATCTGTGGAAAAAGGAAGAGTATCCTTATCCCTATGCCGGGGAGTTCCTGCCCAATCTGCGGGCTTATCTGCATGAGGACGGGGAAGAGCGCCCCGCCATGCTGGTGATCCCGGGCGGCGGTTACGCTGTGGTCAGCCCTACGGAAGGGGAGATCGTGGCCAAGAAATTTTTCGAGGCGGGTTATCAGGCCTTCGTGCTGACCTATACCACCAACATGTTTCAGCAGGTTCCTCTGGGAAAGCTGCCCCTTCGGGACGCCTCCAGAGGGCTCCGTTACATTCGGAAAAATGCGGAACAGTTTCATATTCGGCCCAATCAGATCGCCTGCTGCGGGTTTTCCGCAGGGGGACATCTGGCGGCCAGCCTGGCGGTGCACTTCGACGATCCCGCACTGGCCGGTGAGCCGGACGGGGAGGTTTCCAACCGTCCCGATGCGGTGGTCTTAAGCTACCCCGTGATCACCAGCGGGGAACTGGCCCACAGAGGCAGCTTCGATCAGCTTCTGGGCAGAGACGCTTCGGAGGAAGAGCTGGATTGGGCCAGCCTGGAAAAGCACGTTACGGCCCATACCCCGCCCGCTTTCCTGTGGCAGACCTTCACGGACGAGACGGTGCCGGTGGAGAACAGCATCCTCTTTGCCAAGGCCTGCCGGGAGGCCGGGGTGCCCTGCGAACTCCATCTGTTTATGGAAGGGGCCCACGGATTGAGCCTGGCCGACGAGGACTGGGCGGAAGGCCGTTACGGGGAAGACAGCATCTACAACATGGAGCAGCACTGGCAGAGCCTGAAGTGTATGTATGCCCAGAAACCCGAAGCGATTCCGGAGATTCTGGCGGCGGCCGCCCGGGCGGAAACCTTGAAAGAATTTGCGGAAGAGTGGGGCAAGGCCCTGTCCGCCGGGGCTCCTCATACGAAGCCTTCCGCCGACCCTTCCGCCAGACAGTGGCCGGATCTGGCGAAAGCCTGGCTGGACAAGATTTGGGAGAAAGCTTATGTTTCCTTATGATTTTCAGCTTCTGTACGATATTTTCGAGGTCCCCATGGTGTCCTGGGGCAAAGAGGTCTCTCAGATTCCAAGGCAGGGAAGGTTCCCTTCTCCGGTCTTGGCGGATGAAGGACTCCGAAAAAGGCTGGAGCAGGCCTGCGGAAAGGGTGCGGATTCCTTGCCCGTCATTTTGCGGGAGCCCGGCGGGATCCTATATGGAACTTTCGCCCTGGAAGAGGGGCAGTATTTCGCCCTGGGCGGGATCCTGAGTTCCCCCTTGTCCTCTACCCTGGATTCTCTCCTGGGCTCTGTCCAAACCCCTGCCCCGGGTTCCGCTCCAGTTTCTGCCCTGGACTCCGCCCTTACCATATGTTCCGCTCAGGTTCCTGTCCTGGGTTCCGCCCAAACCCCTGCCCCGGGTTCCATCCCGGACTCCATCCCTGTCCCGGAGTTCGCTCGGGTTTCCGCCCGGGCTTCCGCCTTGGATTCTCTCTCGGATTCTGTCTTTGATCCGGATGCGGGGCCTTCTTCCGCAGCTTTGAAAATGGAGCGGTTCAAAAAGCTTTTGGTCCTGTGCTGTTTTCGGCTGACGGGACGGAAGCTCTCCTGCTCCAGGGTGGAGGTGCGCAGTGCGGATGCGGTTCCTGCGGAGACTTCCTCGGAAAGGGAAGTGGAGGCTTATCTGGACAAACAGTGGGAGAACGAACGGCATCACGGACGGGGGATCGAACTGGAGAACAAGTTCATGGAGATGATCCGCCAGGGGGACGTGGAGGGCATTAAGAAAATATCCCAGACGGATCTTCTGGACATCCGGGAGATTTCGGAAGTGTCGGAGGATTTTGTCAGGCAGATCGAATATAACCTGGTGGCCATGGACGCTTTGGCCACCAGGGCGGCGGTGGAAGGGGGCATGAACCCGGAGGAAGCTTATGTCCTGGGGGACGTCTATCTGCGGCAGGTGGAGGTCAACCGGCGGAAGCTGGACGCCTTGCATCTGCTCGGGTTCAGGATGATGCTGGATTTTGCGGACAAGGTGAGAAAGGCGAGGCAGCGGAAGAGTCAGTCGCCCTACCTGGAGAAGTGCAAAGATTATATTTTTAAAAATCTGCGGAAGCAGATCCGGGTCAGCGACATCGCCCCGGTCCTGGGAATCAGCCAGAGCCATCTGACCCACCTTTTCTCGGAGCTGGAAGGGATGACGATCCAGCAGTACATCATGAAGCTGCGCTGCGAGCATGCGGCCAATCTGCTGAAATATTCCGATTATTCCATCGCCCAGATCTCGGAATATTTCTGCTTCGCCTCCCAGAGTCACTTCGGTTCCTGCTTTAAACGGCTCTATGGGATGTCTCCGAAGGAATATCGAATGAAACACGGAAGGAAAGATGTGATTGAAAAAATGTAACAGATTTTCGACAATAAGTGCGTATTAATGATAGTGCGCTTCCTTTTGATGGGTTATAATCTTAAATCATAGAAAATTCCATCGGAGGAGAGAAAGCTATGTCGAACAAAAACAAAATCAAAAATCCCGAGCACATGGGGCCCAAGGAGGTCTTCGGCGTCACCGCCTTGTCCACCATGACATCCATCGGGGCCATCTTCATGTCCAGCATGTTCATGTCCTTCATGACGGACTATGCGGGCCTGGGAGCCTGGGGTGCTACCCTGGCCACCGTGCTTCTGCTGGCCGCCCGTCTGATCGATGCGGTGGATGATCCTATCCAGGGCTTCATCATGGACAACGGCAAGGTGGGCAAATACGGAAAGTATAAGCCCTTCTTCATGATCAGTATCATCATGATCACCGTGGGCGTCATCGCCCTTTACGCCCTGCCGAGGCCCCTCACCAGCATCCCCGTGGCGGTGGGGATCTGGGTGATCTTCTTCTACTTCGTGTATGACATCGGCACGTCCTTCTGCAACATGAATCTGATGTACCGCACCATGACCAATGACGCCAATGAGAGGGCCAAGCTCCTGGTGGGACCCAGGATCTGGACCATGGTCTTAAGCATGATCGGCGCCGGCATGACGGCAGTGGCTGTGAGCCTGTACGCCGTCTTCGGAAGCTACAACACGGCCTTTATGGTGATGGCCACGGTGTTCACTCTGATAGGGGCCGTGATCTCCGTCATCGGCTGGTTCATGGTCAAGGAGCGCCACGTGGTGCAGCAGGAAGAAGGGGAGAAGGTGAAGATCTCCGATTTCTTCGATTTGATCAAGACCAACAAGCCCATGATGATCAATTTCTGCAAATGTATTTTCACGGGCTTCATCTGGACCTTTTTGTTCGCCGCCCCTTCTTACTATGTGAAATGGGCTTTTTGTGCAGATCTCACCACGGGGCAGGTGGACATGGGGCTATTCGCCACCTATTCCCTTATCATCTCCATGATGATGATGATGCCCCTTTTGCTGGGCGTGGTGATCGCCGCACCGGTTCTGAAGCTTTTCAAGGGCGACTTCGTGAAGATGCACAAGGTTGACCTCCTGTGCCAGGGCCTGGGCGGCCTGATCATTTTCCTGGGGCAGGTGCTGGGCGTCCTGCGCAGTGTGCCGGCCATCTTCTTCATCGCCATGTTCGTCATTGCCATGGCCATCGGCATTGACTTCGTGCCCGGTTCCACGATCTCCATGGAAGTCATGGACTACACCATCTACAGTACCGGCAAGGATCGTTCCGCCCTGACCGGCGTGCTGGAGAAATTCCTCGAGAAGGCCCAGACGGCGGTTTCTTCTGCCCTGGTGGGCGTGATCCTCATCGCCGTGGGCTATCAGGTGGACAGCGTCACGGGAGACTATGCCGGCAGCCTGGAATCCATTCCTACCATGCTCAACGGCCTGGCCTTCGTCATTGGCCTGCTTCCCGCCATCCTGGCCGTCATCGGGGTGCTGATCATCAGAAAATACCCCATCGATCAGGATCTGCGGAAGAAGATGCATGAATACATCGACGCTCATCAGGCAACGAAAGAGTGATAAGCTCGAAGCGCCGAACCGTGAATCCGTACTGGTGTAAACCGTTATGGCGATGAAAGGGAGAAGGATCGTCCTTCTCCCTTTTTGGGTATTTTTGGGAGAAGTGTGAAAGTAAACTATTTGTGCCGGAGCGTCACAAATAGCTCTGATGGCAGATTAGAAATTGCATTCGCAATTTCTTAAGAGGAGGCGAAGTCTCCTCTTGCCCTGATCGCATAAACGCTCCGGAATGAGGAATAGAATGATGAATCAACGTACAAAACGGATTCTGATGACGGTATTCGGGATCTTTTTCAACGGTATCAGCGTGGGGTTTTTCAAAGTGGCGGCCTTCGGGGTGGATCCCTTTCAGGCCTTCATGAGCGGTCTGGATGCGCTGGTCCCCATCGACTTCGGCACCCTGTACGTTATCGCCAATGCGGTGCTTTTGCTGTTCGCCCTTTTCCTGGAGAAGAAGTACATCGGTTTGGGGACCCTGTTTAATCTGTTTTTCCAGGGATATGTGGTGGAGTTTTCCCGGAAGACACTGCAGGGCCTGGTGGGATCGGAGCCCGCCCTGGGGCTGCGGATCTCGTTCCTGTTCGTGGGGATCCTGGTGATCTGCGTCAGTTCGGCCTTTTATTTCACGGCGGATCTGGGGGTGTCCACTTATGACGCCGTGGCTCTGATCCTGTCCAACAAGCTGCACGTGGCTCCCTTCCGCTATTGCCGCATCGCCTGCGACGTGACCTGCGTGGCGGCGGGCTGCGCCCTGTTTCTGCTGGCGGGAGGAGAGGCCGGCGCACTGCCTGCCATCGCCGGGATCGGCACCATCATCACCGCCTTTTTCATGGGCCCTCTGGTGGAATTTTTCAATCACCATCTGGCCCAGCCCTTCCTGGAGGGGAAAGAAGTTTCCCAGAAAACCAGCCTGTAAAAAGCTTTGGAACCGTTCATTTCTGGAATGCAAAAAGTTTCCGGAATGTAAAAAGTTTTTGGAATGCAAAAAGATTTAGAAGTTTAAAAAAGCTGCTAAGAAGTTTCAGAATAGAAATGGTTTTCAAAACTATATTTCATGGATTTTAGAAACAAATCTCGCAAAAACTATTTACGATATGAGATTTTTGTTGTATTATGATATAGAGACCAATGCGACGATACAACGAGACTTATGTCGGGAGGATAGTTAAGATGAGTTGGATGATTGTTTCGGACAGTTCCTGCGAGATTCGTGCCCTGGAAAACTGCGCCCCGGGCGTGGCCTTTGCGGTGGTTCCCTTCAAGATCACCATCGATGGGAAGGAATACGTGGATCTGCCTCCTCTGGATGTGCCGGAGATGATGCGGGCCATGACGGAATACGACGGGGTCAGCACCAGCGCCTGCCCCAGCCCGGAGGAATGGGCGGAGTGCTATCGGAAGGCGGACCGGGTCATCGCCCTGACCATCAGCAGCAACCTTTCCGGAAGCTATAATGCGGCCATGGCGGCCCGCCACATGGTGCTGGAGGAAAGCCCGGAGAAGGAGATCTTCGTGCTGGATACCCTGAGCGATGCCGGTGCCCTGGCGGGTGCGGCCCGGCTGGCGAACCGGCTGATCGGAGAGGGGAAGGGGTTTGAGGCGGTATGCGCCGCCATCAAAGAATTTAATGACAAGGGGCATATCATGTTCGCCCTTTCCAGCTTCGAGAACCTGGTCAAGAACGGACGGGTGAACCGGGTGGTGGGCTTTATCGCCGGCAAGCTTCATATGCGGGTGCTGGGGCGGCGCACTTCGGACGGGCGGATCGATTTCTTCTATAAGACCAGGGGAGAAGGCAAGGTGATGGCCAGGATCCTGGAAGAAATGACGGTCACGGGATTTGACGGCAGCCGTCCGGTGATGATCAGCCATTGCCTGAATCCGGAGGGGGCCGAGAAGCTGAAGGCGGACATCCTGGCGAAATGGCCCGGGGCGGAGGTGACTGCGGTGCCCTGTGCGGGCCTGTGCAGCTTTTATGCTCAGGAGCGGGGGATCATTATTACCTATTGATCGCCAGGCTGCCCAAAGCGGCCGGACTATGGATGCAATGCAGCCCGATCATGGATGCAAAACGGTTCAATCATGGGTGAAAAACGGTTCGATCATGGATGAAGAGGAGTGGAAAAATGGATGCAATTCCCAGAAAGGAATATCCCAGACCCCAGCTGCGGCGCAGGGACTGGATGAACCTGAACGGAACGTGGGATTTCGCTTTTGATTTCGGAAAGAGCGGGATCGACCGGGGATTTCAGGACAGAACGGAACTGGATCGGAAAATATTGGTTCCCTTCTGCCCGGAAAGCGAACTTGGCGGGATCGGTTACAAGGACTTCATTCCGGCGGTCTGGTACCTGCGGACCTTTTCCCTGACCGAGGAGCAGAGGAGGGGACGAGTCCTCCTGCATTTCGGGGCGGTGGATTACGGCTGCCAGGTATGGATCAACGGGCAAAAGGCCGGGGGCCACGAGGGCGGCTACGCTTCCTTTACCCTGGATATCACGGCCCAGGCGGTGACGGGAGAGAACCGGATCACCGTGTATGCCTGGGATGATGGCAGGAGCGGGAAGCAGTGCCGGGGGAAGCAAAGCGGGTTTTTTCAGTCCGTGGGCTGCGACTATACCCGCACCACGGGCATCTGGCAGACGGTGTGGCTGGAGTTCGTGCCGGAGGCCTATCTGGAAAAACTCTGGTATTACCCCAATATAGCGGAGAAGACCCTGACCATCAAGGTCAAGACTCGGGGAAGCGGGCTGCTGCAGGCGGAAAGCTTCTATGAGGGAAGGTCCTGCGGGAGCGGCCAGACCAGGATCACGGCGGGAAACGGCCTCCTGACCCTGTCCCTTTCGGAACTGCATCTGTGGGAGACGGGCTGCGGCCGCCTGTATGACCTGAAGCTGCGCTTCGGGGAGGACGAGGCGGAGAGCTACTTCGGGATGCGGGAAGTCTGCATCCAGGGAGAAAAGGTGCTGCTCAACGGGAAGAGCGTTTTTCAGCGGCTGGTGCTGGACCAGGGCTTCTACCCGGAGGGCGTCTACACGGCCCCTTCCGACGACGCCCTGCTGCGGGATATCGAGCTGTCCCTGGCCGCCGGGTTTAACGGGGCCAGGCTGCACCAGAAGGTGTTCGAGGAGCGATTCCTGTATCATTGCGACAGGATGGGCTACCTGGTCTGGGGAGAGCAGGGGAACTGGGGCCTGGATCACAGCCGGCCGGACGGGCTGAAGCGCTTCCTTCCGGAGTGGATGGAGGTGCTGGAGCGGGACTTCAACCATCCCGCCATCGTGGGTTGGTGTCCCTTCAATGAGACCTGGGATTATGAGGGGAGAAAACAGGACGATGATCTGCTTGGCATCGTCTATGACATGACCAGGCGGTATGACACCACCCGTCCCTGCATCGACACCAGCGGCAACTATCACGTGCGGACGGACATCTATGATGTCCACGATTACGAACAGGATCCGGAGGTTTTCCGCAGCCATTATCAGCCCTTCGGGGAGGGAGGCCCTCTGTGGGAAAGGCTTGCGCCGAGACAGTCTCCCGTGGAAGGGGTGCCGGTCTTCGTTAGCGAATACGGGGGCATCAAGTGGGATGCGGAAGGAAGAAGAGAGGACGGCTGGGGCTATGGAGAGGGGCCGGAAACCCCGGAGGAATATTTGGAGCGCTACCGGAAGCTGACGGACGCCCTGTTGGACAATCCCCGGATGTTCGGCTTCTGCTATACCCAGCTCTATGACGTGGAGCAGGAGCTCAACGGGTTGTACACCTATGACAGGAAGCCCAAGTTCGATATGGAACAGATCCGCAGGATCAACAGCCGGAAGGCGGCAGTGGAAGACTAGACTTTCCTGGGGATTGGCCGTCTGTATTGGCCTTCTTCCGGTTCCGTTTCCATTCACAGTCACTTCATCCCTGCATATGTAAAACCAGCCGTCTTGTACTTGCAGGGTGAAGAGACCAAATAAGGTCACATAAAAAGAGGACAAGATATTTGCAAGCAAGCTTGCCTTGTCCTTCTTTTATGTGACCGTGAAGGGCAAACAAAATCCGAACATCGACAACCGCCAATGTTCGGACTATACAATGGGATTAACGGGGCTCGAACCCATGACCTTTCGCGTGTGAGGCGAACGCTCATCCCAGCTGAGCTATAATCCCATGATGAGGAATCTCTTGGAAGAACCTCAACAAAGAACATTATAGCACGAATTCCGGAAAAAGCAAGCCCTATTTTAAAAAAATTAGAAAAACCGGTTACCGTGAAATGGTAACCGGTTTTGATCCCCGTCACAGCCCCGCCTTGACAAGGAGATAAGCCAGCCCGTACAGCACCGGTTGGTGCAGCATGTAGATCCAGATGGTGCGCCGGCCTAACGGGGAAAGGAGGGGGATCCTGACCCGGCAGAGGGTGAGGCATTTTTCATAGGGGCGGATCAGCTTCCAGAACCAATAACCGCAGACGGGTACCAGGCTCCAGGGAAGGATGGGGAAATAGTCGCTGGAGACGAAGCCCGGAAAGGGGAACCCCAGGATCGTCATGAATTTGGGACGGTAGAGCCAGGAGGGAAGGGCGAGGACGTGGAAACCGCCGAAGCCCAGGTATCCTTCCGATACGTCCCGCAGCAGCAGGAACAACAAGAAGCTTATGATGAGGCCCCAGAGGCTGCCGGCCGGGGAAGCGATGCGCCGGCCCAGGCGATTCAGCAGGCACAGGAGCAGGGCGGCGCAGCCGATGCCGTTCAGGATGCCGAACCAGACGGTTTCGGAAGGCAAAAAGACATAGGTGACGGCCGTGATGACCAGTCCGTAGAGGTTCAGCAGCAGGCCTTTTTTCAGGTTGTTGTGCCCGAAGTGCCAGGCGACGCCGGAGAGGAAGAGGAAAGTGAGACAGATCCCCTGCTGCCAGATATGGCTCCAGGGCTGGAAATACCAGCTCCGGTCCCGGGCGAACACCATATAATAATCATAACAAAAATGGAACAGAAGCATGTTGAGCAGGGCCAGGCCCCGGATCCCGTCTATCAGGTGGTAGTGTTCTCTGGCGGTCATATCAGTATTTCCTCCAGTTGGAAGGCACCAGCAGGATCAGCATGGGGAACAGCTCCAGCCTTCCGGCCAGCATGTCGAACATCAGCACGAACTTGGAAAAAGAGGAGTAGACGGAATAGTTCCGGGTCGGCCCTACCAGCTCCAGGCCGGGCCCGATGTTGTTCAGGGTGGCGGCCACCGCCGTGAAATTCGTGGTAAAATCCAGTTCGTCCACGCCGATCAGGAGCAGGGAGACGAAGAGGATCGCGCTGTAGATGGCGATGAACACGTTGGTGGAACGGATCACCTCGTCAGGCACGTTGCGCTGGTCCATTTTGATTTTTTTCACAAGGCGGGGATGGATCATGGTGGACAATTCCTTCCGGATCGTCTTGAACAGGAGCAGGATCCGGGAGACCTTGATGCCGCCGCCGGTGCTGCCTGCGCAGGCTCCGATGAACATGAGAATCACCAGGACCGTCTTGGAAAGCTGGGGCCACAGGTCGAAATCCACCGTGGAGAAGCCCGTGGTGGTGATGATGGAGGCCACCTGGAAAAAGGCGTGCCGGGAAGATTCTTCCAGACCGCTGTACATGTCATGGGTGTCGATCAGGATGATGGCCACGGCCCCGAAGATGATGGCCAGGTACCAGCGGACCTCCTCGATGGAGAAGGCATTTTTAAACTGTCTCATCAACAGGCAGAAATAGAAGGAATAGTTGATGCCGCTTAAGATCATGAACAGAGTTACCACGTTCTGGGCTGCGGGAGAGAAGCTTCCCAGGCTGTCATTGTAGGTGCCGAAGCCCCCGGTGCCCACGGTGCCGAAGGTGGTGGTCATGGAGTCGAAAAGGTTCAGGCCGCAGAGGCAGAGCAGGATGATCTCCGCCAGGGTGATGCCGATATACAGCTCATAAAGGATCTTGGCCGTATCCTTGGCCCTGGGGACCAGTTTGGACACGGAAGGCCCGGGGCTTTCCGCCCGCATCAGGTTCATGGTGGAACCTCCCATCAGGGGCAGGATGGCCATGATGAATACGAAGACGCCCATGCCGCCGATCCAGTGGGTGAAGCTGCGCCAGAAGAGACTGGCGTGGGACAGGGCCTCTACATCGCTTAAGATGCTGGCTCCGGTGGTGGTGAAGCCGGAAATGGTCTCAAACAGGGCATCCACATAGTTGGGGATGTCTCCGGCGATCACGAAAGGGAGGGCGCCCATGAGACTGATGACGATCCAGCCCAGGGCCACGCTGGTGAAGCCTTCCCTGGCGTAGAGCTGGAAGTTTTTGGACTTGCGGCGCCCCAGAAGCACTCCCAGGACCAGACAGGCGAGGGCGGTGATCAGGTAGGAGACCGCTTCCCGCCTTTCCGTATAACAAAATCCCACGACGGTCGGCAGCAGAAGAAAGGCCGCTTCAAACCGCAGGATCCATCCGAGTATGTAAAACACGATTGAGAAATTCATATCCGGTACCCTCCAGCCTCTATCCTTCCAGAATGTCCTTGATGTTGTGGAGCCTGGCGTTGGTGAGCACCACCACCACGGAATCCCCTACCCGCAGCTCGTCCTGCCCGCCGGGAATGATGAGCTGGTTCCCTCTGGCGATGGAACAGATCAGGATGTTTTTGCGGACGGGCAGCTTGGCCAGGGGGATGCCGGTCACGGCGGATTCTTCTTTAATATAGAATTCCAGGGCTTCCGCCTTGCCATCCTCCAGCTTGTAGAGATTTTCCACGTTGCTGTCCAGAGAGGCGTTGTTCAGGGAACGGGCGTATTTGATGATGGTTTCCGCCGTCAGCAGCCTGGGATAGCTGATGCTGTCCAGGTTCAGGTCGTTTAGGACGCCGCTGAAATTGATCCGGTTGACCTTGGTCACCACCTTGGCCCTGGAAGCTTTCTTGGCATACAGGGACAGCAAAATATTTTCCTCGTCCAGCCCGGTGAGGGCCGCAAACCCTTCCACCTTGTCCAGCCCTTCCTCCAGCAGCAGGTTCTCGTTGGTGCCGTCGCCGCAGATGACGGTGGCCTTGGGAAGCATTTCGCTCAAAAATTCACAGCGGTCCGGATCCCTTTCTATGATCTTGGTGGAAATGCCCACGGACAGCAGACGCCTGGCCAGGTAAAAGGCGATGGTCCCGCCGCCCACGATCATGGCGGTGTGTACGGAAGAGGAGCCGATGCCGATCTTGCGGAAGAAATCATTGGCCGCCTTGTGGGAGGCCACGATAGCAACCTTGTCCCCTTCCCGGAAGTCGAAATCCGCACCTCTGGGAATGATCACTTCTTCTCCCCGCTTGACCATGCAGACCAGCACCTCGCATTTCAGGGTGGTCCGGATGTGGATCAGCTTGTATTCCTTCAGGCGGCAGTCCTTGGTCACCCGGAAGTGCAGCATTTCGATGCGCCCCTTGGAAAAGGTGTCCACTTCCACGGCGGTGGGGAACTGGAAGTTCCGGGAGATTTCCATGGCGGAAGCCATTTCCGGGTTGATGATCATGGTCACGCCCAGTTCCTTCCGCAGGAAATCGATGTCCCTGCTGTAAACGGGATTGCGCACCCGGGCGATGGTCTGACACTTGGCCCGCTTGGCCAGGGCGCAGCAGAGAAGGTTCTGCTCGTCGGAACCGGTCACGGCGATGAGCAGATGGGCCTTTTCGATGCCGGCCTCCTGCAGGGTCTGATAGCTGACCCCGTTGCCGATGATCCCCATGGCGTCCAGCTCGTCGGTGATGGAGTGAACTTTGTTCTCCTTTTCATCGATCACGGTGATGTCATGATTTTCCCCGCCCAACTGTTCCACAAGAGTATATCCCACTTTTCCGCAGCCTACGATGATAATGTTCATAATTACATGTCCTTTTCGGAGTTTATTCTACCACCACTTGACCGGGAAGCGCTGCGAAGCAGCATTTACTCGGCTGTGCCGTGCAAGCGGTGGATTGCCGGTTTATTCTGCGATAGCAGAATTATTATACCATGTCAGCAGGAAATCAAGCGCCCACTCAGTGGGCGTGCTCACGCAGTGGGCATTTGATTTCACCTGACATGGTAACGACAGAATCAGACAGTGTGGCAGCACTGCGCCTGCGCAGCAGGCAGATTCTGGAGTTCATTATACCACACCTTGCAGAAAAAGAGAAGGGAAAAGTGCGGCAGTTGACAGAAGAGAAGAGAACATTGTATAATATTAAAAATAATTTTTGTCGAAAAGCATTCGACCGCAAAAGCGAGGGGTGGAGGATGTCTGGCAAGAAAAAGAGAAAATCCGAAACATATGGGAAAGAGAAAAGTTTTTTGGATGCGGCCCTGTCTTATGGGGCCCGGGCATTGGATCTGGCGGCCTGCCTGTACCTTTTTTTTGCCACCGTCATGATTCCCTTGTATAATCGGTGGGATTATCTCCACATCGGTTCCGAAAAGATCGCTTTCTTTTGGAAGGGCTGCCGGGTCGCTTTCGGCGCATTTTTATTCCTTTGGACGATTTGGCTGCTATTATCCCTGGCGGAGCGGTGCCGGGACGGCGGGTTTGCCCTCTCGGCATTGGGCAAAGATCTGCGGCGGGAGTTTTCTGTTACGGACTGGTTCGTCTTGGGATACGGTTTGGCGGTATTGTTGTCCTACCTGGCGACGGATTACAGGGAGGAGGCCCTCATGGGGAAATCCACCTGGGGCATGGGGATGCTGGTACAGGAGGTTTTCGTATTGTCCTATTTCAGCCTGTCCAGGATGTGGAAAAAAAGGGGCTGGCTGGTCGGACTGGCCCTGCCCGCTTCCGCCCTTTTGTTCGTATTGGGAATTTTCAATCGGTTCGGCATTTATCCCATTCCCATGAAGACGGCCACCAGCCCCCAATTCATTTCCCTGGCCGGGAATATCAACTGGTACTGCGGCTATATGGTGATGCCGGTTCTGGCCAGCGCCGGTTTCGTCTGGAGCTATCGGAGCGGTAAGCGCTGGATTCGCTGGCTCCTGGACGTCTATTTGCTTCTCGCTTTTTGTGCCCAGGTGACCAACGGGAGCGCCAGCGGGCTGGTGGCCCTGAGCGGAGTTTTTTTCGTGCTGCTGTTGTTGTCCCTGGGGGAGGCGGAGCGGCTGCTGGAGTTCGGCAGACTTTGTCTTTTGCTGGCAGTCTCCTGTCTGTTCATCATGGCGGTGCGGCTGCTTTTCCCGGGAGCCATCAACTATCGGGACGGTCTCATGGATCTGTTCACTTTCAGCGCACTGCCGCCTTTCTTGGCTGCGGCTGCGGTGCTTGTCTGGCTGCTGGCCGGACGTTGGAGGAAAAAAGGAACTTATCCCGCAGGAGCGCTTTTGACTCTGGGCAAGGTCCTGGCGTGGGGAGCGGCTGCGATGGGCGTCCTGTTCGTGGGGATGATCGTCCTGAACACACTTCGGCCCGGCAGCCTCGGGCCCTTGTCCCGCATCCCCGCCCTGACCTTTTCCGCCGAATGGGGGAGTCGCAGGGGCGCCACCTGGAAGGCCGGCGTCTGGCTCTGGGGGGAGCTGTCTCCCTGGAAAAAGCTGGTGGGCGTGGGGCCTGACTGCATGGGAGAGTATTTGAAGACCGATGCCAGTCAGGAATTGAAGGACTATCTGCGAAACGTATGGCCGGACAATAACTTGACCAACGCCCATTGCGAACTGCTGACCATGCTGGATCAGCTGGGGCTTTTGGGGGCGGTTTCCTTCGGCGGCCTTTTGTTTACGGCCATATACCGCTACATCAGAAGGCTCGCATGGGGGGAGGCTTCTCCCTGTTTCGTGACGGCCTGCGGCCTGGGGCTCCTGGCATATGCCATCAACAGCGTGTTCAGCTTCCAGCAGGTGCTGAACGGTCCCTTCATGTTCGTGCTCCTGGGAGTGGGGGAGGCCTATTGCAGGGCCCTGCCGGAAGGAAGGGTGCGGGAATGGCCTAAATAGCGGGCTTTTTAGCACCATAAAAGTATCCATAAAAGTGTCCATAAAAGTGTAGTTGTCGGGGTGTGATTCCCACTGACATCTGCACTTATTTTTTATGGAATAAATTGGACGTGTCCTCATATATTGAGTTAAGGAGATGGTGGGAATGGGATTGCTGCAGCTGTTTCCCAGGGAGCAGAGAGGCTTTTGGGAGAGGGTGGCCGGGGACGAGGAATCGATTCAGGAGATACGCCTGCGAGTGGGGAAGCCGGTGCTGGTATGCCGAAACGGACGAGAGTATTTTCTGGACGGGACAGGAGCCTATACGGGGGAACGGGGAAAGGCCAGGAGGATGGAGGGCGGCGAGCTGGAGGCCCTGATTCAGCATATCTGTCATTATTCCCTGTACGCTTTTGAAGATGAACTGCGGCAGGGATTTATCACGGTGCCGGGAGGGCACAGGATCGGGCTGGCGGGACAGGCCGTGCTGGAAGAGGAAGGCAGGCTGCGGACGGTGAAGCACATCACTTGTCTGAACATACGGCTTTCCCATGAGGTGAAGGGTGCGGCGGACGGCGTCCTGCCGAAGCTCTATGAGAACGGAACCCTTCTGAACACTCTGATCGTCTCACCGCCGGGCTGTGGCAAGACCACCCTGCTGCGGGATCTGGTGCGGCAGATCTCCGACGGCAATCCCTGGGGAAAGGGAATGTGCGTGGGGGTGGTGGACGAGAGGTCGGAGATCGCCGGGTGCTGTCAGGGTCTGCCCCAGAACGACGTGGGAATACGGACGGATGTGCTGGACGCCTGCCCCAAGGCTCTGGGGATGATGCTCCTTTTGAGGTCCATGTCGCCCCAGGTCCTGGCCATCGACGAACTGGGAGGGGTGAAGGATATGGAGGCGGTGCGCACGGCTTCCTCCTGCGGCTGCAGACTGTTGGCCACCCTGCACGGGAACAGTCTGGAGGACATTCGCAGAAAGGCTGGGATGGAGGATATTTTCCGGGAGAGGATTTTTGAACGTTTCCTGCTCCTGGGAAAGCGGGAGGGGCGCTGTCAGCTGATAGACATGCAGGGAAAAGAGTTTTATGAGAAATAAATGCCGCCTGATCGGCGGCGGAATGCGAGGAAACATGATATTTCGGTGGATCGGAGGGGGCCTGGTGGCGGGCGGATGCCTGGGACTGGGCGGCTGGTACGGGGAACAGCTGCGTCTGCGCCTTCAGGGACTGCAGCTGCTGTGCCGTATTTTGGAAATGATGATGAGCGAGGTCCGGTACAGCAAGGCCACGCTGCCAGAATGCTGCCTGAAGCTGGGGAAGCGGTTGGAAGAGCCTTTTGCCGGGGCATTTTTGAGGGTGTATGGAGAAATGGGAAAAAATGAAGGAAGAGGCTTCGGGGAGATTTTTCGGGGAGAAATGGAAGATATTTTGGAACGGTTTCCCCTGCGGAAGGAGGAAAAAGATCTGTTCTGGCAATTTGGGGAGGGCTTGGGCTATGAGGAACCCAGGATGCAGCTGGACGCCATGGAACAGTGTCGGGACGGGCTGAAGCTTCTGGCGGACCGGTTGGAACCGGAAACCGTGGAAAAGGGCCGCATGGCCCTGCGTCTGGGCGGGATGGGCGGCCTGCTGCTGGTGATTCTGCTGCTGTAGCATGAGGAAGAAGAGGGGATTCAGTCTGATATGGCGGGATGGGCGGTCTGCTGCCGGTGATTCTGCCGCTATGATGGGAGGAAGAGGAAAATGGGAATCAGTCTGATATTTCGGATAGCGGCGGTGGGAATCCTGGTCACCATCCTGGGCCAGCTCTTGAAGCACAGCGGGAGGGAAGAGCATGCCTTTCTGATCAGCCTGGCGGCGCTGATCCTGGTGTTGTCCTGGATCGTGCCGTATATTTACGATCTTTTCAACACGATAGAGACCCTGTTCGCTTTCTGAAGGGGTTGGGAGGGCAAAGAGAGGCCGCCCGACCGGCGGCAGAATGCGAGGGAACATGTCGGAAATCGTCAGGGTGGGGCTTTTGGGAATTGCGGGAATTCTCATCGCCATACAGCTTCGGTCCCACAGGCCGGAGTACAGCGCATATATCGGATTGGCGGTAGGGATCCTCATCCTGGGATATGCGCTCCGGGAATTCGAAGCGGTTCTGGGACAGCTGCGTCAGATTCAAGGATATCTTGGGGCGGGGGAGAATTATCTCGCCATATTGATGAAGGTCATCGGCATTACCTATATCTGTGAATTCAGCTCCGGCATCTGCAAGGACGCAGGTTACGGAACCGTGGCGGAGCAGATCGAGGTGTTGGGGAAGCTGTCGGTCATGGTGGCGGGCCTTCCCATTCTTTTTGCGGTAATCGAGCAGATTCAGTCGTTTATGAGGTAAAAGACTGAAAATAGCCGTTCGGCTATTTCCAGTCTATTCATATGCCGCCCGAAGGGCGGCAGGATGAGAGGAAGGGTGACTATGGCTTTTGATCTTGAAGGGGTGTGGAAGCAATACGGCCTGGATCAGCTGCAGGAGGGGCTGCGCACTCTGTTTCCGGATTATTCCATTTCTTTGCGGGAATTGTTGGACAAGGTTCTGGCGGGGGATGTGGCGGGACTGCTTCGAGGCTGCCTGCAGGCCGCCTTTGGGGAAGGCTTTTCCTGGTTCCTCGGTATGCGCAACGTCCTGATCTGGCTGTTGGTGCTGGGAATCGTGTCCGCAGTCATGACCCGTTTCATAGAGATTTTCGACAAGCATCAGATTGCGGACATGGGCTTTTATTTCATGTACCTTTTGCTGACGGCGGTGCTTTTGCAGTGCTTCGGACAAGCGGCGGAGCTGACTAAGACAGCCATCGGAAGCGCCTGTGATTTTATTCGTCTCTTGATTCCCGCTTATCTGATGATCGTGGGGCTCTCCGGCGGCGCAGCGTCTGCGGGAATTGCGTATCAGTTGATTTTGCTCGCCATTTACGGCGTGGAGCATGTCCTGCTTTCCGTTTTGGTCCCCTTTGTCTACAGCTATTGCCTGCTGGCGGTGGTGAATGAACTTTGGACGGGGGGAAAGCTGGGGCTTCTCATGGATCTCCTGGGAAAGGGGATCAAAGCGGTGCTGAAGGCGGCGGTGGGGATCGTGACAGGATTGGGCGTCATCCAGGCCGTCATCGCTCCCGTTCTGGACACCGTGAGAACCTCCGTCCTGCGGAAGACCATTTCCGTTATTCCGGGCCTGGGGGATGCGGCGGATGGAGTGGTGGAGCTGGTGCTGGGATCCGCCCTGGTGATCAAGAACAGCGTGGGAGTGGTGCTCCTGGCCTTGTTGTTGACGCTGTGCGCCGCACCCCTTCTGCAGATTTTTGGCACCGCCTGCCTGTTGAAAATGGCTGCGGCCTTGATGGGGATTGTCAGCGACCATAGGATCTCTTCCGTGACGGATCGAGTGGGGGAAGGCGGTTTCCTTTTGTTCCGTACTGCTGGGACGGCCTTGCTTCTTTTTCTGATTGCCATTGCCATGACGGCTGCGGCGGCGGGCAGGGGAGGATAAGATGATGAAGGAATTGTTTCAGGCGATTATGCAGGTGGGAATTTTTTCCATATGCAGTCAGGCTTTTTTACATCTGGGGCCGAATGGGTCTTATGAAAAATATTTGAAAATCCTGGTAGGGGTCATGATTTTGATTCAGATCTTCCTGCCGATTTTCCGACTGTTTCCGGAAGCGGCGGGCGATGTCGAAGAGCGGATGGCGTATTTTCAGGAACAACTGGAGGAAGCGATGGGGGAGGCCCGGGAAATCGCAGACCGGGCGGAAGAGCGTCTGGAGAAGGAAGTTCTGGAAGAAGCCGAAAAGGAGACGGAAGATCTTTCCATTGAAATCGAGAAGATCGAGATAGAACTGGAGGGGAGGGGCGGAGATGAAGGAAATCCGAAAGAAATGGAATGAATGGAAGGAAAAAGAGAAGGTGCGCAAATGGTTTACCAGGGACAATCTCCTGATTCTGATCCTGTCAGGCGTGCTTTTGATGATCATCGCAGCTCCTTCCGGGAAGAAGAATCAGGGGGAAGATTCCTCATCATCGGATTTGGACAAAGCGGGTTCGCTTTTTGACGGGGATTTCTGGGGAGGGACGGGAGCGGAAAAGGAATCGGAGCAGGAAGAGACTTTCGCCCGGGAGCGTCAGGGGGAAGCTGTTTGGGAGGGGAATTTTGCCGCGGAGAGTTATGCGGAATATCTGGAGAATCGCCTGACGGCGCTTTTGGAGAGCATGGACGGGGTGGGGCGGGTGAGTGTCATGATCACCCTATGTTCCTCTGAGGAAGTGGTTCTGGAAAAGGATCGGGAAACGCTTCAGTCCGGCACCTCGGAGGAGGACGGAGAGGGAGGAAGCCGCAGCATCCGGGAGACGGAAAACCGGGAGACTACGGTCTATGATACAAGCGGGGACGGCCAGAGCCCCTATGTGGTTAAGACTTTGACCCCGCAGGTGGAAGGAGTGGTGGTGGCGGCCCAGGGGGCCGGTACGAAACGGGTTGCGGCGGACATCACGGAGGCCGTGCAGGCCCTTTTCGGCATAGAGGCCCACAAGGTCAAGGTGCTCCGGAGAAAGACGGGGGAGTGAGGCATATATCCGAGGGCCTATTCATAGAATGAAGTAGTAAAAAGATACAAGCGGGGAGGAAGTCCCGCTTGGAGGAAAAGGGAGAATGCCGTGAGAAATTTATTCAAAAAGAACCAGCTCATGATCACCGCACTTGCCATTATGATAGCCATAGCGGGCTATCTGCAGTTTGCGGGAACCAATCTGGAGGAGGATTATCTGAACGATACCAATGACGTGAACGTGGATTCGACGGGAGTCATTACGGAAAACCTGGAAGCGGACGGCCTGCTGGACCTGTCGGAGGAGGATTTGATGGGCCTGGAAGGAGATCTGTCAACGGATATTGAGAGCCTGGATTCCGATGTGGATGTACTGATGGAAGATTACCTGGAAGAGGACATGGAACTGATCGATGGCACGGGAGAAGATCTTTCCCAGACTGCGGCCCTGGCGGGAGATGGCTCTCAAGGGACCCTTCCGGAGGAAGGGGTTCAGGTTTCCGCCCTGCCGGAGGAAGGAACCCAGGGAGAGAATTTGCCGGGTGACGGCTCCCAGGCGGCTTTGCCGGAAGAAGGGGAAATCCCGGGAGAAGCGGTGTTCACGGCTTCGGACGGGGTGACAATCCTCTCGGAAGCGAAGCTTTTGAAGGAACAGACCAGGGCCAGGAACAAGGAAACCCTGCTGGAGATCATCAACAGCACGGGCTTGACCGAGGAACAGAAGCAGCAGGCGGTGAACGACATGGTGGCCATGACGGACATTGCGGAAAAGGAAGCGGCGGCGGAGATCCTGCTGGAGGCCAAGGGCTTTTCCGACGTGGTGGTCAGCATCAATGACGGCGCCGCAGACGTGGTGGTGAACGCCGTGGAGCTCACCGAAGCCCAGCGGGCCCAGATCGAGGACATCGTGAGACGCAAGACGGAGATCCCGGCGGAGAACATCGTCATCAGCACCGTAGTGACCCAGGAGTAAGCCCCGCACCGCATAATTTTTGGAAAAAATATGTACAATACATAAAAATGTGGTATAATGTCCACGTTGGCAATGAGCAGTGCGAAAAAAGGTGTACGAAAATATGCGTCGTACCCGAAGGGCACGTAAGCATATTTTTGCACGCCTTTTTTCATAGGGCGAAGCCCGGTGAGCGAGGAAGCCGAAGGCTTGCGAGCTCGCACTGCGAGTTGATGGGGCAAAGCCTAGTGAGCAGCTCGCACTGCGAACGGAGAGAGAGCTTGCACTGCGAACGATAAAGGTTTTTGGAGGAAGAAAAATGAAGCGGGTATTTTTGATCGTGCTGGACAGTTTCGGCATCGGCGCCATGCCGGATGCGGCTTCCTATGGGGACGGGGACGTCAATACCCTGAGGAGCGTGTCGGGAAGCCCTTATTTTCACGTGCCGAATCTGGGCAGGCTGGGACTGTTTCACATTGACGGGGTGACCGCAGGAGAGAGGACAGGAGAGCCCGCCGGAGCCTATGCCCGTATGACGGAGGCCTCCAAAGGAAAAGATACCACCATCGGACACTGGGAGATTGCCGGAATTTATTCCGGCAGTCCCCTTCCCGTATATCCGGAAGGATTCCCGGAAGAGGTGCTGGCGGAGTTCACCCGGCAGACCGGCAGGGGCGTGCTGTGCAACAAACCCTATTCCGGCACGGAGGTGATCAAGGACTATGGGGACGCCCATCTCGCCACCGGGGATTTGATCGTGTATACCTCTGCGGACAGCGTCTTCCAGATCGCCGCCCACGAGGAAAAGGTGCCGGTGGAGGAGTTATACCGCTATTGCCGGATCGCCAGGAACATCCTGCAGGGAGAGCATGGAGTGGGCCGGGTGATCGCCAGGCCTTTTACAGGGGAAAGCGGTCATTTCGTGAGAACTTCCAGAAGGCATGATTTTTCCCTGCTGCCGCCTTCCGTCACCATGCTGGATCAGCTGGCGGAGTCGGGGAAGGACGTGATCGCCGTGGGGAAGATCCGGGACATCTTTGCCGAGAAGGGGATCACGGAATCCGTCTCCACCGCAGGCAACGAGGACGGGATCAACCGCACCCTGGAATATCTGGACAAGGATTTCGAGGGCTTGTGCTTCGTCAATCTGGTGGATTATGACATGCTGTACGGCCATCGCAATGACGTGGACGGCTATGCCAGGGCCCTGACTTATTTTGACGGACGTCTCCCGGAGATCCTGGCGAAGCTGGGGCCCGAGGACATCCTGATGCTCACGGCGGATCACGGCTGCGACCCGGGATATACCGTGTCCACCGATCATTCCCGGGAATACACGCCCTTTTTGATGGTCGGCGCAGGCGTGCGCCCGGGCAACCTGGGAACGAGGAAGACCTTTGCGGATATCGGCGCCACCGTGCTGCAATATTTTGGAATACAGCCTGCCTTCCGGGGAACGGGAATGCTGTGAGGCCGCTGGCTGAACTGTTACAAAACAATAGATTCGGAGGAGAGATTCGTGCCAAATTACACAGAAGAAATCAGGCGGAGAAGGACCTTCGCCATCATATCTCATCCCGATGCGGGGAAGACGACCCTGACGGAAAAATTCCTGCTGTACGGGGGAGCCATCAACCTGGCGGGGAGCGTGAAGGGCAAGGCCACGGCCCGGCATGCGGTTTCCGACTGGATGGAGATCGAGAAGGAGAGAGGTATTTCCGTAACTTCCTCCGTGCTGCAGTTTGAATATGACGGATACTGTATCAATATTCTGGACACTCCCGGACACCAGGATTTCTCGGAGGATACTTACCGGACCCTGATGGCGGCGGATTCCGCCGTCATGGTCATCGACGCCTCCAAGGGGGTGGAGGCCCAGACCAGGAAGCTGTTCAAGGTCTGCGTCATGCGCCGGATCCCCATTTTCACCTTTATCAACAAGCTGGACCGGGACGCCAACGACACCTTTGATTTGTTGGACGAGATTGAGAAGGAGCTTGGGATCGCCACTTGTCCGGTGAACTGGCCCATCGGTTCCGGCAAGGGCTTCCGGGGCGTGTATGATCGGAACCGGAAATGCGTCATCACGTATTCCGACACGGAGAAGGGAACCAAAGAGGGACATGCCCAGGAGATTCCCATCGAGGAGGAAGCCGCTCTGCGGACGGCCTTGGGAGATCCGGCGGTGGACAAGCTCCTGGAGGAAACGGAACTTCTGGACGGGGCCAGTGCGGAATTCGATTTGGAATTGGTGCGGGCCGGTATGCTGACTCCCGTTTTCTTCGGCTCCGCCCTGACCAACTTCGGCGTGGAAATTTTCCTGAAATATTTCCTGGAAATGGCCACCACGCCCCTGCCCAGGAAGGCGGATATCGGCATGGTGGATCCCATGACGGCGGATTTCAGCGCCTTCGTGTTCAAAATCCAGGCCAACATGAACAAGGCCCACAGGGACAGGATCGCCTTTATGCGGATCTGTTCCGGCAAATATGACGCCAGCATGGAGGTGCGCCATGTCCAGGGGGGCAAGGTGATGCGTCTGTCCCAGCCCCAGCAGATCATGGCGGACGAGAGGAAGATCCTGAGCGAGGCTTATGCCGGGGATATTATCGGTGTTTTTGACCCGGGGATCTTTTCCATCGGCGACACCCTCTGCGCCCCCAAGGATAAAATTTGCTATGAGGGGATCCCCACCTTTGCGCCGGAGCATTTCGCCCGGGTGCGCCAGATGGACACCATGAAGCGGAAACAGTTCGTGAAGGGGATCCAGCAGATCGCCCAGGAGGGCGCCATCCAGATCTTCCAGGAGTTCAACACCGGCATGGAGGAGATCATCGTGGGCGTGGTGGGGGTTCTGCAGTTCGACGTGCTGAAATATCGTCTGGAAAACGAGTATAACGTGGAGATCCGGCTGGAGAACCTGCCCTATGAGCACATCCGCTGGATCGAGAACAAGGACGAGGTGGATTTGGAACGGCTGACGGGCACCTCGGACATGAAAAAGGTGAAGGACATGAAGGGGAATCCGCTGCTCTTGTTCGTCAATCCCTGGAGCATCGGCATGACCCTGGACCGCAACAAGGGGCTGGTGCTTGCGGAATTCGGCCGGAATTAAGCGATTGGGAGTTTTATGGGGAAAAAAGTATCTTGGAAGCTGAAACGAGCGTTGTTTTTGGCGGTTCTGCTGGTTGGGACGTGCCTGTTGACAAGCTGCGGAGAAGGGGAGCTGAAGGATGCGGGCGCGGCTTCCCAGCAGCCGGAAACGGGGACGGAGAGCTTGGCCGAAAGCCTGGAAAAGGCAGAGCGGGGAACCGAGAGAGCGGAAGGAGAGCAGCCAAGCCTTGGAGAATCCGTCACCGCAGAATCGGACTCCGGGGAGACTGCGGCAGAGGAAGGGCCTCCTTATTTTGAAGAAGAGGGAGACACCCTTTATGCCTATGGCACTTTGTCCGAAACGGAGCAGCTTTGGTACCAGGATGTCAACAGAATCCTGGGAAACATGCTGACGGAGCAGGCGCTGGGGCAGGAGGGCCTGGAGCAGGGGCTGACGGAGGAAAATCTGGATAAAATTTTTCAGTGCGTGCTCAATGACCATCCGGAGTATTTCTACGTGGAGGGCTATACTTATACCAAATTCACCCGTTTGAATGGTCTGGTGAAGCTGACTTTTTCCGGGGTATACAGCTGCAGCCGCACGCAGGCGGAGGTTCGGATGCGGCAGATCCGTCTGGCGGCGGAGCAAATCCTTGGCGGAGCGCCGGAAGGAATGGACGATTATGAGAAAGTGAAGTTCGTCTATGAAACCCTGGTCGCCAACACGGAATACGACCTGGAGGCTTCGGACAATCAGAATATATATTCCGTGTTCGTAAACAGGGCCTCGGTCTGTCAGGGTTATGCCAAGGCCACCCAATATCTTTTGAACAGGATGGGAATTCCCTGTACCATGGTGTTGGGAACGGTGGAGACCGGGGAAGGGCACGCCTGGAACCTGGTGCAGGTGGACGAAGAGTATTATTACGTGGATACTACCTGGGGAGACGCTTCCTATCGGACGGAAGGAGAGCTTTCGGAATACATGCCCGAGATCAATTATGATTATCTGTGCGTGAACACGGAACAGCTGCTCCGTACCCATGTGCCGGACGACCTGATCCCGCTGCCGGACTGCGAGAGTCTGGAGGCCAATTATTATGTCCGGGAGGGCACCTATTTTACGTCCTGGGACGAAGAAAAGCTTCAGCAGGCGTTTGAAGGGGCGAAGGAACGGGGGATGAAGGACGTGACCCTGAAATGTTCGGACGATGCGGTCTATGAAGAAATGGAAGGGAAACTGATAGAGGACCAGGGGATTTTTCAATATTTGGAAAATGCGGAGGGAAAAATCGCCTATGTCAGAAATGAGAAACAGTTATCCTTGACTTTCTGGGTGACAAATCGCTGAATTAGTGGTATACTATGCAAAAGGATTGCAGATTAAATACCGCTTGATGGGCGGAAGAATGCGAGGAAAGAATGGAAAAAGAGATGGAAAATGGCACGACGGTGCTGGAGGGAGAAGAAAGCATCGGTACGGTGAAGATTGCGGACGACGTGGTGGCCCTGATCGCCGCCCTGGCTGCCACCGAGGTGAAGGGCGTGTCTTCTTTGGCAGGAAATCTGACCAATGAATTGATGAGCAAGGTGGGCGCCAAGAATTTGACCAAAGGAGTCAAGGTAGAGGTGCAGGAAGGAAACGTGACGGTGGACCTGGCCCTTACCATGGAGTATGGCTTCCACATCCCGGAGACCTGCCAGAAGGTGCAGTCCAAGGTGAAGGCCGCCGTGGAAAACATGACGGGGCTCACCTGCAGCGACGTGAATATCCGCATCGCCGGCGTGAATATGAAAAAGGATGAATAAAGATGAAGTCTATGAATAGGCACGAGCAGAGAGAGCAGATTTTCCGGCTTTTGTTCCGAGTGGATTTTTTCCCCCTGGAAGAGCTTCCGGAACAGGTGAAGCTGTTCTTTGAAGAGGAAGAATTGGCGGACATTTCCCAGAAGGATATGGACTACATCGTTCACAAATACGAAGCGATTTTGGAAAAGCTTCCGGAAATCGACGCCAGGCTGAGCGAGAAGGCGGAGGGCTGGAAGCTGGATCGCATGGGCAAGGCGGAGCTGACGGTGCTGCGCCTCGGCCTGTATGAGATGCTGTATGACGATCAGATCCCGGTGGGCGTGGCCATTAACGAGGCGGTGGAGATTGCCAAGACCTTCGGACAGGATAATTCCGGTGGGTTCGTGAATGCGGTTCTGGCAAAATTCGTGTAGGGTTTGGTGATGGCGATTCGTAAAAATGTATATACGGTTTCACAAGTGAATGCTTATGTCAAAAATATGTTCACGCAGGATTATATCTGCCGGTCTCTTCTCGTAAAGGGGGAAGTCAGCAACTGCAAATATCATTCTTCTGGACATATTTATTTTACTTTGAAGGATGCCGGGGGAGCCATTAACTGCGTGATGTTCGCCGGTTACCGCAGCGGCCTTTCCTTCCGGTTGTTGGAAGGGCAGCAGGTGATTGCGGGCGGAACTCTGGACGTCTATGAAAGGGATGGAAAATACCAGCTCTATGTCAAACAGATCCTTCTGGACGGGGCAGGGCGGCTCTACGAGCAGTTCGAACAGTTGAAACGGGAGCTGGAGGAAATGGGCATGTTTTCTCCGGAGTACAAGCGGCCCATTCCCAAGTATATCAGGACTTTGGGCGTGGTGACTGCGGATACCGGGGCGGCGGTGCGGGACATCATTCAGATCACCAGGCGGCGGAATCCTTATGTGCAGATCCTTTTGTACCCGGCCATCGTCCAGGGAGAGACTGCGGCGGAAAGTATCGTGAAGGGAAGCCATGCCCTGGAACGGAAGGGCGTGGACGTGATGATCGTGGGCCGGGGCGGCGGCTCCATGGAGGATCTCTGGGCCTTCAATGAGCGGATCGTGGCCCAGGCCGCCTTTGACTGCAGCGTCCCCATCATATCCGCCGTGGGGCATGAGACGGACACCACCATCCTGGATTACGTGGCGGATCTGAGGGCTCCTACCCCGTCTGCGGCGGCGGAGCTGGCGGTGGCGGACATCCGGCTGGTTTTTGAACGGTTCCAGGGTTATGGAGAGCATCTGCGGAGACTCATGAACCGGCAGATTTCCGTCCAGAGAGGTCGTCTCGCCCAATGCGAGAGACATCTTAAGCTGTTAAGTCCCTCGGGCAGGATCCGGGAGCAGAAAATGCGTTGTGCGCAGATGGAGGACAGGCTATCCCTCTTGATGGAGCGGATTCTGGAGGACAGGCGGCACAGGCTGGATCTTTATATTGAGAAGATGAAGGGATTGTCCCCTCTGGAAAAATTGAGCAGCGGGTATTCCTACGTGGAGGATGACGCCGGGCGGAATATTCGTTCCATAGAACAGGTGTGCCCCGGAGATCGTCTGAAAATCCGGGTGCGGGACGGAAGGATCGATGCGGTGGCGACCGGTACCGGAAAAGTGGAGGACGCAGGAAATGAGTGAATTGAGAGAGAACGAGACGAGGATGCGGGAAACCGGACAGGCGGATGAAATGCGGGAGACCGGAAAGCTGACCCTGGAGGATCATTTTGAAAAGCTGGAGCAGACCATCGGACGCCTGGAGGAAGAGGATATTTCCCTGGAGGAAGCCTTTCGGGCCTATAGCGAGGGGATGAGGCTGCTGAAGGAATGCAATGACCAGATCGACCGGGTGGAAAAGAAGGTGCTGAAGCTGACGGAAGAGGGAACACTGGAAGAACTATAGCCATAAAACACATTGGAAGAGATCCGGAGGAAAGTCCTGAAAAGTCTCTTTGAGTCAGGTGCCGTCCGAGCGGCGGCGGAATGCGAGGAAACATGGAAGAAAAAGAATTTCGGCAGGAAATGCAGAAGAAGGTGGAAGGCATCGAAGGGATACTTCGGAAATATCTGCCGGAAGAAAAAGGGTTCCAGAAGACGGTGCTGGAGGCCATGAACTACAGCGTGCTGGCCGGAGGGAAGCGGCTGCGTCCCTTGCTGATGCAGGAGACTTACCGTCTTTTTGGAGGAAAAGACAAAGTGGTGGAGCCTTTCATGGCGGCCATCGAGATGATTCACACCTATTCCCTGGTCCATGACGATCTGCCCGCCATGGACGACGATGAATACAGGAGAGGCCGGAAGACCACCCATGCGGTGTATGGGGAGGCCATGGGGATCCTGGCCGGGGACGGTCTTTTGAATTTCGCTTTTGAGACGGCTCTGAAGGCTTTTTCCGAGACGGATTCCTGCGGAGCTGCGGCCAGGGCCCTGACCGTTCTGGCGGCCAAGGCGGGGGTCTACGGGATGATCGGGGGCCAGACGGCGGACGTGGAGGCGGAAGGGCTGGAAGAGGTCAGCCTGGAGCGGCTTCTTTTCATCCATGCCCACAAGACGGCGGCCCTGATCCAGGCCGCCATGATGGTGGGAGCCATCCTGGCCGGGGCGGCCGGGGAAGAAGTGGCCCGGGTGGAAAAGTGCGCCTATGACGTGGGCATCGCCTTTCAGATTCAGGATGATATCCTGGACGTGACCGGAAGCCTGGAGGAACTTGGGAAGCCCGTGGGCAGCGATGCGAAAAACCGCAAGCAGACCTATGTGACCATAAAGGGACTGGAGGAATCCGCAAAAGAAGTGGATCGGCTTTCCAGGGAGGCCGCAGACATCCTGGATGGATTCGGGGGGGATGGAGAATTTTTGAAACAGTTGGTGCTTTCGCTGATAAATCGCCGGAATTAAGGTGAGGAAAAATACATGCTTTTGGACGAAATCAATCAGGTGAATGATATTAAGAAAATAGACAAATCGGACTGGAACGCCCTGGCGGAGGAAATCCGGCAGTTCCTGATCGAGAAGATCAGCGTGACCGGGGGGCATCTGGGCTCCAATCTGGGGGTGGTGGAACTGACCATGGCCCTGCATCTGGCGTTGGATCTGCCGGAAGACAAGATCATCTGGGACGTGGGGCATCAGTCTTATACCCATAAGCTTTTGACGGGCCGGAAGGAAGGCTTTGACAATCTGCGCAAATGGGGCGGCATGAGCGGGTTCCCCAAGAGGAAGGAGAGCGATTGCGACACCTTTGACACGGGGCACAGCTCCACCTCCATTTCCGCCGGGCTGGGTCTGGTGAAGGCCCGGGATCTGCTGGGAGAAAAGCGTACCATCGTGGCGGTGATCGGGGACGGCTCCCTGACCGGAGGTATGGCCTATGAGGCCATGAACAATGCGGCCAAGCTGGAGACGAATTTTATCATTATCCTGAATGACAACAACATGTCCATATCGGAGAACGTGGGAGGCGTGTCCAAATACCTGAACAATATCCGGACGGCGGCGGGGTATCTGGGCTTGAAGGAAAGCATCTACAACGCTCTGATGAGCACGCCCGGAGGGGACAACGTGGTGTCCAAGATCCGCCGGGCCAAAAGCAGCTTTAAGCAGCTGGTGATCCCGGGGATGTTTTTTGAGGACATGGGCCTCACCTATCTGGGACCGGTGGACGGCCATGACATAGGGGCCCTGGTACGGGTGCTGCGGGACGCCAAGCGGGTGAAGGGCGCCGTGCTGATCCACGCTCTGACCCAGAAGGGAAAGGGTTACGGTCCTGCGGAGCGGCATCCCGCCCGGTTCCATGGGGCGGAGCCTTTTGATATTGAGACGGGAATTCCTTCCCATCCCAGGTCCGTGGCCAATTATACGGATGTTTTTTCCACGGTGATGTGCAAGCTGGGGGCCAGGGACGGGAAGGTGGTGGCCATTACGGCGGCCATGGCGGACGGCACGGGACTGAAGCGCTTCCGCAACATGTACCCGGATCGTTTCTTCGACGTGGGCATTGCGGAGCAGCATGCGGTCACCTTTGCCGCCGGACTGGCGGTGGGGGGACTGAAGCCCATCGTGGCCATTTATTCTTCTTTTCTGCAGAGGGCCTACGACCAGATCCTCCATGACGTCTGTATCCAGAATCTTCCGGTGGTCTTTGCCATTGACCGGGCTGGTCTGGTGGGCAGCGACGGGGAGACGCACCAGGGCAACTTCGATCTGTCCTATCTTTCCCAGATGCCCAACATGCATGTCCTTGCGCCGAAGAACAAGTGGGAACTGTCGGATATGCTGAAATTCGCCCTTTCCCTGGGCGTTCCCGTGGCCGTGCGTTATCCCCGGGGCGAAGCCTATGCGGGCCTTCGGGATTTCAGGGCCCCCATGGAATTGGGGAAGGCGGAGTGGATTTACGAGGAAGAAGAGATCGCCCTGTTCGCCGTGGGCAGCATGGTGAAGACGGCGGAAGAGGTGCGGGACAGGCTCCATGAGAAGGGCCATTGGGCCAGCCTGATCAATGCCCGTTTCGTCAAACCCATGGACGAGGAAGCGGTCCTGACAGCCTGCGGGAATCACCGTCTGATCGTCACCCTGGAAGAAAACGTGGCCTGCGGCGGCTACGGGGAGCGGGTCCTGGACTGCATGAAGTCCCATGGGAAGGACAACCTGTACATGAACATTTCCATCCCGGACGCCTTCGTGGCCCACGGAAACGTGGAAAAGCTGAAGCAGGAGCTGGGCATGGATGCGGACAGCGTTGTGGCGAGGATATTGGAACGCTTGTAAAAGGGACTGGGAAGGAAGATCAATGAAGGAACGCTTGGATAATCTGCTGGTGGCGCAGGGTTATGCCCCGTCCCGGGAGAAGGCGAAGGCCATCATCATGTCCGGCATCGTCTACGTGAACGGGCAGAAAGAAGACAAGGCCGGAAGCGGTTTTGATCCCCAGAAAACCAGGATCGAGGTGAGGGGAAGCACCCTCAAATACGTGAGTCGGGGCGGACTGAAGCTGGAGAAGGCTTGTGAGTGCTGGCAGATCGCTCTGGAAGGCAAAATCTGCATGGATATCGGCGCATCCACCGGGGGCTTCACGGACTGTATGCTCCAAAACGGTGCGGCGAAGGTGTATTCCGTGGATGTGGGGCAGGGACAGCTGGCCTGGAAGCTGCGCAATGATCCCCGTGTGGTCAACATGGAGAAGACCAATTTCCGTTACATGAAACGAGAAGATATAGGGGAAAAACTGGATTTTGCCAGCGTGGACGTGTCCTTTATTTCTTTGGACAAAATTCTGCCCCCGGCCTGGGACTTGCTGAAGGAAGGGGCCCAGATGGTCTGTCTGATCAAACCCCAATTCGAGGCGGGAAGGGAAAAGGTGGGCAAAAAGGGTGTCGTCCGGGAAGCCTCCACGCACCGGGAAGTGATCGCCAGAGTGCTGGAGTTCGCAGTGGAGACGGGTTTTGAGATCCTGCATCTGGAATTTTCCCCCATCAAGGGACCGGAGGGTAATATCGAATATCTGCTGCATCTCCAAAAAAGAAAAACGGGGGAGCCGAAAGGCTTCCGACAGACCTGCCAGGCAGCCGAAGGGGAGGATTGGCAGGGTGAGATCGCACAGGTGGTGGACAGGGCCCATGAGAGCTTGAGCGCAGGAAGCGCATAGGGGAAGGAACATAGAACCGGAGGCACGATTGTGCATGAAACATTTTGTGATATATGCCAATTCCTATAAGGATAAAGGTCTGGCGGTAACGGAACGGGTCAGACGATATCTGCTGGATCGAGGGCAGGAGTGTAGTCTGGTGCTCATCGGAGGCGGGCAGAGCGGAAGCTTTGTGGCGAACCACGCTTCCGGCGGAGAATCGGCGTCGGATGACCGCCTGGGCGGGCAGAAACCGGGGGAAGCAGTCATCCCGGATGGAACCTCCTGCGTGATCGTGCTGGGGGGAGACGGCACCATGCTGCAGGCGGCGGGAGAAGTCAGCCCCAACGTTCCTCTGGCAGGGGTGAATCTGGGCAACCTGGGCTATATGGCGGAGATCGAGCCGTCCGGCCTGGAAGAGGCCCTGGATCGTCTGATTTCGGGAGATTACGAGGTGGAAAGCCGGATGATGCTCCAGGGGCAGGTGCTGTCTCGGGGCCAGGAGTTATCCCATGGCCAGAATCTGGTTCAGGATCAGTCCGTGGCTCTGGGAGAAGAGACGTCTCCATGCTGCGCCCTGAATGATATCGTGCTTTCCAGGCGGGGGCCGCTGCAAATCCTGGAATTCAATATTTATGTCAACGGGCAATTCCTGCATGATTATCATGCGGACGGCGTGATCGTCACCACCGCTACCGGCTCCACGGGCTACAATCTGTCGGCGGGCGGACCGATTGTGGAACCCAGGGCGGAACTGATGATGCTCACCCCCATTTGTCCCCATTCCCTGAACCATAGAAGCATCGTTCTTTCTCCGGAGGATGAGATCCTGATCGAGATTCCGGCGGGACGGGACGGCGGAGAACAGGTCATGGAGGTCAGCTTTGACGGAGGCCACGGCATCGAGCTGCATACAGGGGACAGGCTGCGGATCGTGAGGGCCGGTCGCACCGTGAAATTTGTACGGCTGAACCAGGTGAGTTTCCTGGAAGTCCTGCACAGAAAGCTGAGCGAGAGCTGAGAAGCCGATGCGAGAGCCGGGAGCCATCGTGATATACGAAGGTAAATGGTGCAAAAGCTGAGAAGCATCGTGATATACGAGGGTAAATGGTGCAAAAGCCGGGAAGCATCGTGATATGCAGGGGTATAAGTTGAAGACCGGTGAAAAGGCTGGAATTGCAGACGGCGGGAAGAAAAGACGGTGAAAAACCATCGAAGGAATCCTGCCCGTGGGAAGAGGTGGCGGTACGAAAAAGGACAGACAGGAAAAGATCATCGAGATCGTGCAAAGCAGGGAAATAGATACTCAGGAAGCTTTGGCGGCGGCCTTGGAGGGAGAGGGGTATTCCGTAACCCAGGCCACCGTTTCCAGAGACATCCGGCTGCTGGGCCTGGTCAAGATGTCTCTGGGCGACGGCAGGCAGAAGTATATGTTGCCGGAGAGAAAAGAAGGCCCCATGGAGGAAAAATATGTCCGTGTTTTAAAGGAAGGTTTCCTCTCCATGGACAAAGCGGGCAACATCCTGGTGGTTAAGACCGTTTCCGGCATGGCCATGGCGGTGGCGGCGGCCCTGGACGCCCTGCAGCTTCCGGAAATCGTGGGCTGCATCGCCGGGGACGATACCATCATGGCGGCGCTTCGCACGCCGGAGGACACCAGCCGGGTGATGAAGAGACTTCAAGAGATGCTGGCGTAAATTGGGGGAATTTGTTACTGATCGGAGAAGGTAAACGGGGTTAAAACTATGCTGCAAAGCCTACATGTGAAAAACCTGGCCTTGATCGCAGAGGCCGAAATAGAATTTGAACGGGGATTGAACATTTTGACCGGTGAGACAGGGGCTGGCAAATCCGTGCTCATCGGTTCCGTCAATCTGGCCCTGGGAGGGAAGTTTGACAAGGACATGCTCCGCCGGGGAGCGGAATACGGGTTGGTGGAACTGGTCTTTCAGACGGAGGATCCCAAGGTCTCGGCAAAACTGGCCGAAATGGATTTGCCCCAGGAGGAAGAGGGCACGGTGATCATCAGCAGAAGGCTCCAGACCGGGAGAAACACTTGCAAGGTCAACGGGGAGACCGTGACGGCCAGACAGGTGAAGGAACTGGCGGAGCTTCTCATCGATATTCATGGGCAGCATGAGCACCAGTCCCTGCTTCACAAGAAAAAGCATATGGAGATTCTGGACGCCTATTGCGGGGAAGATTTTTTGCGGCCGGCGGAAGAGGTGCGCAGACTCTATGGGGAGTGCAGGGAGCTCCGCCGCAGGATCGAGGAGGAATCTCTGGACGAGGAAGCCAAGGCCAGGGAGCAGGCCATGGCGGAATATGAGTGCCGGGAGATCGAAGAGGCCCGCCTGACCGCAGGCGAGGACGAGGAGCTGGAACAGCGGTACCGTAAGATGTCCAACGGCAGGAAGATCACGGAAAACCTGGGAGAATGTTATCAATACACAGGAAATGATTCCTCGGAAGGGGCGGGAAACTCCCTGAGCCGCGCTCTCAGAGCCCTGCGCACGGTCACCGCTTATGATCCGGCCCTGTCCCAGATGGAGGAGCAGCTCCAGGAGATCGAGGGCCTGCTGTCGGATTTTAACAGAGAGGCTTCAGAATATCTGGAGGATTGTGAATTCGAGGAAGAGGACTTCCGGCAGGTGGAGGATCGCCTCAACGAACTGAACCGGCTGAAGGGAAAATACGGCAAGACCCTGGAAGAGGTTCTGCAGTACGGGGAAAAATGCCGGCGCACCCTGGAAAAACTGCAGGATTACGACGGTTATATGAACGGCCTGAAGGCGGAACTGGCGAGGAAGGAAGAAGCGCTTTTGAAGGCCTGCGAGAAGTTGTCTGAGATCCGCAGGAGAAACGGGGCGGAGCTGACTATCCGCCTGACGGAAGCTTTGGTGAATCTGAATTTCTTAAGCGTGGACTTCGAGATCGAGGTGCGCCCTGGACAGGCGGTCACGGAAAAAGGATATGACGACGTGGAATTCCTGATTTCCACCAATCCGGGAGAGAGCCTTAAGCCCCTGGCCCAGGTGGCCAGCGGCGGAGAATTGTCCCGGGTGATGCTGGCCATCAAGACGGTGCTGGCGGAAAAGGATTCTATCGACACCCTGATCTTTGATGAAATCGACGCCGGGATCAGCGGCAGGACCGCCTGGAAGGTGTCCGAGCAGCTGGACACGGCCGCCAGGGCCCATCAAGTGATCTGCATCACCCACCTGCCTCAGATTGCCGCCATGGCGGACGCCCATTTTGTCATTGAAAAAAGCAGCACGGAAGACGCCACTATCACGGATATCTGCCGTACCGGGGAGGAAGGGAGTCTTCGGGAGCTGGCCAGACTTTTGGGCGGCGACACCCTGACGGAGGCGGCCCTGACCAATGCCAGGGAAATGCGGGAAATGGCGCTGGCTCACAAAGAAAAGGTATAATTTTCCAGATTTTTTCCTGTTAAAAAGCGAAAAACCTCACATACTAGATTGCAGAGAAGATCATTGGATGCAAAATGGGAAGTGAGTGAGCGGATGGAAAAGGATATCAAAAAAGAGGCGGGACAGGATATCGTCATCCTGTTGAGTCAATGGAAAAAACGCAAAAAAAGGCTGAAAATCTATCGCATCAGCCTGTGTCTGGCCATTTTGGCCGGTTGTCTCACATTGGCGGGGATGGGGTATCAGAAGTTATATGAGCGGATCCCTTCCGTTATCCGGATTCGGGCGGGTGCGGAGCAGTCCCTGGATTTGCACTTGCCCTTGAGCGGCGCCATCGTCAGCGTCAGTGAACAGGGACAGTCCAACATTCCCAGGGAGGCCATCACCATCGACCTGAACCGGCAGGTGACCATCAAGCCGGGCAGCCAGGAAGAATATCGGATGAAGGTAAAGCTCTTCGGCTTTCTTCCCATGAAACAGGTGGGCATTCAGGTCATTCAGGATCAAGAGCTGGTGCCTGTGGGAGTGCCCGTGGGCATTTATGTGAAAACCGACGGGATTCTGGTCATCGGGACCGGCGAGTTTACCGGCTCCGACGGCGTTACTTATTCTCCTTCCCAATATATACTGCGATCCGGTGACTACATCCTGGCCCTGAATGGAGAACCGGTTTCCGACAAGGATGATTTTATGGCGAGGATACGAGCATGTGACGGCTCGGAGCAGGTTCTCACCATAGAACGGGATGGGGAGAACATGGATCTCAAGGTCATCCCCCGAAAAAATGAAAATGGCGAATATAAGCTTGGCGTCTGGATCCGGGACAATGCCCAGGGCGTGGGCACCATGACCTTCATTGACGGGGACGGCAACTTCGGCGCTCTGGGGCACGGCATCACCGACGTGGACACCAGCACCCTGATGGACACCGACGAGGGAGCCCTTTATCAGACCGAGATCATTGCCATCAAGAAGGGAACCAGCGGGGATCCCGGGGAAATGACCGGCATGATCATCTATTCCGAAGATCGGGTTTTGGGAGAAATCACGGACAACAGCGTCCAGGGAATTTTTGGAAGCTGCAACCGGAAGGCCCTGGAACTCACCGAGGCGGATCCCCTTCCCATCGCCCTCAAGCAGGAGATCGCCCTGGGGCCCGCCCAGATCCTCTGCACCGTGGAGGAAGAGCCGGAATACTACGATGTTGAGATCACGGCCGTCCACCTGGATCACGACAACGTCAACCGGGGCATTGAACTCAAGGTCACCGATCCGGAACTCCTGGGTCTGACGGGCGGCATCATCCAGGGGATGAGCGGCGCCCCCATCATCCAGAATGACAAATTCGTGGGTGCCGTGACCCACGTCCTCGTCAACAGCCCCGAAAAAGGCTACGGAATATTTATTGAAAACATGATCGAGCATTAAGTCCGGGCAGGAGGCCCGTAAAAAGAAAGCGCTGCAAGCTCGCTTGAAAGCGCTTTCCTTTTACGGGCGTCATATCCGGCGCAAGCCGGACACCAGGCGGAAGGCGAAGCCTTCCGCCTGGTGCTGCCCGGAGGCACGGTAATTTCCTCGGGAGCTTGCGCACGAAGAAAATTCTTCCCGCCTTCTGATATAGGGCGCAAGCCCTGCATGAGCGAAGCGTAAGCGTAGCGAATGCTGCATGGCGCAGCGGGCGTCATATCCGGCGCAAGCCGGACACCAGGCGGAAGGCTTAGCCTTCCGCCTGGTGCTGCCCGGAGGTATGGAAATTTCCTCGGGAGCTTGCGCACGAAGAAAATTCTTCCCGCCTTCTGATATAGGGCGCAAGCCCTGCATGAGCGAAGCGTAAGCGTAGTGAATGCTGCATGGCGCTGTGGGCCTGGTATCCGGCGAAAGCCGGACACCAGGCGGAAGGCGAAGCATTCCGCCTGGTGCTGCCCGAGACAATAAGCTTGGTGATTACACAAAAGTTATTGTTATTCCCAATAGCCAGTATCCGGGTTCCAGTTGGCTCCTCCTGAGGATGTATCGTCAAGCAGAGGACGAACAAAGACCTTTATGCGTCCTATAGCCTCATCCATTGAGATCGGGATGATGGCTTTCTTTTTTCTCAGAAAAGATTTCCATCTGGTCTGGTGTATTGGATCGTTTAAGAATTCATCCTTGAAAGCGGCTGTGTCCATAGACATAAGTGTTTTTCGATTTTCAAATGTTTCGGAAACTGCTTTTTTCAGATTTTCAAATGAGAAAGCATATTTTGTAGAGAGCACATAGATATCATAAAAATCCTTATATCTGCTGTTCGGATATCCGTTACAAATAATGGTTTCCAGTTTCTCTGCTATGGAGGATTCAAGGGAATAGGCATTTATCCTCGGTGCTGCCATGTCAAGGATGACGGGGAAGTCCATTTTCACTGTATCAGGATAGACCACGTCTCCAAAACCAATATCAATCCCGACGGGGATTCTGGTGCGGTCAAGATATCCGACAGCAGAGATATGGAGGCCATGATATTCTTTGAATTCCGTAATGTCTTCCACTTTAATGGAATCAGTATCAAATATAAGAGCATCGTCAATTTTCTGCGACAGGATGCTCTGAAATATGATTTTCATTTCTTCTTTGCTGTTTGATATCATCCGTGCAAGGAGATCAACATCGGAGGTCGCCCGTTCGTAGTTCCGATCAAATATTGCATATAGAAAAATGCCGCCCTTTAATATAAAGTGTTCTTTATACTTTGAAACGGAGATGCGGTAGATTGTTCTTTCCAGTCCATAGTAAGTTAGAGCCTCCTGAAATGTATGACCGGTATCTTTCGCAAAATTTTTTAATCTTGCTTTTACTGACTCTGCATTCATCACATGAGCACCTCCAGATATGTTCTGACGATTTTTTCGCATCTAAGCCGTTGGGCATAGGCATACAGACGGTCAATCTGCCTGTCCCCTCGCTTCAGGTAGTTTTTAAGCACCTGGGATGTTTCTTCAATGCCGATTTTATTCCGGTAGTAGATGACGTCAACTACAGTTTTTTCAATATCAAAGATATGAAAAACATTATCGTTATCCTTGACTTCAGTAACACCAAGAGCCATTCGGACGGGATCAAAGTAGAATATTTTGATTTCCGGCCAGTCCGGAAGGGTGATAACCTTCTTTTTTCTCTCAATTGCCACATCAACGGCATCTGGCAGAAAGTTGGTCAGATCATAATACCTGGCGGCACTCATAAGGCATATGACTCCATTCGGCACGAAAGCTTCTGCACTGAAGAAATCATTCTCGTCGCCCTTATAAGTAAGATTTTCGTAAGTGCTGCGATTAACCCGGCGGAGAAGACCGTCTTTTTCAAGCTTGTCTATCTTGTAATAGGAGTATCCCATATCTTTTAGTTCAGCGGTAGTGATGAATTTTTTGTTTTCGGTAAGTCTTGTCATGTAAATCACCTCTTCCTATATCATATAACAATGGAAAGAAAATTTCAACTAATTTCGGCAACTAAATTTATAAGCCGAATTTTATAAAAATTCAAGTATGAATGATAATAGCGGGACGTAAAAGTGCAAGAAATATTTTATTGTGAAATGTTTCTTTTGGTGTACAATAAAATAATAGGGAATATTTAATTATTGGTAACAAAATAGTGTGTACAGCAGATGAAAGATTATTTAGTATTAGAAAGGCGGTGCTTTATGCAACTTGATGACTTGGAAAAAGAATCGATAACAACTGCAAATAGGATAGGAATTGTAAAAGGACAACATTTATATGATGATGGATATGATTTCGATGAAATGAATCCTGAAATTGCAAAAATGTTTGGGATGATAAAAGGCGAAAGAGATATTGAAAATATATCGAATTTTGATGATATGAGGAGGTAGAAAAGGTTAAGCTTATCTTATGTTGACTGCGGACGAACCGCCATCCTATAATATGGGAGAAGCGACCTGTCTTATCAGGCGCAATCTTAACCTATGAAGGAGGATGCAAAAAATGAGAAAAGAACGAATGGAAGCCCTGTTCAAGCATTTTGCAGGGAAATCCAGGAAAGTCATGGCGTTTGTCATTGCCGGAAGCATGTTGGCGGCGGGCGGGATCGCCAATGCGGCAACCTTGGCGGACGTGTTCGATGCAGAGCGGTATGCTGATGAGTATGGGGACTTGAAGGCGGCCTTTGGGTATGATGAGAAAGCATTGCTAAAGCATTACCTGACCTATGGGATTTCGGAGGGAAGATCCTCCGGCGGCTTGCTGGACGTGGTGAAATACCGGGAAGCTTATCCCGATCTGGATGCGGCTTTCGGGGATGATTGGGACGCTTATGTGGATCATTACCTGACCTATGGTTTCGCGGAAGGCAGGGATAATTTTACGGATTTTGATGCCAAGGCCTATGCGGAGAGGTATGGAGATCTAAAGGAAGCCTTTGGGGATGATGTATTGGCTCTGTATACCCATTATGAGACCTATGGAAAAGCGGAAGGGCGGGATCCGAAGCCGGAACCTCCTGCACCCGCACCCGCACCGGTCAGTGCGCCATCCGATTCTGAGAGCGAGGTACCTGACGCGGGCGGTTCCGGGAGCGAGACGCCCGGTGAAAGTGGCTCTGGGAATGAGACGTCTGACGTTGGAGTAAGCGAAAACGAGGTACCTGATGTAGGAGGGACTGAAAGCGAAACGCCTGGTGAAAGTGGCTCTGGGAGCGAGGCGCCTGGTGAAAGCGGTTCTGGGAGCGAGACGTCCGGTGAAAGCGGCTCTGGGAGCGGGGCGCCTGACGTGGGAGGTTCTGGGAGTGAAGAGCCTGACGTAGGAGGTTCTGGAAGCGAGGAAGGGGATCAGCCGGGCGGTGATGTGTCGGAGCCGGACAGCGGTTCCGCTGGTGAGACTGCCCAGGGCTGGACGGAAACATCCCAAAGTCATGGAGCCTATTGGTATTGGAGCGTGGATGAATTTGACAGTGCTGGAAACCATATTAAACAGACAAGGTATGACGTTTCTTGGAATGTGTTAGAATGGAAAATCTTTGAATATGATAGTGCTGGAGACGAGGTTAAGCAAACGTGGTATGATGCTTCTGGGAATGTGACATTGCGACAAGTCTCTGAGTATTATAGGACTGGATTTCCAATGAAAGTGACCACAACGTCATATAGCGATTCTGGTAATGTGACATATGAGATTGTTTTGGAATATGACAGTGATGGAACTCTAACTAAGGATACAGAGAAGTATTATGACGATTTTGGTGTATTGTGGATATGGGAAGAAACCGAGTATGAGGTTGTTGGCGACTTAAAGCCGGTTAAGAAAACGAGTTATGATGCTTCTGGGAATGCATTAGAGTGGAATATCTATGAGTATGATAGTGTTGGATATCTGATTAAGCTTACGTATTATGACGGTTCCGGGAATGTGTCAAAGTGGGAAACCTATGAGCGTGACAGTGCGGGGAACATGGTTAAGCATACGTATTATGACGGTTCCGGGAATGTGTCAAAGTGGGAAGCCTATGAGTATGACAGTGCAGGGAATCTGATCAAGCTCATCTATTATAATTCTTCTGGGACTGTGTTGGAGTGGGAAACCTATGAGTATGACAGTGCCGGGGACCTAGTTAAGATGATGCAAACGTCATATGATTATGACGTCTCCGGAAATGTGTCAGGGTGGTATGTTACTGAGTATAACAGCGAAATCCCTGTTAAGTTGACGTATTATGACGCTTCCGGGAATGTGATATACGAAACTGTGTATTAATAAACAGGAGATTTGATTTTATTATTATTTTATAAAAGGTGACAGCGGGCCGCCGCGCCGGAGATGCAAAATTCTTTGGTGCAGCGGTCCTGTTTTTTTCATTGTTAAAATAGTAGGTGCGAACTTAATGTACCTGCAAGGAAAGAAATTCCCAGATGAAAAGGCCTTGCATATGAGATGAATTTTGAATATACTGGAGGTATAAGTCGAGAAGGAGGGGGCAGACCTACACAAACGGCTTTTTGATCGCCGAGAAGTAGATGCCAAATCGAAAATTCACCCTGATTTTCTCATTATTAGGTTTTTTGCCCCATGATGCGTGAAATGAACAACCCATTTAAGGAACTGAAAACTTTTTTGATCCTTTGGTCCACCCAGTCCCTGTCACAGCTGGGCAGCGCGATGACCAATTTTGCGCTGACGATCTGGCTGTATGAAGAGACCGGTTCAGCGCTGCAAACGGCGCTTTTGTCAGTGTGCTCCTATGCGCCTTATGTGCTGATGAGCATTTTTGCAGGGGCCCTCAGCGACAGATGGGACAAAAAGAAGACCCTGCTTTGCTGCGATACCTTTGCGGCATGCTGTACGGTTGCGGTGCTGCTTTTGATGAAAACGGGAACTCTGCGTCCCGTTCATTTGTATGCGCTGAATGCGGTGAACGGTTTGATGAACACGGTACAGCAGCCCGCCGGCGACGTGGCGATGACGCTGATCACCCTGAAAGCCCAATATCAACGGACAAGCGGACTTCGCTCCTTTTCCAATTCCCTTGTGACGATCCTCCATCCGGTTCTGGCGGCCTCCTTCTATGCGGTTTGGGGAATGGAGGGCGTGATCGGCATAGATCTGGCGACTTTTGCCATCGCCTTTTTATCGCTTTTATTTTTGGTACATATTCCGGCTTTGGAAGAAGAGACTGCGCCCAAGGAGCCGCTCTGGAGGAGCATGAAGGGAGGGCTTCTTTATTTGCGTGAAAACGGCCTCGTCCTTTGGCTGATTTTGTTCCTGGCGGGAGTGAATTTTGTGGCATCCGCTTTCGATGCGGTGCTGCCGCCTTATGTGCTTTCCAATAAAAACGGCAGCGAGGCGGTGTTGGGTCTGGTCACTTCCTGCGCCGGAATTGCGGCCCTGGCAGGAAGCCTCCTGGTGACGGTTCTCCCTGCGCCCAGAAACCGTATTCGAGTGATCTGCCTGACCATGCTGATTTCTCTCGGAACGGAAAATTTCATCCTGGCCTTTGCCCGCACCCCGGCCTGGTGGTGCCTGGCCCAGATCGCAGGATGGCTTCCGGTGCCGCTGATGAATGCCAATCTCGATGTCATCCTGCGCAGCACGATCCCGCCCAAAATACAGGGGAGAATCTATTCCTGCCGAAACACCCTGCAATTTTTCACGATTCCCCTGGGAACCTTCGCCGGCGGCTTCTTGGTGGACAAAGTCTGCGAACCCTGGATGGCCCGGAGAGACCCGGGAGGGCGTTGGGCAAGGATGTTCGGGACCGGTCTGGGCTCCGGCGCAGCCCTGGTCATGTTCCTGCTGGGCGTTCTGGGGGTCGCCGTATGCCTTGTATTTGGGCGAATTCTCAGAAAATATGATTTTGCGGAAGCGGTTGCAGAGCGGGGATAGGTGAATTTTTGATGGGGAAACGATTTAAAAAGTTAAAGATTATCTTATGTTGACTACGGACAAACGGCTATCCTATAATAGGGGGAAAGAGGTCTGTTTAATTTGATCTTAACCTATGAAGGAGGAAGCAAAAATGAGGAAAGAACGAATGGAAGCCCTGTTTCGGCAGTTTGCAGGGAAGTCCAGGAAAGTCATGGCGGTTGCTGTTGCCGGAAGCATGCTGGCGGTGGGTGTGATCGCCAATGCGACTACTTTGGCGGATGTGTTTGATGCCAAGCAGTATGCCGATGAGTATGCGGATCTGAAGGCGGCCTTTGGATATGACGAAGAAGCCCTGCTGAAGCATTATCTGACCTATGGGATTTCGGAGGGAAGGAACCCCGGCGGCTTGCTGGACGTGGTGAAGTACCGGGAAGCTTATCCCGATCTGGATGCGGCTTTCGGGGATGACTGGGACGCTTACGTGGAACATTATCTGACCTATGGTTTTGCGGAAGGCCGGGACAATTTCACGGATTTTGACGCCAAGGCCTATGCGGAGAGATATGGGGATCTGAAAAAGGCTTTTGGGGACGATGTGCTTGCTTTGTATAATCATTATGAAACCTATGGCAAAGCGGAAGGCCGGGATCCGAAGCCGGAGCCTCCCGCACCGGCGCCCGCACCGGTCAGCGCACCGTCCGATTCCGGGAGCGAGACACCTGACGCAGGGGGAGCTGGAAGCGAGACGCCGGATGTAGGAGTAAGCGAAAATGAGGTACCCGGTGCTGGAGAAACCGGAAGCGAGACGCCGGGAGAAGGCGAGACCGCCCAGGGCTGGACGGAAACAAGACAGTCTGGTGATCGCTGGTATGTGTACGAATATGACAGCAATGGAGATATGGTTAAGACTACAGAATACGACCTGTCCTGGAATGCGCTGCAGTGGTTCATCTATGAAAATAACAGTGCCGGCAATCCTTTGAAGACGACCTCGTATGATGCTTCCGGAAACGTGACCGGCTGGGAAACGAATGAATATGATGCTGCCGGAAACTGTTTGAATTGGACCACCTATGACGCTTCCGGAAATGTGACCCTGGTGGAAGTCAGGGAATATGACGGTGCCGGGAACAATTTGAAAAATACGGGTTATGATGGCCCCGGCAATATGATATATCGGGATGAGTATGAGCACGACAGCGATGGATACTGGGTCAGCTGGATCAGTTATAGTATTTCCAACGGTTCCGAGAGTATCGTAGCGTGGCAAACCTTTGAGTATGACGAGGCTGGAAATGAAACGAAGCAAATTGAGCATGATGCTTCCGGAAATGTGATATCTTGGATCGAGTTTCAGTATGATGCCGCTGGATACCGGATCAGCCGTACCTTTTATGACGCTCCCGGAAATGTGATATCTTGGGAAACCTATGAGCGCAGCAGTGACGGGAAACAGATCAAGGAAACACAGTATGATGCTTCCGGAAATGTGAAATCCTGGGACGTACTTGAGTATAACGAGCATGGAAATCTGGAAAAAGTCACCTGGTATGACGCTTCCGGGAATGTGGTGGACGTAATGACTCCCTAAAAAAAGATGACGGCGGGCCGCCCCATCGGAGATGCAAAATTCTCCGGTGCGGCGGTCCTTTTTTGTTTCCTTCCAAACCGTTCTGACCTTGCGGAATTTCCTTCCATCCTTTATAATAGAAATTAAGAAATTTGACCGAAATTTTGACACGAAGATAAGGAAGCAGTTTTTTTAAAACGAGTAAAGGAGGAGCGCAGCATGGCTCAAAAAGCGAAGATAACCGTTCACCCGTCCTTCCGGATCGGGGAGATTTCTCCGAGGCTCTACAGTTCCTTCCTGGAGCCCATCGGCACCATGGTCAACGGCACCATGTACAATCCCAAGCATCCCACTGCCGACAGTCAGGGATTCCGGCGGGATATCATTGAAGCTCTGAGGCAGACGCCGAACCCGGCGGTCAGGCTTCCCGGCGGGAATTTCGTTTCGGGCTGGGACTGGAAGGACTCCATCGGCCCCGTCAGCCAGCGCAAGGCCCATCTGGATCTGGCCTGGCATCAATATATCCCCAACGACGTGGGGCATGACGAATACCTCCAATGGATGGAGAAAATCGGTGCGGAACCTCTATATACCCTGAACCTGGGCACGGCGGGGATCAACGATGCGGTGGCCTGCGTGGAGTACACCAACCACGAGGGCGGCACCTGGTGGTCGGATCTCCGGAGAAAAAACGGCCATGAGGCCCCTTACGGCGTGAAGCTCTGGTATCTGGGCAACGAGATGGACGGCCCCTGGCAGGTGGGTTCCTGGGAAAGGGATCCCAAAGGCTACGGCATCAAGGCCAATGAGATTTCCAAGGCCGTCAAATGGGTGGACGGTTCCATCGAGACCGGCGTCTGCGGTTCCTCCGCCCCTTTCATGGCCCATTTCCCGGAATGGGATCTGCAGGTCATGCAGGAGTGCTATGAGTCCGTGGATTATCTTTCCGTCCATCATTACCATTCCGCCCCTCCCGGAGATTTCGGGGCCCTTTTGGGAGGCGCCCTTTATTATGAGGATTTCATCAATACGGAGACGGCCATGCTGGAGTATGTCCGTTCCAAGTGCCGCAGTCCCAAGAAGGTCATGATTTCCTTTGATGAGTACGGCGCAATGTCCAGACCGCCCCGCCCCTTCCGGTTCGGCGGCGGCATCCACAATCTCTACGAAGATCACTATGTGTTCAATCCGGACCGCAAGTTCGTCCGCCATGACCCGGACAACATGTTCCCGGGCATGCCGCCCAGGGGCCGCAGAGGGGACATGGTCGGCGCTTTGGGCAACGCTTCGGTGCTGCTCGCCTTCCTGCGGCATGCGGATCGGGTGAAGGTGGGCTGTATGACGGGAGGCCTGGGCACCCTGGCGGCTTCCGACAGAGAGCATGTCTGGCGTTCGGCGGGGTATTATCCTTTTACCCAGCTGATGGAACACGGGCAGGGCGTGTCCCTGCAGGCCCCGGTGGAATGCGATACCTTCGACATCCCGGCCTATGCCGTGGACGACAATTCTCAATATCCCGCCAAGGAGGGCGTGCCCTTCGTGGATGCGGCGGCCGCCCTTAATGAGAAGACGGGAGAGCTGGCCGTCTTCGTCATCAACCGCCGGTGGGACGGCGGCACTTCCCTGGAGCTGGATGCCTCCGCTTTTGGGGAGTACGAGTTTGCGGAGCACGTGGAAATGTATACCGATGATCTGGAGGCGGCGAACACCTGGGAGGAGCCGGACAGGATCCGGCCCAGATCCAATGGTGCGGCCTTGTGTGAAAACGGCAAGGTGACGGCGGAACTGAAAAGCCTGTCCTGGAACATGTTCCGGTTTGAAAAGTCTCAGATGGGAAAAGAGGTATGAGCTCAGAGAGGAAAAGAAGTATGAGCAAACTGTGGTATTGCCAGCCTGCGGAGGCGTGGGAGGAGGCCCTGCCCGTTGGAAACGGCCGGATGGGCGCCATGATATTCGGTGGGGTCGCCCGGGAACATATCCAGGTAAACGAGGAAAGCGTCTGGTACGGAGGAGAAGTGAACCGGATCAACCCCGATGCCCGAAATTATCTGGGGGAGATCCGGGAAGCCATTTTTCATCAGGAGATCGGAAAGGCTCAGGAGCTCCTGAATTTGGCCGTGGCAGGCTGCCCGGAGGGTATGCATCCCTATCAAACCCTGGGGGATGTCTGGATCAGGCAGGAAAATCTCCGTCAATATGAGCAATACAGGCGGGAACTGGATCTTGAGGACGCCGTATGCAGGATTTCCTTCGTCAGCGAAGGCGTTTCCTATACCAGAGAATGCTTTGCCTCGTTTCCGGAGGACTGCCTGATCCTGCGGTACGGGGCGGACCGGCCTGGAAGTCTTTTTTTCAAAGCCAATATAGAACGAGGCAAGACCATCGACGGCATGGGAAGGCTGGGAAAAAACGGGATCTATTTGTATGGAAACCTGGGAGAGGGCGGAAGCCGTTATGTGTCCGGCATCAGCGCCTGGGCGGCGGGAGGAGAGGTTCGGGTCATCGGCCAGACCCTTTGCGTGGAAGGGGCGGACGAGGTGGTTTTCGTTTACTGCGCCGATACCTCTTATCAGCATGAGGAAAAAATGGAGTATGAGGGCCTGAAAGAGTGTATTTTTTCCAAAATGCGGAAAGCGGCGGCCCGTTCCTTTGAAGAGCTGTATCAGAGGCACAGGGAGGATTACCGGAGCTTGTTTGCCCGGACGGAATTCTGGCTGGAGGGCGGGGAGGCTTATGACGCCCTGCCCACGGATGAAAGGCTTCGGAAGGCCGCCGAAGAGCAGGCCGATCCGGGGCTGTTCCGGCTGCTGTTCGATTACGGGAGATATCTGCTGATCGCCTGCAGCAGGGAGGGAGGGCTGCCTGCCACCCTGCAGGGGCTTTGGAACCAGAGCCTGCAGCCGCCCTGGGATTCCAAGTACACGATCAATATCAACACGGAAATGAATTATTGGCTGGCGGAATGCTGCAATCTTTCGGAATGTCACATGCCGCTTTTTGCGCTGCTGCGGAAAATGCAGCCGAAGGGGCGTCTGGCGGCGAGGGAAATGTACGGCTGCCGGGGCTTCGTGGCCCATCACAATACGGACATTCACGGGGACTGCGTTCCCCAGGATACCTGGCTTTCCAGCACCTATTGGGTGATGGGGGCCGCCTGGCTCTGCACCCATATCTGGAATCATTATGAGTATACGAAGGATCTGGATTTCCTGGAGGAATATTATCCTCTGCTGTGCGATGCGGCTTTGTTTTTCCTGGATTATCTGGTGGAAAAGGACGGATTCCTGGTGACTTGTCCTTCTTCCTCCCCGGAGAACACCTATCGCCTTCCCAACGGGGAAAGCGGTGCCGTGACCTATGGGGCCACGATGGACAATCAGATCCTGCGGGATCTGTTCAGCCAGTGCCTCCTGGCGGCTCAGGAGTTGAAGGCGGGGGGAAAAATGAGAGGGAAGACAGAAGAAAGGCCAGAAGGAAAGGAAAGAGAAAGGAAAGCAGGAGAGGCGGAAGGGAAAACAGAAGAAAGAGCGGAGGAAAAGTTAGAAGGAAAAACGAAAGAGAAGACAGGAAGGGGAACGGAAGAAAAGGCAGGAGAAAATGAATTCTTGGAACAGGTCAGGCAAGCCCTGGACAGGCTGGCACCTACGAGGATCGGGAAATCGGGCAGAATCCTGGAATGGATGGAGGACTACGAGGAATGCGAGCCGGGACACCGGCATATTTCTCACCTGTACGGTCTGCATCCCTCCCAGCAGATCACGGTGGATGGAACGCCCGAGCTGGCGAAGGCCGCCCGGGCCACCCTGGAGAGCCGTCTTTCCCACGGCGGCGGGCATACCGGCTGGAGCCGGGCCTGGATCATCAATGATTATGCGAAGCTGTGGGACGGGGACGAGGCCTGCCGCAACCTGGAACTGTTGCTGGCGTCTTCCGTTTATCCCAATTTGTTTGACCGCCACCCGCCGTTCCAGATCGATGGCAACTTCGGAGTGACGGCGGCCATCGCCCAGATGCTGCTGCAGAGTTCCGCTGAGAGGATCGTGCTGCTGCCGGCCCTGCCCGGCGCCTGGAAGGACGGCGGAGTCAGGGGACTGCGTTTCCGGGGGAACGGAGAGGCGGATCTTCTGTGGGCGGATCATAAGCTGAAATCCTGCAGGCTCAGGGCTTTTTCCGAGATCCATACGAAGGTATTATACGAGGGAAAGACCCTGGAGATCCACATACCGGCGGGAGAGACCCTGGAACTGTCCGGCGATTTTCCAGGGGAAGAGCAAGGACGCATTCTGAAAGCGTGAGTCAGGCGAAGCATATATAGAGGAGACAGGCAGTTTGTTCGGGAGCGCAGTCCCGCTTCTGAAAGCCTGAGTCAGGCGAAGCATATATAGAGGAGGCAGACGGCTCGTTTGGGAGCGCAGCCCCGTTCCCGAAAGAAGAAATGATAGGAGGTATTCGGGCAGATGGAAAAGAACATTTCCCAGGACATGGGAAGCATGAACGTGAAAAAGCTGTTGGTGACCCTGGCCATTCCCGCTGTGGTGGCCCAGGTGATCAATCTGCTGTACAATATTGTGGACCGCATCTATATCGGCCATATTGAAGAGATCGGGGCGGCGGCCCTGACGGGCGTGGGACTGTTCGCCCCCATTTTGATGCTGATCAACGCCTTCGCCATGATGGTGGGAAGCGGGGGAGCGCCCAGGGCCTCCATCGCCATGGGGCAGGGAGAAAAGGGAGAAGCGGAGAAAATCGTGGGCAACAGCTTCACCATGCTGCTTTTCATGGCTCTGGTTCTGACGGCGGTGTTCTACCTGGCGGCGCCCAGCCTCCTGCGGTGGTTCGGCGCTTCGGAGATCACTCTTCCCTATGCTTTGGAATACAGCAGGATCTATATTCTGGGCAGTGTGTTCGTGCTTCTGGTGATGGGTATGAATCCCTTTATCACGGCTCAAGGCTTCGCCAAGATCAGCATGATGACCACCATGATCGGCGCCCTCATCAATATCGTGCTGGATCCCATCATGATTTTCGTCCTGGGGCTGGGTGTCCGGGGAGCGGCCATCGCCACGGTGGCCAGTCAGGCGGTCAGCTGTTTGTGGATCCTGCGGTTCCTGACGGGCTCCAAGACCAATCTGAAACTGAAAGCCGTCAACATGAGGATCCAGCCCCGGGTCATCCTGCCTTGCCTGGCCCTGGGAGTTTCCACCTTCGTCATGCTTTCCACGGAGAGCCTGCTGTCCATCAGCTTCAATTCCAGCCTGTCCCGGTACGGGGGCGATCTGGCGGTGGGGGCCATGACGGTGATCACCAGCGTGAGTCAGCTGGCCACCATGCCCCTGCAGGGCGTCTGCCAGGGAGGCCAGCCCATCATCAGCTTCAATTTCGGCGCCGGCAAGCCGGAGCGGGTGAAGGAGGCTTTCTTTACGCAGTTCACCTTCTGTATCTGCTATGCGGGAGCGTTCTGGGCATTTATGATGCTCTGCCCTCAGATCATCGTCCGCATCTTCACCCCGGATGCGGATCTGGTGAATTATACGGTGTGGGCCATCCGTATCTATATGGCGGGAATCTTTTCCACGGGCTTCCAGCTGAGCTGCCAGCAAAGCTTCATGGCCCTGGGCCAGGCCAAGATCAGCCTGCTCATGGCCTGTCTGCGGAAGCTGGTGCTGTTGATCCCCTTGATCTTCCTGCTCCCGCTGTTCCTGGAGAACAAGGTGTTCGCCGTCCTCCTGGCGGAGCCGGTCAGCGATATTGCCGCCGCTTCCGTCACCACCTTCATGTTCCTGCACAGCTTTAACCGGATTTTGAAGCAGGGGGCGAGGAAAATCTAGCGGTATTTTGGGCACCTATGAATGCAATTTCGCTTACTCATTTTGTGATTCGAGCTTTTGATACTGCATTTTATACATCAAAAGGTGTTTTTGTCCTATAGAATGATATATAGAATACAAGGAGATGGTTATATGAGATACGTACAAAACGTTCCCGCTGAAAAAGACTGGAAGTTGTTTCGGAAAAAACTGCCGGGCTGGCAGGAAAATTACATGAACCGTTTGAATAAAGAATATATAAAAATTCTGTCCCAGAAAGATAAAAATCCATCAGACATATTTTGGGAACTGGAAGGCAGACTCAAATGTGATAAAAAGCTGACCGGAGTGATAGTTCGTGATATGAGCCGCTCAAATATGTATGGACACCTTATAGACCTGTTGAGGGAAGATGCCATTACGCTGGATGATCTTTCGGATTTCAGTGAGGAACTTCAAGAGATGATGCGGTGGTTGATGAAGCCGGAGGAAAGGTGGAAAAACGAAGGGATATAGATGTGGGATTGCTGCTTTGGACAAAAAGCGGCCGTATCCTGATGGGCAAACCGGAGAAAGTGAACGGGGTAAGGATAAGGGAAGAGAGGATCTTCTATAACTTTGTAGGAAAACGTTAAAATATTCTCCAGCATTCTCATGAATACCGCATTTTAAGTGGCACTTTGCAGGAAAATGTGATAAAATAAAAAGAACAAGGAGATACATAATAAGATGGAAAAAATAAACGCAGTGGAGATTGCACCAAGAAGAATGGTTATTTTTGAAGAAGCTGCACGGATATTGTTAGACAAATATATGAGAAAGTAGGTGGTGTCTATGTTGGCGATGAAAAGAAAGCAAGTAGATTTTACACATGATTCTTCTTTTAAAGAATACAAAAACTACTCATTATGTATTTGGAGTTGCATGGATTTTGAATTGTTGCAAGGAAAATGATTCTCAGACCTGGTTTGGGGCAGATCCGACAATTATGTAAAGCGTGTGCGGGAGATGTTATAGCAAATAGAAAGAACTGCAAGATTTTATAGATATTACAATAACGGGGCAGATTTCTGCCCCATTATGTTGTGGCAATTAGACTCGTCTTATAACCCAAATTCCCTGTCTTTGATACCGTCTATTTCTTATCATAAATGGTGTAGCCCCGGGCGGTGAGGATGGAGCGGGCCTTGCGGATATCCGCTTCCTCGTAGAACTCGATGCGCAGCACCCCGTCCTCCATCTCCCGGTTGTGGGCGATGCCGATGTTCTTGATGCTGATCTGGCTCAGGGCCAGGATGGTGGCGATGGCGGCCAGGGCGCCGGGTTCATCCGCAATGTCCACGTTCAGGGAATAGACGATCTTGATGGGGCCGCTGGAAGCGTTGAGGAAGGAATCCCGGTAAATCCTGGCGCCGTCAAACAGCTGATATAATTCTTCGCCTTCCCTGCCCGCCAGCTCATCCCGGATGCGGGAGAGGGAGTCGATGTAACTCGTCAGCAGGGACAGGATGTTGTCCGTGTTGGTCAGGCAGATCTGCTGCCACATGGCGGCGGAAGAGGAGGCGATCCGGGTGATGTCCTTGAAGCCTCCTGCGGCGATCATCTTCATGATGCCGTCCGGGGAATCCGAGTCCCGCACCAGGTTCACCAGGGAAGCGGCGATGACGTGGGGCAGGTGGCTGACGGCGGCGGTCACATAGTCGTGCTGCCCGTAATCCAGGATCAGGGGAATGGCCCCGATTCCGGCCACCAGCTCCCGGTAAGCCTCTACTTTTGCTTGGGGAACGGCCTTGGTGGGGGTCAGGATATAATAAGCGTTCTGCAAAAGCAAAGCCTTGGAGTTCACGTATCCCACCCGTTCGCTGCCGGCCATGGGATGGCCGCCGATGAACTGTCCCTCCAGGCCGGCTTCCAGGATGTGCCTGTGAATGTCGGTTTTGACGCTGCCCACGTCGGTGAGAAGGCAGTCCGGAGAAAGGACGGCCTTCACCGCCTCCAGGTTGGCGTCATTTTTTTGGACGGGGGCGCAGAGGAAAATATAGTCGCAGGGAGAGAAGGAGGCGTCGATCCGGTCTGTGACCTGGTCGGCGATTCCCTCTGAAAAAGCGGCGTGCAGAGTGTCCCGATTGATATCATAGGCGATGATGCGGGTGTCGGGACGGTTTTCTTTGATGGCTTTGGCGATGGAACCTCCGATGAGACCCAGGCCGATAAATCCGCAGATGATTGACATAAGTTATTTCACCTCCGGATCTCTGATCGCGATATTTTCGGGCGGGACGCTTTCGGATACGGCATTTCCAAATGCGATATTTTCAGCCGCAGCATTTTGGAATGCTGCATTCTCGTCCGTGATATTTCCTGGTATGACGAAACTCCTGCCCACCAGCTCGCAGAAAGGCTTCAATTCCCTGGTCAGCTGCTCAAAATGCTGGAAGGTCAGGGACTGGGGGCCATCGGAGAGGGCGTGAGCGGGGTCGTTGTGCACCTCGATCATGAGCCCGTCCGCATCGCAGGCCACGGCGGCCTTGGCCATGGGAGGCACGTATTTGTAGGAACCGGTGGAGTGGGAGGGATCCACAATGATGGGCAGATGGGACTTCTCCCGCATCACGGCCACGGCGCTTAAGTCCAGGGTGTTGCGGGTGGCGGTCTCATAGGTGCGGATGCCCCGCTCGCACAATATCACGTTGGGATTGCCTTCGGACATGATGTATTCCGCCGCATTCAGCCACTCGTCGATGGTGGCGCACAGACCTCTCTTCAACAGGACCGGCATGCCGGTGCGGCCCACCTCTTTTAACAGGATGAAGTTCTGCATGTTGCGGGCCCCGACCTGGAGGATGTCCACATATTTCACGGCGGCCTCCACGGCGGGAAGGCTCACTACCTCGCAGATGGTGGCCAGGCCCGTTTCCTTTCCTGCGGTCTGCATATAGCGCAGGCCTTCTTCCTCCAGCCCCTGGAAAGAATAGGGGGAGGTCCGGGGTTTGTAGGCGCCGCCCCGCAGAACGGTGGCCCCTGCCGCTTTGACCGCCCTGGCGATGCACATCAGCTGTTCCTCCGATTCCACGGCGCAGGGACCGGCCATGATGGTCAGGCTGCCGGGCCCGATCGCAGTATTTCCGGCCTTGACGGTAGTGGGCTCCGGATGGAATTTCTTGTTGGAAAGTTTGTAGCTCTCCGTTACGGGCACGATGCGGTCCACGTCCTTGTAGACCGCCAGGTTCTCCGTGGAAAGCTTTGATTTATCCCCTACCACGCCGATGATGGTCACCTCTTCTCCTCGGGAGAGGTGAGCGGACAGGCCCTTGGCCTCGATGGAGGCCACGACGGCGCTGATGCTGTCCTGGGCGGCGCAGGGCTTCATAATAATGATCATATCCGTGAAAATCCTTTCTGTTTCCTTTCGTGTTCCCCGGACAGCCGGGCTGCTCCTTCCCATTTCGTTGGAACGTCCCTTTTTCGGTCGTTTTCGGGCGGCCGGGCTGCGCTTGGGCACCTTCCACTATAACACTTCAACGTGCGAAAATCAACAGAAAAATGAAAAGTTGTGCAGAGAATTGCGCAGATTCTGGTTTGCGGCCGCTCCCGTAGGATTTGCGGCCGCCTCATAGGTTTTACAGCCGCTCTCTGTACTCCGCCGGGGTCATTCCCGTGAATTTCCGGAAATGGTGGATGAAGTGGTTGACGCTTTCATAGCCGATCTCATAGCTGATCTCGTAGATTTTCATGTCCGTTTTCAAAAGCATGTCCTGGGCGGCCTGAATGCGAATCCGGTGCAGGTACTGCAGGGGAGAGGTCTGAAAAAAGTGCCGGAACTCCCGGCAGATGCGGTATTTGTTGATCTGATATTTTTCCTCCAGGGTCTCCAGGGTATGTTTCCGGTAATATTGTTCGTTGAACTCCTTCTGGATCGCCAGAAGATAGGAGGGAGGCTTCCTGGGAGCGGGGGTGCCGCTCATGACCATGCCGGACAGCAGCCTGGTCAGCAAAAGATGCTGGCAGACGTCGTCCATCTGTTCCGGTTCAAAGAGCAGGGAGAGTTCCGAATGAAGGCCCAGAGACAGGGGCACCGGCAGGCAGGGCTCCTTCTGGAACAGTCGTTTGCGGAAATAGGAGATGCCGCCGCCGTCAAAATATAGGATCTGGTAGCTGGCGGGACCTGGAAGGGTGAGCTTCCGGGGCAGACCGCAGTCGAACAGCAGAAAGCTTCCCTTCTCCGCCGAGAATATCTCTTTCCCAACTGAAAAATTCTCTTTCCCAATTGGAGAGCTCTCTTTTCCAATTGGAGAGTTCTCTTGTCCAGCCGGAGAGCCTTCTTTTTCAGTCGGAAAGCTTTCTTTTCCGGCTGGAGAGCCCTCTTTGCCAACTGGAAAGCCTTTTTTTTCAGTCGGAGAGCTTCCCTTTCCCACTGTTTGTTCCGAAGGAACGAAGGAGGGAAAGGCCAGCTGCGGGCTGCCTTCTTTTGCGTAGAGAAGCCCCAATCCGGCGCAGGGAGAAGTGCGGATGACGAGAGGTTTGGATACGTCGCCCCTTTCCAGGGCGCTGGCAAAGAGCAGGGCCCTGGCGTCCTCTGTCTCCGGAGCTCGGGAAACCAGAGAGATCCCATCCCTTTCCAGGATGGAAAGCTCCGGATCATAAATTCGATCTGTGCTCTGAGGGGAAGGCATACCTTAATTATCCTCCTTATGCGCTGCCTAATAATTTAATTTAATTATAATTGCGGAGATGAAAAAAAGAAATCGTCAAAACATATGAAAAAAAAGAATTTCCTTGTGAAAAAGGATGAAAACGAAGGAAAATACAAGAAACGTACATAAAAATCAATAAATATTAATGACTTAATTAATAAAAATAGTAAAATTTAATTATAAATTAACATACGGAGAAATAATATGTTAAGTGAAGAATTGGAAGAACATTTGAGAAAAAAGCTGCTTCCTTTTTGGAAGGCCTTGCGGGATGAAGAGTTCGGCGGCTATTATGGGCTGATGGATTCGGGACTTCTGGTGGATCGGCAGGCGGAAAAAGGGTGCATTCTGAACAGCCGGATCCTGTGGTTTTTTTCCAATGCCCATATGTGCCTGGGAGAAAGGGAAGGCCTGAAGGAATATGCGGACTGTGCCTATCGGTTTCTGCGGGATCACTGCCTGGATCGGGAGACGGGCGGCGTTTTCTGGTCCATGGATTATAAGGGAAATCCTCTGGATACCACGAAGCATACATACAATCAGGCTTTTGCGGTGTACGCCCTTTCTTCTTATTATAGAGCCTTCGGAGAAGAAGAGGCTTTCCGGCTGGCGGCGGAGTTGGTGGAATTGATCGAGAGCCGATGCTTTGAACCCGGGGGATATCTGGAAGCCCAGGATCGTTTTTTCCATCCCGTGGACAACGAGAAGCTTTCCGAGAACGGCGTTATGGCCTGGCGGACCATGAACACGCTTCTGCACGTGTTGGAAGCGTATACGGAGTATCTTCTGGCCTGCCGGGAGAGGAACGAACGGCTGGCGGCGGGAGCCGGGGACTGGGGAGCTGCGGGAGGAAGGGAGTTCGCAGACGGGAAGAAGGCGGCGGAGAAGCTGCGCTGGATCCTGAATCTCGTGGCCACACGGGTCTATCATCCGGAAAAGCACCGTCAGGAGGTGTTTTTTGACAAGGAGATGAACAGTCTCCTGGATCTGCATTCCTATGGACACGATATCGAAGCGGCCTGGCTGATGGACAGGAGTCTCAAGGTTCTAGGGGATCCGGAGCTTCGGGCGAGGCTGGCTCCCATGCTTCGGGATCTGGAGGAAGAAATTTTCCGCATCGCCTTTGACGGCCATTCCCTGGCCAACGAGTGCGACCGGGGCAGGGTGGACACCAGGAGGATCTGGTGGGTGCAGGCGGAAGGCGTGGTGGGATTTTACAATGCCTGGCAGGAAACCGGCGACAGGCGGTATCTGCAGGCGTCCGAGAGTCTTTGGGAATATATCCGAACCTTCCTGGTGGACAACCGGGAAGGGGGAGAGTGGTTCTGGTACGTGACCGACGAAGGGGTGCCCGCCCTGGACAAACCGGTGGTGGAACCCTGGAAATGTCCCTACCACAACGGACGGATGTGCATGGAGATCATAAGGAGGGAAAAAATGGAGCTTTGTCCGAAGTATTACGAAGAGCTGGAAAAGCAGGAAAAGCTGATCCGCAGAAAAAATGAGGTGGATCCTTCTTTTTACAATGGGATATTCAGCCGTTACAAATATCCGGTGCTGACCAGGGAGCATATTCCCTTGTTCTGGCGGTACGATTTGAACCCGGAGACCAATCCTCGCTTTATGGAGCGGCTGGGGGTCAATGCGGTCATGAATTCCGGCGCCATCTATCTGGACGGCCGGTTCTACCTGGTGGCCCGGGTGGAGGGAAATGACCGGAAGTCCTTCTTTGCGGTGGCGGAGAGCCCCAACGGAATCGACAATTTCCGGTTTTGGGACTATCCCGTGGTGCTCCCGGACACCTGCCCGGAGGAAACCAACGTCTACGACATGCGCCTGACCCTTCATGAGGACGGCTATATCTACGGGGTGTTCTGTTCCGAAAGCAAGGACACGTCTTCCTCGGATCTTTCGGCGGCGGTGGCGGCGGCCGGGATCGTGCGCACCAGGGATCTGAAGACCTGGGAGCGGCTGCCGAACCTGAAGACCCTGCGCTCGCCCCAACAGAGGAACGTGGTGCTGCACCCGGAATTCGTGGATGGAAAATACGCCTTTTATACCAGGCCCATGGATGATTTCATCGAGACCGGCTCCGGCGGAGGCATCGGTTTCGGCCTCTGCGAGGACATCACCCATGCGGTGATCGACGAGGAACGGATCACCAGCTGCCGCCGGTATCACACCATCACGGAATCCAAGAACGGGGCCGGGGCGGTGCCCATCAAGACGTCCCGGGGATGGATCCACATCGCTCACGGCGTCCGCAACACGGCGGCTGGACTGCGCTACGTGATCTATGCCTTTGCCACCTCCCTGGAGGATCCGGCGAAGGTGATCGCAGAGCCTTCCGGGCTCCTGATCGGGCCCAGGGAAGGGGAAAGAGTAGGGGACGTTTCCAACGTGGTGTTCACTAACGGGGCCGTGGCCCTGCCGGACGGACGGGTGTACATCTATTACGCCTCCAGCGACACCAGGATGCACGTGGCGGTCACGGATCTGGACCGGTTGGAGGATTATGTGTTCCATACGCCCCAGGATCCCCTGCGCAGCCCGGACTGCGTGAAGCAGAGATGCGCCTTGATTGAGAAGAACCTGGCATTTATAAACCAACTGTGAACCGGCGGGCTGCGGAGCAGCAAATGGCAAGCAGCAAACAGAAAAGAAGCAAAAAGACAAGCAGCGAAGCTAAAAACAGCAACACATCAAATAGAAAGAGAGGTATCGTCATGACCAAGTACAAAATGATCGCACCCGCAGTGCCTAACGTGCCCTGGCAGGAGGGGCCGGAATCCTTTACCGGCGCTCCCGTCTGGCGTTATTCGGAAAATCCCATCATCGGAAGAAACCCTTTGAAAAACGTGGCCCGCATTTTCAACAGTGCGGTGATGCCTTATGGGGACGGCTTTATCGGCGTGTTCCGGGGAGAGCAGAACAACGGGATCCCTTACATTTACCTGGGAAGGAGCCAGGATGCCATTCACTGGAGCTTTGACGAGGAAAAAATTCCCTTCGTGGACGAGGAAGGAAAGCCCTTCATGCCGGTGTACGCTTATGATCCCCGGCTGGTGAAGGTGGAGGACACCTATTACATCATCTGGTGTCAGGATTTCTACGGTGCGGCCATCGGCATGGCCAAGACCCAGGATTTCAAGACTTTTGTGAGGCTGGAGAATCCCTTCCTGCCCTTTAACCGTAATGCGGTGCTGTTCCCCCGGAAGATTCACGGCAATTTCTGCATGCTTAGCAGACCTTCCGACAGCGGCCATACGCCTTTTGGCGACGTGTTCCTGAGCGAAAGCCCGGATCTTGTGTACTGGGGAAAGCACAGGCACGTGATGAGCAAGGGCTACGAATGGTGGGAATCCCTGAAGATCGGCGGAGGAGCAACCCCTATTGAAACGGATGAAGGATGGCTTCTGTTCTACCACGGAGTCAGCGGCACCTGTAACGGTTATGTGTACAGCATCGGCGGGGCCATTTTGGACATCGACAATCCTTCCATCGTGAAGTATCGCTGCGAGGACTTCCTGCTGACCCCTCAGGAGTGGTACGAGGAAAGAGGTTTCGTGCCCAACGTATGCTTCCCCTGCGCCACCATCCATGACAGCGAAAGCGGCAGGATCGCCATCTATTACGGGGCGGCGGACAGCTATGTGGGCCTGGCTTTTACCAGATTGGACGACATTATGGATTATATCAAGGATCACAGCAAGGTGAACGGTACGGATACGGAGATCGGGAGAAGGTAAAAGTGGATAAATTGTCACAGTATGCCGGGGAGAAGGAACAGCGGATTTCTCCATTTGACGAACATTTGCAGTATGAGGGCAGAATCGATTTCGACAAGCCGGAGGGCCCCTTATGGAGTTATCCGGCCACCAGTGTGCGAATCCGGTTTCGGGGAAAGCGCCTGAAAATTCTGCTCACCAATTTTCGCGCCTATTGGAACAATTATTTGGGCTACGTGCTGGACGGCAGGGAATTCTGTGTACAGATCCCGGAACGGGGCGCCTCCTGCCTGACTCTTTGCGAGGAAGAAGAGGAGGCCGTCCATGATCTGCTGGTGTTCAAACGCCAGGATTCCTGCCACATCCTCCAGATCCACGGGTTCCTGGGGGACGAGGGGCTTGTGCTTTTGCCCTGCGCTCCCCTTCCTGCCCGGTGCATCGAGGTCTACGGGGATTCCGTGTCCGCCGGAGAGGTGTCGGAGGCCGTGGATTATTGCGGGGAACCGGATCCGGAGCACAACGGGGAATTTTCCAACAGCTATCATTCCTATGCCTGGATCCTGGCCCGGAAGCTGAACGCCAGGCTTCACGACATCGCCCAGGGGGGCATCGCCCTCATGGACGGGATCGGGTATTACATGGAGCCCGCACAGCAGGGCATGGAGAGCATTTTTGACAAAATACAGTATCAGTCTCAGATCTTTCAGAGCGAGGACTATCGGGAAAAAGTGGGCGGCGGCCCCAAACAGTGGGATTTCTCCCGCTTCCGGCCCCAGCTGGTGATCGTGGCGGTGGGGCAGAACGACGCCCACCCCGAGGATTTCTGCGGGGAGGATTATGACGGGGAGAAGGCCAGGGAATGGCGCAGCCATTATGCCGCCTTCCTGCGCACCCTGCGGCGGATCCATCCCCAGGCCCATATTCTGTGCATGACCACCATCCTGGGGCATCATCCGGGCTGGGACAGGGCCATCGAGGAAGCCTGCAGCAGCCTGGGAGATCCCAGGATCCACCATTTCCTGTTCCGCCAAAACGGCTGCGGCACCAAAGGTCATATTCGCACGCCGGAGGCGGAGGGCATGGCGGAGGAACTGAAAAATTACCTGGACACCCTGGGAGAAGGGCTTTGGAGAGACCATGAGAGACTGGCCGAGGTCATGAGACGGGCCGGAATGGGAGAGAAGCTGAAGCTGGGCTTCCTGGGCGGCTCCATCACCCAGGGCAGCCTGGCCTCTTCTCCGGACACTTGCTATGCATCCCGGGTGTACCGCTGGTGGTGCGGGGCGTTCCCCGAGGCGGAGTTCACTTATCTGAACGCCGGGATCGGGGGAACCACTTCCCATTTCGGCGCAGCCAGGGTGGCCCAGGATCTGCTTTGCGAGAAACCGGACGTGGTGTTCGTGGAATTTTCCGTCAACGATGATGACGACGCCCATTTCCAGGAGACCTATGAGGGATTGGTGCGCAGGCTCTTAAGCTGCCCCTGGAAACCGGCGGTGGTATTGCTGCATAACCGTTTTTACGATGACGGGCACAGCGCCCAGAGGATCCATGATGTGGTGGGGGCTTACTACAGGGTTCCCGGCGTATACATGGGGGATGCCATCCTGCCCCGCATCGCTTCCGGGGAATTCGCCAGGGAGGAATTGACGCCGGACGGTCTCCATCCCAACGACAAGGGGCATGAACTGCTGGCGGAAGTGATCTGCGAGTATCTGGAGAAGGTTCGGGCCCTGGGGACGGAAGGGTCTGCGGTTTCCGGCTCAGAGGTTATGCCTTTGTCTGCTCCCATGACTCCGAACCGCTACGAGTATGCGGTTCGGCTGCGGAACCGGGAGCTGACGGTGAAGGAGAACCGGGGATTTCTGGCGGACGAGAAAAAACAAAAATCCATCACGGAGATCTTCCGGCACGGCTGGAGCGCTTCCGAAGAAGGGGCGGAGATCGCCTTCGAGGTGTGGGCCGCCTGCATTGCGGTGCAATATCGCAAGACCGTGACCAAACCTGCCCCGGTGGCTTTGGCGGTCCTGGACGGAAGGGAAGAGGAAGCCGTGATCCTGGACGGCAACTTTGACGAGGACTGGGGAGACTGCCTGTACCTGCAGACCCTCTGCGAAGAAGACGCCCCCAGAAACCACAGAGTCACCATCCGGATCGTCAGAGCGGAAGGTGCGGCGACGCCTTTTTATCTGGTCTCCCTGCTTTTGGCCTAAAACCCCTTTGACAAACCACTGCGGATAGTCTATACTTTTTTTCAGAAAGTTTTGGGAGAGCGGGTTGAAAATTATGGCAAAAGTGAGAATGTTGGACATTGCCCGGAAGCTCGGGGTCAGCACCGTGACGGTACATAATGCGATCACCGGCCAAAAGGGCGTCAGCGAGGCCCTGCGGGAGAAGATCCAGGAGACGGCCCGGGAGATGGGTTATTTTCAGGAGCAGCGCAAAAACAAAGGGATTAAGAGCATAGGCGTCATCATTTCGGAAAAATTCCTGGCAAATTACACCACCTTTTATTGGAGGATGTACCAGGAGCTGATGCTGGTGGCGCCGGAAAAGAACTGCATGGTGATCGCCGAGATCCTGAAAAAGGATGCGGAACAGGGCTTGAAGCAGCCCCGCCTGGTGGAGGAAAATGCGGCGGAAGGGCTGATCATCATGGGGGAAGTCAGCCGGGAATATATCCGTTTCCTGCGGAATTCCGTGAAAATACCGGTCGTCATCATGGACTTTTATTATAAGGAAGTGGCGGACGATGCGGTGGTCACGGACGGTTTTTACGGGATGTACCTGATGACGGAGTATTTGTACGAACGGGGATTCCGGAAAATGGCCTATGTGGGCTCCATCCATGCCACCAGCAGCATCATGGACCGGTACTGCGGTTTTTACAGGGCGATGCTGGAGCACGGCCTGCCCAGGCCGGAGGAGTGGGTGCTGGAGGACCGGGACATGACGACGGGAGAGATCATCCTGACGTTGCCCGAGGACATGCCGGAGGCCTTCGTGTGCAACTGCGACCTGGTGGCCAGCAAGCTCATCGAAGTCCTGGCGGAAAAAGGATATCGGGTGCCGGAGGACGTCTCCGTGGTGGGTTTTGACAATTATTTGTATCCGGGACTTTCCAACAGGGACATCACCACCTACGAGGTGAACATGAAGGCCATGGCAGAAACGGCCCTGCGCAAGGCGCTGCGGCGGATCGAGGATCCGGAAGCCATGAAGAGGATCGATCTGATCGCCGGCCATATCGTGGAAAAGGGCAGCGTCGGGGAACGGTAAGGGCTGATCAACGGCAGAATGCGAGGAAATATGGCAGTCAAGTATCTGGAAGAGTATAAAATCTTTAAACTGGACACGGCGCATACCAGCTATTGCATCGGTATTGCAGACGTAGAAGGATTCTTGGGGCACATTTATTATGGGAAAAAAGTGGGCGACGAGGATCTGAATTACCTGCTGCGCACCTGTGAACCGCCCTTCGTGCCTTTCCGGAACAATCGGGATCGAACCTCTTTTTATGACCAGTTTCCCTTTGAATATTCCGGCAACGGGCTGGGGGATTATCGGGAAAGCTCCATTATCGTGAGGACCCCGGAGGGGGGCTGCGGGGTGCTGCCCCTTTTCGAGAGCTATGAGATCCTGGAGAAAAAACCGAAGCTGCAGGGTTTGCCCGCCACCTTTGACAACGATGGAAAGGCCCTGGTTCTGCACTGCGGGGATCCGGCCCTGGGGCTGAAGGTGGATCTGATCTACGGGGTGTTTGAAGAAGCGGATGCGATCACACGCAGCGTCATCGTGAGGAACGATGGAGAAAAGCCCCTGTGGCTGGAGAAGATATATTCCGTGTGCATGGACATGGAGGATCGGGGCTATGAAATGCTGACCCTTCACGGTTCCTGGGCCAGAGAGCGGCAGATGGATTTCCGCAGCCTGGGCTACGGGAAGCAGAGCGTGGGATCCCTGCGGGGAGAGACCTCCCATCAGGAGCATCCCTTTTTGGCGCTTTTGGAAAGGGGCGCAGACCGGGAGAGGGATGGGGGACAGGATCGGGGAGAGGTCTACGGTCTCCAGTTGGTATATTCCGGGAATTTCCTGGCCCAGGTGGAGAAGACCCAGATGAATACCTTGCGGGTGGTCATGGGCATCCATCCGGAAGGTTTCTGCTGGAAGCTTCAGCCGGGAGAGAGTTTTACGGCGCCGGAAGCCATTTTGACCTTTTCCGATCAGGGCCTGGACGGCATGACCCGTTCCTTTCATCAGGTGATTCGGAAGCATCTGATCCGGGGGCCTTATCGGAATAGGAAACGCCCCATCCTGATCAACAACTGGGAAGCCACCTATTTTGATTTCAACACGGAGAAGCTGCTGAAAATCGCCGAATGCGCCGCCGGTCTGGGCATCGAGATGCTGGTGATGGACGATGGGTGGTTCGGCCATCGGAATGACGACAGTTCCAGCCTGGGAGACTGGAAAGTGAATGAAGAGAAGCTTCCCGGAGGGCTGTCTGCCCTGGCGGAAGGGGTCAATCGGCTGGGAATGAAGCTGGGGATTTGGCTGGAGCCGGAAATGATTTCCCCGGACTCCGAGCTTTATCGGGCCCACCCGGACTGGGCCATCCGCCTGCCGGAACGGGAGCCCGCCCTGTGCCGCTGCCAGTACGTGCTGGATCTCAGCCGCAGGGAGGTGCGGGATTACGTTTTTGAAAGCGTCTGTGCCGTGCTCCACAGCGCCAACATCGAATACGTGAAATGGGATATGAACCGGCAGCTGTCGGATCTGGGCAGCGCAGAGCTCCCGGCGGATCGGGCCGGGGAGCTGTATCATCGTTATGTGCTGGGCGTCTATGAACTGCAGGAAAGGCTGCTTGCGGAATTCCCGGAGCTTCTGCTGGAAAATTGTTCCGGCGGCGGGGCCCGGTTCGATGCGGGGATGCTGTATTACAGCCCCCAGATCTGGTGCTCTGATGACACGGACGCCATAGAGCGGCTGAAGATCCAGGAGGGAACGGCCCTTCTTTATCCCCTGTCCGCCATGGGAGCCCATGTTTCCGCCTGTCCCAACCACGCCGTGGGCAGGGTGACGCCTTTCGAGACCAGAGGGTTCGTGGCCTTGGCGGGAACCTTCGGCTACGAGTTGGACGTGACCAGGCTGTCTGAGGAGGAGAGGGCCCAGATCCCGGAGCAGATCCGCCTGTATCACCGCTACAATGACCTGGTGCGGGAAGGAGAGTACTACAGGATCGCTTCCTATCAGCGAAATCATGAATATGACTGTTATATGGTGGTGTCCCGGAACCGCAGGGAAGCCCTGGTCACCTATGTGCAGGTCCTGAACCGGCCCAACTACAGGAGCCGGGTGATCCGTCTGAAGGGCCTGGATCCGGCAAAACGCTACCTCGTGGAGGGCTTGAAGCACCTGGAGGGAAGGCGGATTGGCGGAGATGCGCTGATGAACGCCGGACTGACGATTCCGGGGATGTGGGGGGACTTCCGGGGGATGCTGATCCATATGACCGCAGAGTGAGATCAGAGCGGTTCGGCCCTGAACCCAGAAAATTCAACAGACTGCAAAGGGCTGCGTATCGCTACACGCAGCCCTTTTTTGACGGAAGCCTATTTCCTTGGATAAAAATCCCTGGAGAAAACGGTAAAGGTGATCCGGAACCGGGCGAGGATGTATAGGAGTGAAAGAAAATCCCGAAATTTATGATTTGGAAAGGAGATCGGAAGCATGAAATTCAGCAACGGATGTTGGCTCCTGCGGGAAGGCTGGGAGCGTTTTTCCCCGAAACAGATCTATGAGGTGCGGAGGAAGGAGACCGGGGTGGAGCTGTGCGCCCCCACCTATCGGGTCTACGGGAAAGGGAGCACTCTGGGAGGTGTGAATCTGACGATCTGTATCAGCGCACCCATGCCGGAGGTCATCAGGGTGAGAGCCTTTCACCACAAGGGTGCGGTGAACAAGGGACCCTCCTTCGAGCTGAACCTGCCGGAGGACGGGGGCTGTGAAGTCCTGGAGACGGAACGGACGCTTACGGTCAGGAGCGGTCATTTGAGTCTTGTGGTGAACAAGGATCCTTTTTCCATGGAATACCGGCGGGACGGGAAGCTGCTGACCCGGAGCGGCGACAACGACCTGGCTTACATGAAGGAGGACTGGAAGGGCCTGGCCTATGACAAAGGGGGAGGCGCTTATATGAGACAGCAGCTGTCCCTGTCCGTGGACGAACTGATTTACGGGCTGGGGGAGCGGTTTTCCCCTTTGGTCAAAAACGGGCAGTCCGTCTCCATCTGGAACGAGGACGGGGGGACCAGCACGGAGCAGTCCTACAAAAACGTGCCCTTCTACCTGTCCAGCCTGGGATACGGGATCTTCGTAAATCATCCGGAACGGGTGGAGTTTGAGATCGGGACGGAATGCGTGAGCAAGACGGCCTTTTCCGTCAAGGGGGAGAGCCTGGATTACTTTTTCATAGACGGCCCCACCATGAAGGAGGCGCTGATGCGCTACACGGATCTGACGGGCAAGCCGGCCCTTCCGCCCCAGTGGACCTTCGGCCTGTGGCTGTCCACCTCTTTTACCACCAATTATGACGAGGCCACTGTGATGAGCTTCATAGACGGCATGCTGGAAAGGGGAATTCCGCTTTCCGTGTTTCATTTCGACTGCTGCTGGATGCGGGAATTCCATTGGACGGATTTCCTGTGGGATGAGAGGGTCTTCCCGGATCCTGCGGGAATGCTGGAACGCATCAAGCAAAAGGGTGTCAAGATCTGCGTCTGGATCAATCCCTACGTGGGGCAGGAGTCCGTCCTGTTCGATGAGGGCATGGAAAAAGGATATTTCCTGAAGCGGCCGGACGGCGGCGTGTGGCAGTGGGATATGTGGCAGCCGGGGCTTACCATCGTGGATTTCACCAATCCGGAGGCGGCGGCCTGGTACCAGGGCAAGCTGGAGGCACTGATGGACATGGGGGTGGATTGCTTCAAGACGGACTTCGGCGAGAGGATCCCCACGGATGCGGTTTATGCGAACGGGGCCGACCCGGAGAAAATGCACAACTATTATTCCTATCTTTATAACAAAACGGTGTTTGAGGCGATAAGGCGTAAAAAGGGGGAAGAGGAAGCGGTGGTCTTCGCCCGTTCCGCCACGGCGGGGGGACAGAAGTTCCCGGTGCATTGGGGCGGGGATTGCTGGTCGGATTATAAATCCATGGAGGAAAGCCTCCGGGGCGGTTTGTCCCTGACCAGCAGCGGCTTCGGCTTCTGGAGCCACGATATCGGAGGCTTTGAAAGCACTTCCACCCCCGATGTCTACAAGAGATGGGCCGCCTTCGGCCTGCTTTCCACCCACAGCAGACTCCACGGCAGCAGTTCCTACAGGGTGCCCTGGGTCTATGACGAGGAAGCCGTGGACGTGGTGCGCTTTTTCACCAGGCTGAAGCTGGAATTGCTTCCTTACTTATACAGCAGCGCCGCAGTCACCTCCCGGACCGGCGTGCCCATGATGCGCAGCATGGCCCTGGAATTTCCGGAGGAGGAGAACTGCCGTTACCTGGACAAGCAGTACATGCTGGGGGACAGCCTTCTCGTGGCCCCGATTTTCAATGAGGAAGGGATGGCGAAATATTATCTGCCGGAAGGAACCTGGACGAATTTCCTGACCGGGGAAGAAGCCCAGGGCGGCTGCTGGAGAAAAGAAAAGCATGGTTATTTGTCCATTCCTCTGTGGGTGCGCCAGGGCAGCGTGATCCCGGTGGGAATCTCCCATGAAAAGGTGGACTATCGATTCGCCCAAAACGTGGAATTCAGGGCCTACTGTCTGGACCGGGCCGTGAAGACGGCGGTGTACCAGTTCGTCGAAGAACTGATGTCGGGAGAGATCGGGGAAAGCGGAGACGGGGACGGCTCCGTCCTGGTGAAGCTGGAGGGGGCGGAAGGCTGCCGTATACGCTTCGTCAACCGGCACATACCGGAAGCAAAGATCAAACTGCCGCAGAATCAGGCTTCCTGTCAGATACAGGGCGATGACACGATCTTATCGTTATGATTCGGGCGTCAAAAGGGAAGGGGTTGCGGATTGTTACGCTGCTTTGCGGCTCCCGCATTTGAGGTATTGATGCCGTAATCCTTTTGCCCCCAAAAAGTCGGAAAAATTAGGAATCGCAGGGCGGCCTCGTGCGTTTAATTAATTACTTATTAATTAACTAATGCCGGAAAGCTATCTGAAAACGTTTTTTACATATGTCCCTTAAATGAATTAAGTGCGAATAAAGGCCTTTAGATGAAAATGTACAAAATGTGGATTATACATTTTGTACATTTTTTGCGCTTAAAATTTATTCAATACTAACAAAGTGAATTATTTAATATAAATTACTATTGAATTTAGTTTATAAATATAGTAGAATGCAAGTATAAAAAATAATCTTTGTAATTAGCGAATTACTTAATTAATAATCAAAAATAGATTAATTAATGAAGCTTAAAAATTAACCAGAGGGGGCGATTCGTTTGAAAATCCGCAGAGCAGCCGCAATATCATTGATTTTGGCGGTGTTTTTGTATGGATGTGGAAGCCAGATCGGAGGTTCGCAGGGCGCTGACGGGCAGGGAGATACCGGGCAGGAGAGCGCCGGGCAAGAGCAGGCCGAGGAAGCGGCCCCCTGGGAAGAGGCGGCGTTGTATGAAGCAGAGGAAGGGGAGCTCCTGGGCGGGGCCTCCCTGGGGGAGAGTCAGGGCGTGAAATACGTGGAGGGCATTACCCAGGACGGGGACGGATGCCGGATCACCCTGGAGGTGGCGGCGGACGGGTTCTATGATCTGGACGTGATCTGCCGCAGCGTTGACGGCAGCTTCAAATCCAACAATCTTCTGGTGGACGACGAGAACATGGGGACGGTGGACGTGGAAGGCAAGGAATTTGCGGATTATGTTTTCCCCTACGTGTATCTGGAGACGGGAAGCCATACCGTGTCCATCACCAAGAGCTGGGGCTGGATCCAGCTGGATGGGATTCGGATCCGGGAAGCGGTGCCCCTGGATGCCTCCCGGTTCGACATTGAGCCGGTGCTGGTCAATCCGAACGCTTCCGACAATGCGAAGCGACTCTTTACTTATCTGTGCGACATCTATGGAACGGACATCCTTTCAGGACAATTTTGCGACGACGGCATGTACGGGCTGGAGAACGCCACCATCTGGAAGACCACCGGAGGAAAGTATCCGGCCATCCTGGGTCTGGATCTCATCGAATATTCTCCTTCCCGGGCGGCCCACGGCAGCACCTCCCAGGCGGTGGAACACGCTATAGAGTACTGGGAGCAGGGCGGCATCGTCACCTTCTGCTGGCACTGGAACGCACCGGAGAAATATATCACCGGCCAGTGGTATTCCGCTTTTTATACGGATTCCACCAACATCGACCTGGCCAAGATCATGAACGGGGAGGACGAGGAAGGCTATGAGCTTCTCATGAGCGACATCGACGCCATCGCAGCCCAGCTGACCCGCCTGAAGGAGGCGGGGGTGCCCGTCTTGTGGCGGCCCCTTCACGAGGCCAGCGGAGGCTGGTTCTGGTGGGGAGCGGCGGGGCCGGAGGCCTATAAGGAGCTGTACCTCCTGCTCTATGACCGGCTGACCAACGAGTTCGGACTGGACAACCTGATCTGGGTCTGGAACGGGCAGGACAAGGACTGGTATCCCGGGGACGCCTACGTGGACATCATCGGGGAGGATATTTATCCCGGGGAACACGTCTACACTCCTCAGACCGCCAAGTATCTGGAGGTGCTGGATTACGGAGATTCCAGGAAAATGGTGATCCTGTCGGAGAACGGCTGTCTCTTTGATCCGGATCTGGCCATCCGGGACGGTTCCATGTGGGGGTCCTTCTGTACCTGGGGAGGGGAGTTCGTCACCGTCGGCAGCAATCTGATGGTTCTCTCCGAACAGTATACCGAGGAATCCATGGTGAAAAAGGTCTACGAACACGAACATGTTATTACCAGGGACGAACTGCCCGATCTCAAAAATTATCCGTTAAGATAGGAGGAAAGAAGGATGAGAAAAAGAAGCCTGAGAAGAAGCCTGGCCTTTCTTGCTGCGGCCGCATCCTGTGCGGGACTGATATGGCAGCCGCCGCTCCGGGTGCAGGCGGCGACGGATGTGACGCTGGAGGAATACGAGGACTTGGTAGGAACCTATTCCATTGACCCGAACATTCCCGGTTTCCAGGAATATCTGGAAAGCAACCCTGCCGCATATCCCGCCAGGGAGTACCGGATCCAGGCGGCGGATTACGCCAGGTACGAAGAGGGAGGGGTTCCGGTGGAGCCTCAGATTTACGAGGATTATGAAAACGTGCCGGGAGGCGGTCCTTCCCTGCTCACCTCGGAGGAAGCTTTGGTGGAATTCGACGTGAACGTGGAGGAGAGCGGTTTTTATGATCTTTCCCTGTTGTATTATCCGGTGGAAGGCAAGAATTCCGAGATCCAGAGAGCGTTTTTCATTGATGGGAAGCTTCCCTACGGGGAGATGGCTCTGGTGGAGTTCAAGCGGATCTGGGTGACGGACATCCAGGAGACCCTGGTGGATGAGAACGGCGTCACCGTGCGGGCCTGGGAAACGGACAATCAGGGCTTCCAGGTGAAGCCGGAGGCCGTGGAGCAGCCGGAGTGGGTGGAAAGCTATCTCTTCGACAGCAACGGCTATATCACTCAGCCTCTTTCCGTGTATCTGGAGGCCGGAGAGCACACCATCACCATCCTTTCCCTGAAGGAGCCCATGCTGATCCATGAGGTGATCTTGAGCAATGTGGAGGAAGCGGGGGATTACGCTTCCGTGAAGGCGGCCTGGGACAGCGCCGGGGCTTCCGACAGCCACGGGCAGTTCGTGAGGGTGGAAGGGGAGAATTCCCTGAAGACCTCTTCCCAGATGCTTTATCCCAGACAGGATCAGTCCTCTCCTGCGGTATATCCTTCCAGCCCCAAGCTGCTTTTGAACAACACCATCGGCGGCACCTCCTGGCAGGAGGCCGGGCAGTGGATCGAGTGGGAATTCGAGGTGGGGGAGAGCGGCTACTACAATATCTCCGCCTTCTGTAAACAGAACTTCGTCCGGGGCATCGATGTGTGCCGGAAAATCTACATAGACGGGCAGGTGCCCTTTACGGAGCTGAACGATTACGGGTTCGCTTACTCCCAGAGCTGGAAGGAGGAGGTCCTTTCCGATGAAGAGGGCAATCCTTACAGCTTCTACCTGGAGGCCGGCCGGCACACTATCCGCATGGAAGTGGTGCTGGGCGACATGGCCGAGATCATCAGCCAGGTCCAGGATGCGGTGCAGCAGCTCAACAGCATTTACAGACAGGTGATCTACATCACCGGCGTGGCGCCGGATCAGTTCCGGGATTACCAGATCGAAGCCAGCCTTCCCGGGCTGAAGGGCCAGCTGGAAGCGGTGAAGGAAGATGTGGATGCTGCCATCGGCCGGCTGCGCATTACGGCGGGCAACAACAGCGACAAGCTGACGGTGCTGGTGACCATGAGCGACCAGCTGGAAGAACTGATCGAGGATCAGGAACGGTTTACCGAGGTCATCTCTTCCTATAAGGCCAACGTGAGGGCCTGCGGCAACTGGATCACTCAGGTGCTGGCCCAGCCCCTGCAGATTGACCGGATCATGATCTATTCTCCGGACAGTAAGCAGAAGATCGCCTCCACGGGCTTCTTCGCCAGCGCCGGGTACGAGATTCAGAGATTGTACTATTCCTTCATTATTGATTACAACCAGATCGGCAACGTGGCGGAAGACGACGAGGAAAGCATCACCCTGACCCTTTGGGTGGGCACCGGCCGGGACCAGGCCAACGTGGTGAAGTCCCTGATCGACGATCATTTTACCAATGAGACCAATATCAACGTCAACGTCCAGCTGGTGGACATGAACACCCTGCTGCGGGCCACCCTGGCGGGGGAGGGGCCGGACGTGGCCATTCAGGTGGCCAACACCAACGGTATCGCCGGGGCGGTGCTGAACACCGGCAATGACACTCCCATCAACTACGGCCTGCGCAACGCCGTGCTGGATCTGTCGCAGTTTGCGGATTTTGACGAGGTGACGAAGCGGTTCTCCGAAAGCGCCATGGTGCCCTTTACCTTCAACGGCGCCGCCTACGCCCTGCCGGAGACCCAGACCTTCCCCATGATGTTCTACCGCAAGGACATCCTGGCGGAGATCGGCCTGGAGCTGCCCGAGACCTGGGACGAGGTGAAGGTGGCCATGACCGTGCTCTCCAAGAACCAGATGGAATTCGGCATGCTTCCTTCGGAGCAGGTCTTCGCCATGCTCCTGTTCCAGAACGGCGGGGAGTACTACACGGCGGACGGCAGCAAGTCCCTGTTGGATTCCGACATCGCAGTCAACACCTTCAAGGAATACTGCGAGTATTACACCGATTATAAACTGGACAAGGCCACCAGCGTGGAAGAGCGGTTCCGTACCGGGGAATGTCCCATCATCATTTCCGACTATACCACCTACAACAACCTGCAGGTGTCCGCACCGGACATCGCCGGGCTGTGGGACTTCACGGTGGTGCCCGGCATCCGGCAGGAGGACGGCACTATCAATCACACTACGGGCAGCGCCGGGCTGGCGGACATCATCATGGCCAACACGGAGTACCCGGAGGAATGCTGGGAGTTCCTGAAATGGTGGACCAGCGCCGAGACCCAGACCCTGTACGGCAGGGAGATGGAGAGCCTCATGGGGGCCAGCGCCCGGGTGGCCACGGCCAACCTGGAGGCCCTGAGCAACCTGTCCTGGCCCATCCGGGACTACCGGGCCATCATGGAGCAGTTTGAGCAGGTGAAGGGAATTCCTCAGGTGCCCGGCGGCTACTACAGCTGGCGTAACGTGAACAACGCCTTCTATGCCGTGACCACCGATGCCAGCAGCACCGGCCGGACCACGGTGGCCACTCCCAGAGAGGAGCTGATGGACAAGGTGTTGTACATCGATGCGGAAATAGATTACAAGCGTCAGGAATTCGATCTGCCGCTGGCGGTGGAATAGGAAGGAGGAGAAAAATGGCATCACAAGAATTAAACGTGAAGGCTTCCGGCGAAAACGGTTCCGATGGAATTTCCGAGGAGACCCTGAAGATCATTCAGAAGCAGGGAACCCTGGGATATCAGATCCGGAAGAGCAAAACATCCTATTTTATGCTGGCACCCTACTTTTTCCTGTTCTTTCTGTTTACGGTGCTGCCGGTGGTGATCTCCGTGTTTTTCAGCTTTACGGATTTCAACATGCTGGAACTTCCCACTTTCGTGGGCTGGCGCAATTACATCAAGCTGTTCCTGGAAGACGATATTTTCATGATCTCCTTGAAGAACACCCTGATCTTCGCCGTGGTGACGGGACCCATCAGCTATATGCTCTGCCTCCTGTTCGCCTGGATCATCAATGAGTTCAAAGGGGTGCTGCGGGCGGTGCTGACCCTGGTCTTCTATGCGCCTTCCATCTGCGGCAACGCCTATCTGGTCTGGAACCTGATCCTCACGGGAGACCGGTACGGCTACCTGAACGGTATTTTGTTGAAACTGGATCTGATCAACGAGCCCAAGCTGTGGATGCAGACGGAGAAATACGTCATGCCCGTCCTGATCGTGGTGCAGCTGTGGCTGTCCCTGGGCACCGGCTTCCTGTCCTTTATCGCCGGTCTCCAGACCGTGGACAAGAGCCTGTATGAGGCTGCGGCCCTGGACGGGGTGAAGAACCGCTGGCAGGAGTTGTGGTACGTGACCCTGCCGGCCATGAAGCCCCAGCTGATGTTCGGCGCCGTCATGCAGATCACCCAGTCCTTCGCAGTGGCGGACATCTCCATCAACCTGGCGGGGAACCCTTCGGTGAACTATTCCGGCGCCACGGTGGTGACCCACCTGCTGGACTACGGTTCCACCCGTTTTGAAATGGGTTACGCATCCGCCATCGCCACGGTGCTGTTCCTGCTGATGGTGGGCTCCAATAAATTGGTACAGAAATTGTTAAGAAGGGTAGGTGAGTAGAATGGCAGCGGAATATAAGAAGAAAAAAAGATTCTTCCACAGGAAACAGAAGCAGCTGAATCGTTCTGTGGCCGGCAATACTCTTTTGTTCGCTTTGATGATCGTGTGCGGCGTGTTCATGATACTGCCTCTGGTGATGATCGTCAACAACGCCTTGAAGCCCCTGGACGAGCTGTATCAGTTCCCGCCCAAGATTTTCGTGAGAAATCCCACCCTGGAGAACTTCTCCGACCTGTTCGTGCTGATGAATGATTCCTGGGTTCCTTTTTCCAGGTATATCATCAATACCATCATCATCACCGGCGGCGGCGTGGTGGGCCACGTGATCTGCGCTTCCCTGGCGGCCTATCCCCTGGCGAAGCACAAGTTCCCCTTCAAGGACATCCTGTTCTCCATGGTGGTGCTGTCCATGATGTTCTCCTGGACGGTGACCCAGATCCCGCAGTACCTGATCATTTCCGTGCTGCATCTGAACAATAATTATGCGGCCCTGGTTCTGCCGGCCTGGTCCTTCGGCATGGGCCTGTACCTGATGAAGCAGTTCATGGAGCAGCTGCCGGACTCCCTGATGGAATCCGCCAAGCTGGACGGCGCATCGGAGTGGCAGATTTTCTGGAAGATCGTGATGCCCAACGTCAAGCCCGCCTGGCTGACCCTGGCCATCTTCCAGTTCCAGCAGATGTGGGGCAACACCGGTTCCCTGTTCCTGCGGGATGAGCAGCTGAAGCCCCTGCAGTTCGCCCTGCAGCAGATCACTGCGGGCGGCGTGGCCAGAGCGGGCGCAGCGGCGGCGGTGACCTTCATCATTGCGGCGGTGCCCATCACGTTCTTCCTGATCTGTCAGAGCAACGTGCTGGAGACCATGACCACGTCCGGCATGAAGGATTGACGAGGAGGGCCAAGATGAAACGGATGAATATCATGAGAATCAAGAAAATCATGAGAAGCTGCGGCGCCTTCCTTCTGGCGGGGCTCGTCCTGGCGACGGCGGCCCCACTGCGGGCGGAAGCCTCCAGCCTGCCATATCAAAGCTACAATTACACTTATCGGGAAGATATCGTCTACACCCCGGCCCCCTATGAGCCCTTGAAGACGGTGTCCGGACAGGACCTGACCTTGGACGGAGAGCCCATCGGCCCCTTCGTCTCCCCTCAGGATCTGTGCAAATCCCCCACGGGCGACATCTATATTGCGGATACCGGCAACAACCGCATCGTGGTAGTGGATTCCACGGTGTCCCATGTGCGCCGGATCATCACGACCTTTGACAACAACGGGACGGAGGACGCCTTCAAACAGCCTTACGGCGTGGCGGTGTCCGAGACCAATCAGCTCTACGTCGCAGATTCCCAGAACCACAGGGTGGTGGTGCTGAACGAGGACGGCACCCTGGCCAGGATCGTAGAGAATCCCCAGGCGGAGGTGCTGGATGCGGGATTCGTCTTCGTTCCCCTGAAGGTGTCCGTGGACTATGCGGACCGTGTGTACTGCATCGCCCAGAACATGTTTGAAGGAATCATGGTCTTCGAGACCAACGGGGAATTCACCGGATTCTTCGGCACCATCAGCGTGGACATTTCCCTGTGGGAGAAGTTCTGGCGCAAGATCGCCACCAAGGAAGAGCGTTCCAATTCCCAGCTCTTCATTCCCACGGAGTTCACCGGCATCGACATCGATCCGGACGGCTTCGTCTACGCTTCCAACATCGACGCCAACGGGCTCCAGGGCGTGCGCCGTCTGAACCCCAGAGGAGAGGACGTCATCAAAAAGGGCGTCAGCGGCAACCTGGGCGGAGACCTGCAGATCGACGGCACCACGGATTATGCGGGGCCTTCTCAGTTCACCGACGTGGTGTACCGGGAAAACGGCATTTATTCCTGCCTGGACCGCCGGAGAGGGCGGATCTTCACCTATGACCACGAGGGCAACCTGCTGTACATCTTCGGCGGCATGGGTTCCCAGTCCGGCACCTTCCAGATGCCCGTGGCCGTGGAGAACATCGGCAGCGACATGGTGGTGCTGGATGCCAACAATGCCAACATTACCTTTTTCAAGGAAACGGAGTACGGCCGTCTGATCAACCAGGCCGTGGGCCTTCGGTACGACGGGGACGAGGCGGAAGCCGTGGCCCTGTGGCAGCGGGTGCTGGAGCTGGACGAGAACAACGAGCTGGCCAACACCGGCATCGGCAAGGCTTATCTGACCGCCGGGGATTACGAACAGGCCATGAAGTACCTGAAGCTGGGCATGGCCAGGGATTATTATTCCGTAGCCTATAAGCGTTACCGGAACGACATGCTGACCCAGAACGCCAACCTGTTCCTGACGGTGATCATCGTGCTCGTCATCGCCTGGGTGGTCTGGAGACAGGTCAGCAAGAGGAAGGGCATCACTCTTTTCAAAAAGAAACAGAAGGTCAGGAGAGGAGGCGGTCTGAATGCGTAAGTATTTTTCCAAGGAAAAATGGAGCTACATGTTCTACACCATCACCCATCCCATGGACGGTTACTATTGGATCCGTCATGCGGACCGGGGCAGCGTGCCTCTGGCGATCCTGATGGTGGTGCTGTTCTCCGCCTGTTTTACCGCCAACCGGCTGTTGGCCAGCTTCGTGGTCAACGACCTGGATCCCAGGGGAGTGGACAGTCTCTACGAGCTGCTGGGGGTGCTGGCCTTTTATCTGCTCCTGTGCGTCAGCAACTGGTCCATCACCTGTCTGATGAACGGGGAGGGCCGGATGAAGGACATCGCCATTGCGGTGGGGTACGGCACGGTGCCCATCACCATCGTGCTGGCGGCCGCCACGGTGATCAGTCAGTTCGTGGCGGATGACGAGCAGGCCTTTTACACCCTGCTCATTGCGGTGGGAATCGCCTATGGAGTGATCATGATCCTCATCGGCATCATGCAGGTGCACAATTACACCCTGGGCAAGACGCTGCTCACCTTGTTCTTGACCTTTGTGGCGCTGTTGATCATCATCTTCCTGATACTGCTTCTGACCAACCTCCTGGGCATGGTGTTCAATTTCTTCAGAAGCATTTATACAGAGATCATTTTCAGGACGTAAGGGGGCGTGAGCGATGAAATCTTCCAAGGAAAAGCAAGCGAAGGCGCCTGAGCGCAGGAAGCGGCCCATGAGCCCGGCCAAGCGGATCGGACTTGGGATCCTCTGTGCGGCGGCGGTCATAGCGGTCCTATATTTGGCGTATTACTTCTTTCATTATATGAACTACAACGAATACCAGAAAAGCCTTTCTTCCTATGAATATGAGACGGGAGGAACCTACGCTCCCCTGCAGGAAGCCAGGGCGGACGTGCCGGGGTACGAGCTGGTGAGCGAGACCGAGAGCCTGAAGCTTTATACGGATCCCGCCACGGCCAACGTGGCGGTGTATGACAAGCGCAACGGCCAGATCACCTATTCCAATCCGCCGGATGCGGACAATGACTCCATTGCCAACGCCACCAACCTGGCCCTGTTAAAGTCTCAGTTCGTGCTTTATTACTACGATGCGGACGTGAAATCCGGCAACTACAATTCCTACGCCGGTTCCGTGGCCAAGAATCAGTTCTATCCGGAGGGCATAGAAGGGGGCATTCGCTACGTGTATCAGGTGGGCGACCAGGATGACGCCTCCATTCACTTCGACGTTCCCCTGGAATATCGCCTGAAGGACGATTACCTGGAGGTGTCCGTGCCGGTGAAGGGCATTCATGAATACGGCAACGGATATGTGTACCGGATTCAGCTGCTTCGGTTTTTCGGGGCCACCTCCTATGAGGACGAAGGGTACCTGGTGGTGCCCAACGGTTCCGGTTCTCTGATCCGGTTCAACAACGGGAAGACGGCGGCGGCCAACTATTCCCAGTACGTGTATGACATCGATCCCCTGGCGGCCAATTATACCACCCTGGAAAACACGGAAACGGCCAGGCTGGGGCTGTTCGGGATCTGCAAAGAGGATTCGGGCCTGCTGGTGACGATTGAGGACGGGGCCAGCACCTCCCTGATCACGGCGGGAGTTTCCGGGGCCTACAATGATTACAACTACGCCTATCCCACTTTCGTGCTGCGGATTGCGGATAACCTGAGGATGTTCGGGGATTCCACCCAGGACGTCTACGTCATGGAGCCAGACGCCTATGACGTAAACCTGACGGTGCGCTACACCTTCCTGACGGAGGAGTACGGCGGCTATGACGGCCTGGCCAATTATTACAGAGAGCGCCTGGTCCGGGAAGGCGTGCTGGATACCAAGCAGGAGGGCGGCAACATTCCTTTCTACTATGACGTGATCGCCGGTGTGAAGGAAACGGCCCATTTCCTGGGCACTCAGTACCTGAGCACCTTCTCCATGACGGACTTCGACGAGGCCCGGGAGATTTCCAACGAGCTGGTGGCTTCCGGCATCGACAATCAGGTCATGAACCTTCAGGGCTGGTTCAACGGCGGTTACTATCATGATGCACCGGACAAGGTGAAGGTCATCCGGAAGCTGGGCGGCAAATCCGACCTGGAGTCCCTGAACGATGCGGTGGCGGCCAACGGCGGCAGGATGTATGCGGACGTGGCCTTCCAGCAGGTGACGGAAGCGGACGACGGCTTCAATTACGGCTCCGAAGGCGCCAGATACTACGGCGCTGGCTACGTGGCCAGCTTCGGGCTGGTGAATCCCACCACCCTGCGGAACACTTCCAGTCTGGGCTATATTGAGAACGGCTATGACGTGCTTTCGCCCAAGTTCCTGCCCCGCTACGTGGGCAAGTTCATCAAGAAGGTGAACGGGCTGGGGATCTCCGGCATCTCCCTGCGGGATCTGGGAAGCTACTTGAGTTCAGATAAGAAGCGGACCAACCTGATCAACCGGGAAGAAGCCCTGGACGTGGTGCTGGCTCAGCTGCAGGCCCTGGAGGGTACGGGCAAGGCCATCCTGACCAACCAGGCCAACGATTACGCCTTCGCCTACAGCGACGGAATCATCAACGCTCCCGTGGCGGGCAACACTTATGCCATTATCGACGAGGACATTCCGCTGTACGAGATGATTCTGCACGGTTACATCCCCTGCGGATCCGAGCTTTTGAACTTTGAAAACAGGGACGACGCCGGACGCATTGCCCTGGAGCTCATCGAAGCCGGCGTGTCTCCCCATTACGTGTTCACCTGGAAGGCCTCCAATGAAATGAAGGAGACCGCCCTGAACCGCTATTATTCCACCACCTTCTCCACCTGGAAGGCTGAGGCGGTGTCTACCTACAACAAGGTGAACGAGGCCTTGAGCCAGGTGTCCGGCGCAGCCATGACGGGTCATGAGATCCTGGATAACGGGGTGCGCAAAGTGACTTACGAGAACGGCGTGGTGATCTATATCAATTACGGCGAGGAAGAACAGCAGGCGGATGGGTTCACCATTCCGGCCCTGTCCTACAGATTGGAGGGAAAATAGATGAAGAATAGAAAGAAATTGACGCTTCTTCAAAAGCGCAGTCTGATGGGGTATCTGTTCATTGCGCCGTGGTTCGTGGGATTCCTGGTCTTCTACGTCAGATCCATTTTCCAGACGGGGCAGTTCGCCCTGTCGGAACTGACCATGGACACGGTGGGCGGCGGCTACCAGCTGACCTTCGTGGGGCTGGAAAATTTCCGGTACGCCCTGTTCGCCCACGCTTCCTTCAAGCAGGTGCTGACCACCTCCGTGGTGAATATGCTGATCGACGTGCCTCTGATCACGTTTTTCAGCCTGTTCATGGCCATGCTGTTGAATAAGAAATTCCCCGGCAGGGGTCTGGTGAGGGCTATTTTCTTCCTGCCCATCATTCTGGCCAGCGGCGCCATTTCGGAGGCCATGGAGATGAGCGCCACCGTCATGAACGGAGGCATCTCCAACCAGGCGGCGGAGACGGCGGCCTCGGCGGGGCAGACCATCGCCTTCAGCGTGGATTACCTGATCAACATGTTCACCAGCCTGGGACTGCCGGCCTCCCTTCTGGACTACATCATCGAGGCGGTGGCCCGGATCAACGACATCATCGCAGCCAGCGGGGTGCAGATCATCCTGTTCATCGCCGCCCTGCAGTCCATCCCGGGTTCCATGTACGAGGTGGCCAAGATCGAGGGCGCCACCGGGTATGAGACTTTCTGGAAGGTGACCTTCCCCATGGTGATGCCCCATATCATCACCTGCGTGGTTTACACCATCGTGGACAGCTTCACGGAAAGCGAGGTGGTGGATCTGGCCTACAAGACCGCTTTCGACGAGTTCAATTACGGCTTGAGTTCGGTGTTCAGCCTGGTCTCCACGGTGATCGCCTGTATCATCCTGGTGGTGATCTGCGGAGCCATACAGAAACGAACGTTCTACTATAACTAGGGAAGGGAGAGAAGACGATGAATAAAGCGAGTGCCAAAAACGTAAGAAGCGTGAAGCATTATGTGGAGATGGCCAGGGAAACCCTGCAGAATCCGGATAAGACTAAGAGCTTTCTCAACGATATCAAGAATTTTGTGCTGCTCATCGGCAGGATCGCCATTTTGGTGGGCGTGTCCTACGTGATCCTTTCCCCGGTGATCGGCATGCTGGTGAACTCCTTTTCTTCCAACAAGGACGCCTACAATCCCATGGTGTTCGTGCTGCCGGAGTTCCCGACCCTGGAGCGTTACTCCCTGGCGATCCTGCGAATGGATTATTTTCCCACTATTGCAAAGGATCTGCTCTACAGCGGAACCATCACCCTGCTGCAGCTGCTGGTGTGCTCCATGGTGGGGTACGGTTTCGCCAGGTTCCAGTTCCCGGGCAAGAGTATCTTGTTCGGGTGCGTGGTGGTGATGATCGTCATCCCCACCCATACCATCATGCTTCCCCTGTACATGACCTTCCGGCAGTTTGACCCGCTGGGAATCGTCAGCCTGATCACGGGGGGCAGCGTCAACCTGATGGGCACCGTGATCCCCATGTACATCATGACCCTGCTGGGGTGCGGCGTCCGATCGGGACTATACATTTATATCTTTAACCAGTTTTTCCGGGGGCTGCCCAAGGAGATCGAGGAAGCGGCCCTGGTGGATGGATGCGGCGTCTGGTATACCTATTTCCGCATCATGCTGGTGAACGCCATGCCTTCCGTCATCACCGTGGCGGTGTTCTCCCTGGTGTGGCAGTTCAATGATACCTTTTATGCGCAGTTATTTCTGATCAGTGAGAACGTGGTGATCAGCAAAAAGATTGCGACCCTGCAATCCGTGATCGCCAACCAGGATAAAATCCTGGATCAGCCGATCCAGGAGCTGTACAGGGATGCGGGCATCATCCTTGTACTGCTTCCCATCGTGATCATCTATCTCATTCTTCAGAAAAACTTTATAGAAGGGGTGGAGAGAAGCGGTATCGTGGGCTGATCTTCCGGAATGTTTCCGGGGCCTGTCCCTGAACCATCTCTTTCCCTTCCAAACTCAACTTTCCAATACTATGAAAAGGAGGAAAAAAAAGTTGAAGAGCAAGAAGATTTTAGCATGTCTCTTAGCCGGCCTCATGACCCTTTCTCTGGCGGCCTGCGGCGGCAGCGGAGACCAACAGAGCTCAGAGCCGGCGGAAAGCTCCAGCGCAGTTGCGGAGAACACCGAGCCGGTGGAATCTCAGCCGGCGGAATCCCAGCCGGAGAGCACGGAGCAGGCCGCTCCTGAGACTCCGGAGGCGGCTGCGGCCAGCATCGATTTTGAAGATGGCAACATGGGCTTCATCGGCGTGTACAGCCAGATGGCGGACGCCGCCGACGTGGAACTGTCCGTGGCGGACTTCAATGGCAGCAAGGCCCTTCAGGTCAAGAACCTGAACGGTAAGGTTCCTTACATCGCCATCGATGCCACCAGTCTGCTGGGTGCGGACGTGGCCAAGGTAGCCACCATGGAAATGGATATGGGAATCAGCTATGACAACGGCAAGTTCAGCGCCGTGTCCGGTTCCATCTTCGCCTGGAGCGGAGAGGAGCGCAACGAGACCTCAGACGAGTGGACCGTTTACATTGCCAGCAAGAACCCGACCACCGTTACCGCTACCTTAAGCGAGGGTGAAGAGTTCGTCGCCGATGCGGGGAACATCTTCATCGTGAACCTGAAGACGGATAACGGCGTGAGCGAGGGCAACGGCAACGCCACCCTTTACATCGACAACATCCGCTTCCTGGATGCCTCCGGCAATCTGCTGACGGCGGATACCTCCGTGGCCTTTGCGGCTCCGGAAGGCTTCGAGAGCACCGGCAAGGATATGTCCAATCTGGCGGCCCTGACCAATGTGGTGGTTGCGGAAGGCTTTACCGCCAGCGCAGGGGGCTGGGCCCAGGCCGGCATGGACGTGTCCCAGGAGTTTCTGGACGCTTTGGTGCCCGGCAGCATCATCGAAGTGGAATACAGCAGCGCCAGCGGCGATATGTGGATACTCTTTAACGGAGCGGCCAGCGGCTGGGCGAGAGTCGGCCACAACGAGTCCGGAGAAGGCTTTGACTATGTCAACAATTCCCACAACGTGGCCCAGATCCCTTATGAGCAGCTTGCGGCCGTGTACGGCGATGACGTCTCCACCTGGGGAACCTCTCTGCAGTGCGAAGCTTCCGACGCCTGGGAGGTGTTCAGCGTGAAGGTAGGCCAGAGGGCTCCCGTTTACACCCTGGCCAACGCCGTGGAATTCCCCGGCTTTGCCACCAGTGCGGGAGGCTGGGCTCAGGCGGGCTTTGAGGCGCCTCAGGAATTCCTGGATGCCCTGGTGCCCGGCAGCGTCATCGAAGTGTCCTACACCAGTGAAAACGATGACATGTGGATCCTGTTCAACGCCGCTTCCATCGGATGGAGAAGATGCGGCCAGCAGAACGAATGGGGCGAAGGAACGGCGGTTTGCTACAACGGCAAGGCTTATATCACCTATGAGCAGCTTGTAGCCACCTATGGCGAAGACAAGTCCACCTGGGGAACCTCCCTGCAGTGCGAGGCTTCCGGCGCTTGGGAAGTCTACGGCGTGAGAGTGGGTACTGCGGTGCCCATGAAGATGGTGAACAACCTGGTGAACGTGGAAGGCTTCACCGCCAGTGCGGGAGGCTGGGCGCAGGCCGGTATGGATCTGCCTCAGGAAGCTCTGGACGCCCTGGTGCCCGGCAGCGTCATCAACGTGTCCTACACCAGCGCCAGCGGCGATATGTGGGTGCTCTTCAACGGAGCGGCCAGCGGCTGGGCGAGAGTCGGCCACAATGAGTCCGAAGAAGGTTTTGCGGCCTGTGATGGCCATACCTGCCAGGTAACCTTTGAGCAGCTGGCGGCCGTGTACGGCGACGATGTTTCCACCTGGGGAACCTCCCTGCAGTGCGAAGCTTCCGACGCCTGGGAAGTCTATGCGGTTTCCATCGGCCAGTCAGCCCCGGAAGCGGAATAAAAAATCGTTAGGTAATTGCGAAACTCGCTAAGCTCGTTTACGATCTTGAACCAAAACAAGGAAGAATTTGTGCAGAGCACAAAT
>CANQPH010000002.1 GCA_947625675.1 uncultured Acetatifactor sp.
CGGCGCTCTTCTTCTTCAGCCGCACAGAGATCATGTCGCAGACCTTCTCCCGGTTCCACTGGATATCCGGCAGCACCTCCCGGCGGTTGATGCAGATATAAAAAGAAGAACACAGATCCAGCTGCCGATACAGATTCTCCAGCTTCTGCAGGTTCATCCGACCCAATTCCCGCAGGGTCAAGGTCTCCGCCCCGTAGAATTCCTGGCTCCCGCTGACGTAGTTGGACATCAGCATCAGGAAAAGATCCATCAGCTCCGGATCCTCCTCGTCGAAAGGCACATGGAGGAAATGATAAATCTGCTCCTTGTCCATCTCGAAATTGGCCTCGATGGCCCGGCACACCGCCAGCTCGTGCTTCACGTCGCTCCTGCGGTACACCCCCTTATCCGTGATCCTGTCCCACTGCATCAGGATGTTCAGCAGGCTTCCCGGCATGTACAGCATCTTCTCCGGCAGCTGGATCCCGGCCTTTTCCACCTGGGGATCCACCGTCTCCAGGAGCCTTGCGATCTCCGGCATGTTTACGGCGGAATTCACGTATCCCTGCTCGAACATTCCCAGCCTTCCGGCCCGCCCGGCGATCTGCTTGACCTCCTGACTGTTCAGGGGCCTGGTTTCCAGCCCGTCGAACTTCTTGTCCTCCAGAAATACGATCCTATGGATGGGAAGATTCATCCCCATGCCGATGGCGTCGGTGGCCACCACCACCTTCGTCTCCCCGTTCAGGTACCGGGCCACCTCCGCCTTGCGCACCCGGTAGGGCAGGGCCCCGTAAATCACGCTGGCCTTGATGCCCATGTTCTCCAGTTCCGCAGCGATGGACAACACTTTCTTGCGGCTGAAGGCGATCAGGGCGTCGTATCTGCGGATGTACTCCTTCTCCAAAAGGAAAGGAGCCTCCTCCGGCAGCAGGGGCGTGCTGCGCTCGTGCTCTATGATCTCGTAGGTGTCCTCGCACTGCAGGATCAGCTCCTTGATGATCTCCAGGGCGGCATAGGCGGTGCAGATGTGAATCTCGCTGGCCGCCAGCCCCAGGATGGCATCGGTCCAGGCCCAGCCCCGTTCCCGATCCCCCAGCATCTGGCACTCGTCGATGCAGCCTACCGCATAGAAATTGCGCAGATCCGCCTTTTCCACGGTAGCGGAGACATGCATGGCGCCCTCCACCAGGATCTCTTCCTCGCCCGTCATCAGGCTGCAGGGCACGCCGTGCTCGTTGATGCGTTCATGGTTCTCCATAGCCAATAGACGCAACGGAGCCAGATAGATCCCGCTGGGAGCAGCCATAACGGCGTCCAGCGCATCATGGGTCTTGCCGGTATTGGTGCCGCCCACATGAATGACGAAATGCCTCTGCATGGATCTGGCCTTGGGAAAGAGCAGGGTGAAATCCTCCGGGATCCCCTTGACGAATTCCTCCTTCAGACGCCTCAGATTCCGCAGCTCTTCGTAACCCTTCCGATCCTCCAGCAGGAGACAGAGCTTGTCCGTGGTGACGTCGGCGCACACGGAATCCACGACAGCGCTCAACGGAGCGTCCTCCCTGTTTCTCAGGACCTTTTCAATATACTGGGTCAGAGTATATTTTTTCCGCTTATAGCTGATGGTGCTGTGGGAAGGCAGATCCGCCCCGGCCCGGATATGGGCCGTCATGCTTTCCAATACGCCGTCCCGCAGATATTCATAATAAGTAACGTCTCGTCTAAGATACAGTTTTCGTAAAATGCTGCCATCATCCGGCAAAGCAAACAATTCCTCTGCGGAAGCCGGCGCATACCAATACTCCGATCTTCCCCAGCCCTGGTGCTGCAACAGCAGGGCGCCTCTCTTCAGCTTCTGGCAGACTCTTCTCTCCCACTCCTCTTCCCATTTGCGACAGTCAGGAACGAATTCCGCAAGAGCCTGGTTCAAAGCCCCCACCTGCTCCTGACTTAGTTTTACGGTTTTCTTTTTGTTCATTGATTCTATTTACAGCTCCTGATCCATACTTTATTGCGACAATGCAATAATGCAAAAAGTAATATTAGTGTATCATATCATCCCCTGCAAATCCAGTGCAATTTGTAAAAAAGTGTTGGTTTTTTATTTTTTTTGTGCTATAGTCCGGTTTTTGACAGTGTTTTGAGGAAAAAAGTCCCAGAACCCGCTTAAACAGCGGCTTTTGGGACTTTTACTAGTTTTATAAATGCACGTTACACCTTCTGCTTTTTGGTCATGGAACAAATATTTCTCATTTTTTTAATTGGTATGATCTCTTTCGAGGTGTAGAACCCAAATGCTTCGTGCAGCGCATCCGTTAATTCTGTCCTGGTGTAAATGGGTTGATAACCTTTCCCCTCATATTTTACAAAATCCATCTCCCGTAAGGTTTCAAGGATCTGGTCAATGGTATATTTTTCATCCAGCTTCTTTTCAAGATACCGGTATACGATCAAAGCAATAAAACAGGTCATGAAGTGGGCAAGGATGCGATCCTTCCGCTTGACATAAACGGGTCTTGCCTCAAAATCTGTCTTCATGATGCGGAAACATTCCTCAATCTCCCATCGCCGCTTATTGACCTTGATGATCTTTTGCGGCTCATCCTCCAGGTTTGTACAGACAGCATAAAATCCATCATACTGCTCCTCGTCGTCAATGACCTTCCGGTCAATGTAGCTTATGGATTTTTCGGCGATTTCCCCCTCTTTTGTCGCATGGTCGGTTTTGATAAAGCGTTTCGGGTCATTCTGTCGCTTTTTCCCGGCGGATGATTCCCCGCATTCGACCATGTGCTGTGCGCGTTCGATCTGCCCGTTCCTTATGGAACGCAGGTAATTCCTGTACTTTATGGAATAGGAAACGATCAGCTGCTGTTCTATGACGACCGTTTTCTGTTTTCCGTTTTCGGTTATGGTTGAGTTTTCCCGGATCCACCGGTTTTTGAAATAGATCTTTTCCTTATCTTTTTCCTCGTCCAGTTCCCCGATATTGTATGTTTTTCCGGGGGGCTCGCCGGGAAGGTGCCATCCGTTCGGATCCAGACACCACTTTTTGAGATGTTTTTTCAGCTTTTTGATGGACTGTGTTGTGATAAAGCACCGGGAGCCGTCTTCCTTGTCATAATCGTTGAAATAACGGTTCGCGGCGGAGGATAAGCCTGCATCCGTGCAGACGACAAACCGGGACATGTCGAATTTCCTGATCATCTTCTTTTCCAGGGGGACCATGGTGTTCTGTTCATTGTCATTCCCGGGGGAGAGGCTGAAGGCGATCGGGATGCCTTCCATGTCCATGAACAGTCCCATTTCCACAATGGGGAGTGGGCGGTTTTCTTTACTCAGGCCGTATTGCTAGTCGTCCTCCGCCTGTTCAATCTCAAAATAGAAGTTGGTACAGTCGTAATAGATGATGCGGGTCTTCCTTTCGGAAAGGGCGGAACTGTTCTTAAACAGGCGGCTCTGGATGTAGTCGGATTCTTCCGCAATCACTGAAAGTGCCCGGTAGATGTCATGCAGTTCAAATGATGGCTGTTCAATAAAACGTCTGGAGTCCTCAAAACTGCTCTTTTTGGAAGCCGGGAAAAGGATCCGTGTGTAAATGAGCCGGGAGAAGACGTCGTTGAGGTCAAACTCAAAAAGGCGCCTTGCGGAAACCGCCCGGCAGATCTTATGGATCCCGAGTTCATAATAGATATTTTGGAGGAAAAGGTAGCCTCCGTTAAAGCGTCGCTGCTCGTCAAGGGCGAGATTCCTGCCGGAGCAAAGTTCTATACTGAATGTTGCGGAACCTTCCTCTTCGGCCTCGTTCATAAGGCGCACTTGTTCTTTTGCCCAGGCCTTGGCATCGGTGACGCCATAGGTTTCGCAGATATATTTTTCAGAACCGAAAGATTTGATGATTTGGGTTTTATTCCTGCCATTTACCCGGATTGTTTTTACAGCGCGGTAAGTAGTGGAATATTTGCTGGTTGTCCATCCTAAACGCATAAAGATCACCTCATTCCTATTATAATGGAATGTGCCGGAACGTGCAAGTATAAATTTTAATTTTGACAAAAAAATAAAGCCAATAAAGGCTTTCGGAATTATTTAATACAGTTAGGTTGTCAAACTACCGGGTTTTCTTTTTGTTCATTGATTCTATTTACAGCTCCTGATCCATACTTTATTGCGACAATGCAATAATGCAAAAAGTAATATTAGTGTATCATATCATCCCCTGCAAATCCAGTGCAATTTGTAAAAAAGTGTTGGTTTTTTATTTTTTTTGTGCTATAGTTTAAGAAGGAAGTCAGGGCCTGCCGGTTTCAGAGTCGGCAGATCCGGAGAGGAGAATGATTGAATGGTTGAAAAATGGTCCATTACGATTCCGGAACTGACGGGCAAAGAGCCCAGAAACGCATACATCTACCTGCCGGAATCCTACTATGCCGATTCGAACAAAAGATATCCCGTACTGTATATGTTTGACGGGCACAACGTCTTCTTCGATTCCGACGCCACCTATGGCAAAAGCTGGGGCATGGCGGAATACATGGATCGCACGGGCACCCAGCTCATCATCGCCGCCGTGGAATGCAATCACAGTGCGGATCATGGGCGGATCCGGGAATATTCTCCTTTTACATTTCAGGATCCCAAGCTGGGAGGCATCATCGGACTGGGCCCCCTCACCATGGACTGGCTGGTGCACAATTTTAAAGAAGACATCGACAGGACCTACCGCACCATTCCCGACAGGAACCATACTTTCATCGCCGGGAGCTCCATGGGCGGCCTCATGAGTCTGTTCGCCGCAATCCAGTACAACCAGGTGTTTTCCAGGGCCGCCGCCCTTTCCCCTTCTATCTGGTTCGCCAGGGAGAAGCTGGACGCCATGATCCTGGACGCCCGTCTCATGCCGGACACCAGCATCTACATGGATTACGGGTCCAACGAGATGAAGCACCACGCCGTCATGGAGGAACAGTTCAAGCACGTGACCGGGCTGCTCCTGGACAAACACGTCCACCTCACCAGCCGCATCGTGCCGGGAGGCGATCACTGCGAAGCCAGCTGGGAGCGGCAGATCCCTTTCTTCATGAACGTGCTGCTCTATCAATTGACTTGAGACAGAAAGGCATAACTCACAAATGTTGGTAGAATACTATAAGCAATACAGTCCCTCTCTGCACAGGGACATGGAATGCAAGTCATACGGTCATGCGGGCAGACCGGTTCTCTTCATCCCCTGCCAGGATGGCCGTTTTTATGATTTTGAAAATTTTCACATGACGGATGCCTGGGCCCCCTGGATCGATTCCGGGCAGGTCATGGTGTTCTCCATAGACACCGTGGACGCCGAATCCTGGTCCGACAAGTCCGGGAACGCCAGACGGCGCATCGAGCGATACGAGGCCTGGATCCGCTACATTACCGATGAAATGGTGCCCTTCCTGCGCCAGGCGGTCAATCAGCGAAACGGCTGGACCGGCTATCCCGGGGTCATGGTCTTCGGCTGCAGCCTGGGCGCCGCCCATGCCGCCAACCTGTATTTCCGCAGGCCGGATCTGTTTGACAGGCTCCTGGCTTTGAGCGGGATCTATACAGCGGAATACGGTTTCGGCACTTATATGGATGACCTGGTGTACCAGAACTCTCCCGTCCACTACCTGGCCAACCTTCCCCCCGAACACCCCTACATCGATCTTTATAACCGCAAGAAAGCGGTGATCTGCACGGGGCAGGGGCCCTGGGAAATGCCGGACGCCACCAGGCGGCTCCATGACATTCTGCGGGCCAAGGGCATCAACGCCTGGGTGGATTACTGGGGATATGACTGCTCCCACGACTGGGACTGGTGGTACAGGCAGGTGGCCTACTTCCTGCCCTACCTCCTGGACAACGGACAGGCGGCGTGATTGACAAAGCAGCCGCCCGATCGACAAGTGTTTTTTCGGCCTGCGGGTCATGGCCGATGAGCCATGGCCCGGTGTCCTCAACATATTTTACGAAACAATAAGAATCGAGGTATCTTACGTTATGAAAAACTTTATCTTTATCTCTCCCAATTTTCCCACGAACTATTGGATGTTTTGCCGGGAACTGAAAAAGAACGGACTGAACGTCCTGGGGATCGGCGACCAGCCCTATGACTCCCTGACCCAGAACATGAAGGACAGCCTGAATGAATATTACAAGGTCAGCAACCTGGAGAACGACGACGAGGTGTACCGGGCCGTGGCCTTCTTCATCTTCAAGCACGGCCGCATCGACTGGCTGGAATCCAACAACGAATATTGGCTGGAACGGGACGCCAGGCTGCGAACGGACTTCAACATCACCTCCGGGTTCCAGGTGGCGGACATGCCCCACGTGAAGTTCAAATCCAAGATGAAGGAATTCTATCAGAAGGCCGGGATCCCCGTAGCCCGCTATCACATGGTGGACACCCTGGAAAATTGCCAGAAGTTCGTGGAAGAGGTGGGATATCCCGTGGTGGCCAAGCCGGACAACGGGGTGGGCGCCTCCCATACCTTCAAACTGGACAACGAGTATGAACTGAAGCGTTTCTTCGATCTGAAATGGCCTGATACCCAGTACATCATGGAGGAATACATCAACGGCGAGGTCAATTCCTACGACGCCATCATCGATTCCCACGGGGAGCCCATGTTTGAAACGGGCAACGTCACGCCGGTCTCCCTCATGGACATCGTGAACCAGTCCGCCAATTCTCTTTACTACATTTTGAAAAATCTGCCGGATGACACCAGGGCTGCGGGACGGGCCACGGTGAAGAGTTTCGGCGTGAAGAGCCGCTTCGTACATTTTGAATTCTTCCGCCTGCTGAAAGATCATGAGGGCCTGGGCAAAAAGGGAGAGCTGGTGGCCCTGGAGGTGAACATGCGTCCCAGCGGCGGGTTCACCCCTGACATGATCGACTTCGCCCACAGCACGGACGTGTACAAGATCTGGGCGGACATGATCGCCTTCGACCGCTCCACCATGCCCATCGGGCAGCACGCCTACTGCGCCTATGCCGGACGGCGGGACGGCAAGGACTTCGTCATGAGCCACGGGGACATCATGGCCAAGTACAAGGACAACATGAAGATGGTGGACCGGATCCCGGACGTGCTGGCCGGGGCCATGGGGAACCAGATGTATGTGGCAGTCTTCAAGACCCAGGAGGAAATGGATGAATTCTACCAGGACATTTTGACCTGCAAGGAAGATACCAAGTAAACGCTGCACAGATGCTGCGGAAGGAGCCTCTTAACAACAGACAACACAACGAAATCAAACGCTGAAATCAAAGCGCCAAAATTAGATTCACAGTTGAAATCAGATGAGCATCTGATAAGTAAAAGGGCCGCCGGCATACACCGGCGGCCCCTTTTTCACTCTTTTTATAAACGCTGTTGTTCTCTTTATTTCTTGCCTAGTTTATTTCTTGCTGCCCTTCTTGGAAAGCTTCATAAATGTCTGTGCGCCTTCCACTACCAGGAACAGGGCCAGAACCACCATGGCGGCGGCAAAGAGCATCTGGAACCAGTCGCCCCAGGCGGCAGCGCCGGCAGCAACGGTCTTGATCTTGGTGATCACGGTGGTGACCAGGCTGGTGATGGTAGCTACAAGCATGAACACCATGGGGATGTAGAACATCTTGTTGTTCTTGCCAGCATTGCCAAGCCAGGCGGCGACAGCCATCAGGGCGATGCCTGCCAACAGCTGGTTGGCCGCACCGAACAGCCCCCAGATCTGGCTCAGGCTAAGTCCGCCCAGCACGCAGCCGATGACGACCATCAGGAGCGTTCCGGTCAGAGGATAAGCCAGGATCTTGCGAACGCCGGTGGCATCCTTGTATGTAGCCTCGCCTTCTTTCAGGAACAGCTCGGTGAACATGAAACGGCTCAGACGGGTTCCGGTATCCAGGCTGGTCAGGGCGAACACGGACACGGCCAGGGTCAGCAATGCGTAAATGACACCGTATACCTTGGAGGTTTCCGCACCGAACATGATGGCGATACCTGCCGCAAAAGCTGCGGAAGGAGAGCCGAACTCACCGTTGGTGTACTTTCCGAAGACCATGCCTACGGCGATCAGGGATACGATGCCGAGGGCGGATTCGATCAGCATGGAGCCGTAGCCGATGGGCTTGGCATCAGCCTCGCTGGCCAGCTGCTTGGAAGAAGTACCTGTAGCAATCAGGCTGTGGAAACCGGAGCAGGCGCCGCAGGCCACGGTGATGAACAGGGCCGGGAACAGGGTGCCGATGCTGGTCTTCCATCCCGTAAAGGCGGGAATGGTGAACTCGGCGGTGCCGGAGAAAGCGGAGAAGAAAATACCGCAAACGGCCACGATCATCATAGCATAAAGCAGGAAGCTGGACAGATAGTCACGGGGCTGCAGCAGGATCCACACGGGAACCAGGGAAGCTACCGTGATATACACGCCGATCATCACGATCCAGGCGGTACGTCCCATGGCGAAACCGACGTTCAGGCCGAGGACGATCATCAGAACGATGCCGACGATGCCAATGATGGTGGCGGGCAGGGTCTTCATGCCGAAACGGTTGGTCAGAAGGCCGTACACGATTGCCAGCACGATGAACAGCAGGGAAATGATGGCCGTCGTCTCAGTGCCCAGGGGATTGGTGGTAAATCCGAGGGAATTGGTGGAAGCGAAGGTTCCGGCCACCACGTTCACGAAGGAAGCGATTACCAGGATCAGCACCAGCAGGGCGAAAACGATGAACAGCTTCTTGGCTCTGTCACCCATGGAATCCTGGATGATCTCGCCAACGGACTTTCCGCCGTGACGGACGGAAGCGAACAGGGAACCGAAGTCCTGCAGGCCGCCGAAGAAGATACCTCCGATCACGCACCACAGGAACACGGGCAGCCATCCGAAGACGGAAGCCTGGATCGGCCCATTGATAGGGCCGGCGCCGGCGATGGAGGAAAAATGATGCCCCATCAATACAGCGGGCTTGGCGGCAACGTAGTCCACGCCGTCCTCCAGCTCCACTGCAGGCGTCTTTCTCGAGGGATCAATGCCCCACTCTTTTGCCAGCCAGGAACCATAGAAGATGTATCCCAGCACCAGCAAAACGATTGCTGCTACAATGATTAAGATAGCAGTCATGATACAACACCTCTCTTTTGATTAGATTACTTTATATTGCGAAAGAGCTTCTTCAGGTCCCTGCCCCGTCTGTTATAGGACAGCTGACCCGTCGAGGTCTCCATTGCAATCACGCTGTAGTTGCTCCAGCCCTGCAGGCTGAACCGGTAGCTCTTGGAACGCTTCAGCTTGGACAGGTACTCCCTCGCTTCCGGAGTGATCTCCTCCGCCAGGATCACCAGCACCACGTCCGAGTTCCTGTGGCTGTTGTGGGGCTTCACCCGGGACATACCGGTCTCCCAGGCCGTCTCATCCAGTTTCCTGGCCCGTTCAAGATCCAGCTTCTCTTCTGTTGCGAAGAAAACGTATTCATGAGAATCCGCTTCGGAAAGGGTGGCGCTCTTCACCAGGAAATACTGTTCGTTGTGGGAATGAAAAACCGCCTCCGCCGCAAAGGGCTCCGTCACGTTCTCCCTGATAATATTATAGTAACGTCTGTATGACTTTAGAAGGGTTTCCAGGGCTTCCGCTGCACTCATGCCTTCTTCCTCTCTTCGCCTTTGGGATTGCCCACGATGGCCCCGGGCGCCAGATCCACCATGCGCTCCATCAGGATCCGGGCCGCCTTGGTCCCCGGCAATGCGATCTGCGCCAGTTCTCCGCTTTCCCCGCATATCACCAGGTGCTCCATCTGGAAATCTCCCCTTCCGCAGCAAAGCTTGGCCGGAACCAGCATTACCCTGCGGAAATACCGCCTGATCTCCGAATAGGGGATATAATAAACCTTACCGGAGGCCCGGAAAAAGAACCAGGTCTCTCCCAACCGGATCTTGCCGATCTCCCGGCCGTATTTATATTCTTCCTTCAGCTTCCCAAGATCCTCCTCGGAAGATGTCAGCGGATAAAACTTCATGCCAAACTCCTGCCCTACAAGACAAAAAATCATGGCAAGCCATGATTTTTCGCCCACCTTTGAACTCTTATAACCCAACTTCAAACATTCTACCACAGAATTCTTCACTTTACAACATCAAAGTGAAAAAAATTTAAGATTTTTTTAAGACTTTTTTTATGGGATGAGCTCAATATTCATTCCTTTATAAGGTATATAGCTGGAAGCCGCAAATTCCGTCACCTGGAAAGGGATGCCGAGCCAGCAGTTCTTCGCTCCCTGCCCGGCGGCTTCCTGAAATACGCTGGCGGGGATCACGTAAGTTTCATCCGCCCGGATGTCATCGTTGTGTAAGGAAAACACTTTGATTGCCCGTCCTTCCTCGTCCCGGATTTCCATTCCATCCTCATCGCTTATGGTCAGGATGCTGTTGTCTTCCAGGATCCTGATGGCCCGTCCCAGGTGAAGGGTGAACACATAATCCTCCCCCGAGGACAGAGAATATCGGGAAGGCCCGTCAATATAGGGAGGATCCGCAATGGGTCCGTCCGTGAAAAAGAGCGTCAGATACTTTCCGCTCCCCGCCTCGAAGGGAGAAACCTCGCTGTGATCCCCCAGGCCGAACAGGAACCAATAGCCGTAGAGATCCTGCAGGGAGTTCAAATATTCGTTGGTCAGGGTGACGGAAGCCCCGTCCTCCGACACAATGTATTCCTCACCCTCCTTCAGATGCTTACGGGTGTACTCTCCCGCCATGTTTTCCAGCTTCCACACGTCCGTGACGACATTGTCCCCCAGGTTCGCCAGGTGAAAGGTGAAATCCTCCCCCGTGCTGCGGTCGATCAAAAGATCGCCCCCATCGCCGGTGGCGATATCGTAATCCTCCGTATGGAAAGTGCATTCCTCATAAATTCCAATATAACGGAAGAGATAATAGGATTCCTCCGGCCGGTCCTGGTACCGGATCAAAAGAGCGGCCCAGTAGTCTCCTTCCGGCAGCTCCTCAAGGGCCTCCGCATAAAGAACCGCTTCCCCGGAGAAAGAATTCCCTGCGTACTCCCCTTTTTTCAGATGCTTCAGCACCCCGTCCCGGTTCAGAAGGATCACGTCCCCCACTTCCGCCGCCCTATCGTCATGGTAAAAGGGCAGCCAGAGATCCCGTCCCAGATCCCGGAACCAGGTATAGACCCTGTCAGGGTAGTTGACGTCAAAACCGTACTCAAAGCCGTATTCTTCAAACATCACCTCATCATTGTCCAGAGGGAGTTCGTACTCTATGGACAATTCCCTGACAGGGGTTACTTCCATCCGCTCAGCCCGCTGATTCACCAGGTCTTCCAGTTTTTCCTCCAGTTCTTTCCCCTTTTCGGGGGCGAACATGGCGATGGCCAGAAAGCCTATGGCGCCCAGGCTGATGATCGCGACAAATATCCTGGTAATGACTTTCATCGGGAAACCTCCAGGAAAATCGTATCATAAGGTGCAAGAGTCACCTGCTTGGCAAGAACAAAGTCTTTGTCTCCGGATTCCACGGGGATTACGGCGGTCTGTTCGGTTTCGCTGTTGTTGATCACCACCAGCCTGCCGCTCTCCGCATAGTAGGCGCACTCCGTGTACAGGTTGTCCGTCATGTACAAACCGCTCAGCCCCTCTCCGCCGGCATAGCGGATCAGCTGATACAGGGCCCTGGTATTGATCAGGTTCACCTGGAAGGAAGCCAGATAAATCCCCTTTCCTTTTCCAAAATCGTGAACGGTCACCAGGGGTTCTCCCCCTTCCGCCAGCAACACCCGGGCCGAACCATCCGTAAGGTAGCGGTTCTTCCTGGCTTCCAGAGAAGTGCCCTTCGGCAGGATCCCTTCCGGATCCGAAGCCTCAAAGGCCCATTTCCCATGGCAGACCTTCGCCCCGGTATCCTCATCGATGCCCAGCACGTGGGCCATGCGGAAGTAATTGTCATATCCTTCCACGGCCGAAGGCTCGTTGACGCCCAGGAAGGTTCCTCCCTCGTACACCCATTTGGTGAGCAGGGTGACGATCTCCTCGTCTTTCCAATGGTCCCCGCCGCTCCAGGCGCTGCCCGCAGTGCCGGCGTTGATCACCACGTCCACATCCTCCAGGGCCCCGTTCTTGAGATCCTCGAAGCTGATGAACTTCACCTCCACGGGAAGTCCCGACAGGGCTTCGTTCACATGGATCAGATCGTGCATATAAGTCTCATGGAAATGCCCCGAGAGGGTCCAGGAGCGCAGCCGTCCCCAGCTGTGCAGGACAGCCACTTTGGTCTTGATAGTGTAGGGCTTGCCCGCATCATGGAAAGAACGGATCAGGCGGAATTCGTCCGCCACTTTTTCAATATAATCGCAGAAATCCGGGTAATTTTCCACCAGATGCAGATAACCGCCCAGACCGATCCGGTCAATCCTGGCCCGCAGCAGGGCCCTTCTGACACTGTTCCAATATTTCTTGGCATCCAGGGTGGGATCTCCCCCCTCCTCAAAGGTAGGGGCTCCTCCCAGGCCCACCGGAAACAGGTAAGGGTGGAGTCTCAGCTCATGAACCGGCACGTCCACTCCTGCGCACAGTCTGGCCTCGTAACCGGAAAACACGCACTTGATCAGGCCGTTGAAGCCGAATTCCTGGAACCTTCCGTTGTAAGGCTCCACGCCTACCCAGCTGTCGTCATAGAAGACATAAGCCTTCTTGCCGTAGCTGTGCACCAGGTCGATCAATTTTTTCCCAAAAGAAATCACAAAATCGTTCACGAAGGCCATCCAGTCCGCCTTGCGGGGATTCCCGGGCATATGGGTCACATGGAGCTTCCCCTGATGGATGAAGTCCTCCGCCGTCATCCGATAGCCGTACTGCTTCTCGAATTCGTCCAGAGCCCTGTCGCTGACGGTGAAGTCATAAGAACCCCAATCCGAGAACAAAGACCGGTTTCTCTCGTCAGAGCCCCAGATCCACACGAAATTGTAGAACATGGAGGTAAACCGGACCACCGTGGTGTCAGGATGGGTCTCGCACCAGTTCTTCATCCAATCCAGCATGTACTCCTGGGTCTCCGGGTACCTGGGATCGATCTGCATCAGGTGTTCCTTCTCCCAATGATTGGTGGTGTGATTGTACATGGAAATCTCTTCCCAGATCCGATAAGCCAGGAAACTAACCGTGTATTTGTGGAAGGGCGTGATTCCCTTGACCGTCACGCTGCCCTCTTCCTTATAATATTCCCATTTATCCTTATCCACCGGTTCGTCGGTGGTCCTGTCATAGACCTGCCAGTATTTGAAGGCCGCCTCGCTGTCATTGATACGGAACTGTTCCGCAAAAAAACTTTCCAGCAGGACGATGGTCACTTCCTCCGACACCGCCACCGCCGCAGGGGTGCACAAAAAGGTCTGCTGCAATTTGTCCTGGTTCTCCCTGGCCCAGGCGTTGTGGTCCCGGATAATGCAGATGGTGGAATAAATCCCATATCCGGCATGGATGATCTCATCGGACAGGGCCGTGCCGTCGCTGTCCCGGATTACGTCCGCCCCCCATTTCTGCGCCATTTTCAGTGTCAGATCCTCATAACCGGATTCCCCAGGCAAAGTAAAACCGCCGCTTGTTTTGCTCATCCTCTCTCCCATCCTTCCCTAAAATGATTTATAAGGCGCCGTCCTTGGCAATTTGATCAGATACCAGCAGAGTGGAGAAAAACGCCAGAGCCAGTCCCTGTCCCCATCCCTGGATCCAGTCTCTGGAAATCTTGCGGTATCCGTCCACGTCATTCATCACCGCAGTGCCGCCGGACACGTTCATCACCTTGCCGTCCTCGCTGACGTTGGCGAGCAGTCCCCGAATGGCCTTGTTGATGTATTTGGAATGTAAAGGATTGCCCCTCTCCAGCATGGCCGCCGCAATGCCCGCAGAAGCCGAAATCTCTTCATAGGATTCGGGATCATCCAGTACCGTCCTCCAGAGCCCGTTCTCCGTCTGGAGCACTTTCAGCGCCGCCAGCTGCTCGTTCAGGGAACCGGCCACGTCCATATACTTGGGATACAGATAACACTGGGGCAGGATGCCGCCCACCTTGGACATGGTATAGGCCGCCCAGGCATTGGCCCGCCCCCAGTAAATGCCGGACATGTGATTCTTGGCGATATTGTCGTAACCATGATAATAGATGCCGCTGCTGGGATTCTGCAAATATTTGATATGCCAGTACCACTGATTCAGCGCATCCTCGATCATATCCTCGTCCTTCAGCTTCACGCCCACCCGCAGCAGGAAAAAGGCAGCCATGAACAGGGTGTCCGCCCAGGCCTGCTCCGGGAAATCGTTGTTGGCGGATACCGTGTGCTGCAGCACACTATCCCCGAACCGGAGGGCGTCATTGCGGATATAATGAATCTTGCTCATGACGATGTCCCAGTATTTCTGATCCCCGGTGGCTTCGTACAGAGTGATCAGGCAATGCCCCATGGCGCAGGCGTTGACGGTCCATACCCTCGGCAGCCCGAGATCGATCAGTTCATCCACCCGATCCTTCAAAAGGGTCAGGTACTCTTCTTTTTTCGTCTTCTCATAGGCTTCGCTGACGCCGTAATAGGCCACTCCGCAAGGCCAGTCCCAGGTCAGATCCATGTTCATGGTCTTATGTACGATACGATCTACAACTTCCTCGATCTGCTTCTTGTCATACTCTAATTTCAGCATATAGCCCTCCGTTCCGTCATTCACAATGACACATTTTTATTAATCGTTCTGTTCTTATTTTAAGCTGTAATCCTTTTGATTGCAAGCATCTCCCATTGCGGCATTCGCCAAATTGACAGGCCGACCCGGCTGCCTTATAAAAAACCAGCTCCCCAGCTTACGCCGGAGAGCTGGCAGTTGATCTACGGTTCCATTCACCTTACTGTGCAAAGAACTGTGCAGCCTGTTCCACATAGTTGCCTGCTTCAAAGGCAGCCTTCTTCTCATCCATGATCGCCTGATATCCGGCATCAAGATACTGCTGGCATGCTTCTTCATAGTTCTTCTCAAAATCCGCCTCGGAGCCGGTAACGATCTTGTCGCGAAGCTCTGCGTAGGTATCATACAGAACTGTCTTGTACTCGTCGTTTGCCTCGATGGATACGGTGAAGGAGCAGTCGGGAGACGCCATGCCCGCTTCATAGCACGCAAGCTGTCCCTCGTAGTTCGCCTTGATATCCTTAAAGAACTGATCGGAATCAGGATATCCCAGAGGAGTGATCGCCTGAATGTCCTTGTCAACATCGCCCAGAGAGGCGGTGGCGGCAACCAGACACCACATATCCACGTTGCTGTTGTGACCGGTCACCTTTTCAGCGGGCTGCTGGTCAACAGGGATGGAAACAGGAGAGCCGTTCTCGTCATAGTTGAAGTTCACGCCCTCTTCGCCCCACTGCAGGGTAAAGAGAACATCGGGCTGGCTCATCCATTCAAGATACATGGCGAAAGCCTTCATTTCATCCTCGGTCGCCAGTGCGGAGAATCCGATATATTGGCCGAAGATGCCGTTAGGACGGAAGGCCGGGCTGGAGCCGTCAGAGTAGGTCACAGGGCCGGGATTCACAACGATACCGAGCTTGGCATCCGGATTCGCCGCATAGAACTGATCCAGAGCCGCAATATTGTTGGTGGAGTAGCAGGAATAAGTAAAGCACTTTCCGGCTACGAAATCACTGATCGCATAGTCAGCGGTCTTCGTGTTGTACTCGGGATCAATGTAGCCCAGGTTGTACAGCTTGTTGTTCCAAGCCAGAAGCTTCTTCTGCGCTTCCGTAGGCAGAGCGGGCACATCATAATCACCGGTGGTGGCCCAGAGCTCCTTATCCTGAGGATAAGTCCTATAGGCATAGTTCTGATCCACGCCGTTGCCTTCGATCCTGGTGCCGCCCAGGAGATGGCCGCCGTTAGCCAGTCCCAGCTCGTCGATCTTGGCATACAGCTTCAGCAGCTCTTCCGGATCCGTAGGATAGCTGTCATAGCCGGCAGCCTCCACCCAGTCCTTGCGGTAGAAGGTTACGAACTGATAGTTGGTCTGGCCGTAAGGTCTCGTGCCGATCAGCAGGACGTTCTCGCCGTTGATCTTGGTGAACTCATCCAGCCCGTTCTCTTCCATCGCAGCCCAGTATGTAGGAGCGATCTGCTTGAACCAGTCAACATCATACTCCTGCAGATAACCCTGGCTCTGATACAGGGTCAGATCAGGATAGTCATACTCGAAGCATACGGTGGGAAGCTTCTGCACGGACGCCCATTGGGCATACATCGCATTTTCCTCGCCCCGGGGGATCACCCAGTCTTCGAAATCAACCTTGATATTGTACTTGTCGCCGAATTCCTTCTGGATCCACTGTGTCCAGTAGTTGTTTCCCGCATCAGCGGCGCCGTTGGGCGTAGGACGCTGATAAACCGGGATGTTCAGGGTTACGGTTTCCTCGAAGGGCACAAAGCCTTCGATGCCTGCCACGGTGCTTCCCGCTTCACCGCCGCCGGAACTCTCCCCGCCGCCGGCGGAGTTCTCTTCGCCGCCGCCCTGAGCAGCGGAACCGCCTGCAGGTGCGGAGGAGCCATTGTCTCCATTATTGCCGCAGGCGGTCAAGGTACCCATTACCATGACACCGGCGAGAATTACAGCTAACATTTTGGTTACTACACTTTTTTTCATAAAAAACCTCCTTTATAATGTATAGTTTATAGGAATCCGATAGACTCGGAATAAACTATCTTTCGGAACAGACTGCCCGGCAGCCTCCGGGAATATCCGGCAGAAGCCTTACCCCTTGACAGCCCCTACCATGGCTCCCTTCACAAAATACTTCTGCAGGAAAGGATAAATGATGATGATGGGGATCGTCACGAACATAATACAGGCGCACTGCAGCACCTCCGGCGTCGTAACATTGGTCGCACCGCCCGTATCCCCGAGGGATGCGGAGATGGACGCCTCCGCGCCCTGAACCAGCAGATACAGCTTATACTGGATCATGCGCTTGCTGTCCGACCTGATATAATACATGTGATCCCCATAGGCATTCCAGCGTCCCACTGCGTAAAACAGGGAGAGCGTGGCGATAATGGGTTTGCTTAAGGGGAGCACGATCTTCCTTAACACCTGGAAGTTCGTCGCCCCGTCCAGATACGCCGATTCCTCCAGGGAATCCGGAATGGTGCTCTGGAAATAGGTCTTCATGACCAGCATATTATAGGGCGAATAAATCAGGGGAAGGATCAGCACCCACATGGAGTCGATCAGGTTCAGATTAAACATCAGCATGAAGGAAGGGATCATGCCCGCAGTAAAATACATGGGAACCATGAGGACAAAGGTGATAAAGGTCTTTCCCTTCAGTCTCTTCTTGGAAAGCGGGTACGCCGCACAGGTACACACGATCATGCCGAGAACCGTGAAGATCAGCGTTACCACGACGCTGTATATCATGGAACGCACCATGGACTGATCCTCAAAAACCTTGGTGTATGCTCCGAGCGTAAAATCCTTGGGCCAGAAGAATACCTCCTTCATCATGACCGGCATGTCGCCGGAAACGGACTTCACCATCACGTGCCAGAAGGGAATGACGCATGTGGCGCTGAGGAGAACCAATACCACAATGATGATCACATCGCTGATATGAAATTTGCTGATGGCGCGGCTTCCGTCGGAAGCAGTTATCTCCGTATTTTTCTTTGCCATGCTTCTTACCTCCTGTTATAACAAACCTTCCTCGCCGAGGGCCTTGGCGATCTTATCCGAAAGGAGAACCAGGACCACTCCCACAAGGGACTGGAAAAGACCCACTGCGGTACCTTCCGAATATTTGCCCGCATTCATGCCCTTCTGGTAGATGTAGACGGCCAACTGGTACTGGAAATCCCGGACCTGCGTATTATCAAAGGCCATCAGGCGTTCCAGGTTGCTGCCCATCACACGGCCCAGATTCATGATCAGCAGAGTCACGATGGTGCTCCGGATGCCCGGAAGCGTGACGTGCCACATCTTCTGCCACTTGTTGGCACCGTCAATGATACACGCCTCATAGAGCTCTCCGCTGATGCTGGTGATGGCCGCCAGATAAAGGATGGTGCCCCAGCCCATGCCCTGCCAGACGCCGATCAGCAGATAGGTAACCGCCCAGTGCCATTTCTCATTCAGGAAGGGAATTCCTTCCGTAATCACATGGGCATCCATCAGCAGCGTATTGACAAGACCCGTCGCAGGACGGAACATCGTATAGGCGACGGCTCCGATAATGGCCCAGGAAAGGAAATGGGGCAGATAAAGAATGGTCTGAGTCACCTTTTTAAACTTCATGAACCGGAGCTCGTTCAGCATCAATGCCAGAATGATCGGCATCGGGAAGCCCACCAGCAGATCCAGAAGGTTAAACACGATGGAATTGCGCAGCGCACGGGTAAAATCATGATCCTTGAATATCTTCTGAAAGAACTCCATGCCTACCCAGTCGCTGCCCGCATAGCCCTTCATGGGCTTGAAATCCATAAACGCCATGCGCAGGCCCGGATATGCGGCATAACTAAAAACGATCACCAGTGCGATCGGGATCAGCAATAAAAGATACAGCTGCCAGTCCCTTTTAATGGCTGTCTTCCATGACGTATGCTTTCTCACGCCAGGTGCGGCAGATTTAGCTTTTGCCATAAATGACCCTCCTTCACTTCACAAAATGCGCAACACTTGGTCAAATTGCACACTTTTTCTTTTTCTTCATATACATTATCGTACAGATTGCATCTGCATTCTATTTAATATCGAACATAAATTATGCAAAAACAATCATTTAAAAAATAATCGGTTAAATTTATGTCAATTTGACTAATCCAGTTCTCTCTTTTTTTCATTCCCTGTGCAAAAACGCGGAACCAAGAAAGGACTATTTCTTTCGTTTTATAAAGCAAATGACGGATTCTATTTTCTCTTCCATAATAAATTGCAAAAATTATCAAATATTGCTCTATTTATGATTATTTTATACAAATATTGCTTTTTCTTGTCCAAATTATCCAAAGATATCTTGCTTTTCAATTTTCTTAATGATAAAGTTAAGCTAATAGAGCGTCAAAGCAAAGGAATGCATTCCTTTTTTACACAGGAGGAATCATGGCAAACACGGTCTTTATTCCTTATCCTTCTTTATTTGTGGAATATTTGAGCAGTGATGACAAATATGACATGCATGAACTGCAGTATCATGACGGTTTTGAGATATACCTGCAAACCAGGGGAGAAAGATATTTCTTTTTCCACAATGCGTTTCATTTGCTCAAGCCGGGGGATTTCTGCCTGATCCGTCCGTTCGAGCTGCACTATTCCCAGAGCCAGACAGCGGAATATTACGGAAGATACGTGGTCAATTTCCCGGAGGATGAGTTGAATCTGCTGCTCAGCCCCACCGAACAGCGGCAGCTGACCCGCAGTCTGGCCACGGGAGTCTATCATTTGGACGACTCTCAATATGAACAGATGCTTTCCATACTGGCGGGCCTTGCGGTCTGCTACAAAAAGGATTTTTTCCTGGCGAACAAGCTGCAGTATTCCTATATCCTGCAGATGCTTTTGCTGGTCAGTAATTGTACTTCCGGAGAAGGCAGCGCCCTTCCGCCGGAGCAGGAGTCCATCATCCATCCGGACATCCTGCAGGCCATCCGCTATATCCACAGGAATTACCAAAAGTCTCTGACCCTGGACGACGTCACAGAACAGGTGCACATGAGCAAATATTATTTCTGCAGAACCTTTCGGGAATCCACCGGCGTCACCTTCCTGGATTATCTGAACAGCGTGCGCCTGATCAAGGCCCATCAGATGCTCCTGGAAACGGAACTGCCTCTGGCGGAAATTGCCGCCAGGACCGGCTTTTCCTCCACCCTCCATTTGTCCAGGGTGTTCCGGAACACGTACCAGGTGTCTCCGTCCGAATTCCGAAGGCTGCGCAGGGAAGCACAGAATACCGCCTTCCCTGAGAAGGAGTAAAGCATCATGCCAAAGAACAACAATCTCTCAGCAGAATATCGATATTATTTCCTGCCCAATCATTTTCCCGTGCTGCTTTTGTCCGGTCAGTTCTGGACTGTCTCTCCGGACCGGGAGGACAAGTCCCACTTCCATAATTGTATGGAGATCGGCCTGTGCGTGCACAACAGGGGAGAAATGGAGATCTACGGGGAGCGTTATCCTTACAGGAACGGGGACTTCACCGTGATTCCGAGGAACGTTCCCCACTCCACCTATGCCTATCCCGGGGAAAGCAGCCTGTGGTGCTACCTGATGATCGATCCGGAAGAATTGTTCCACAATCTCTTTCCCGGCTCCTGGACAGGCTACGATCTCTATTCCGTACAGCTGCGGGGGGATCAGTATATCTTATACAAAGAAGATTATCCGGAAATCTATGATTTGCTCCAACAGATCATAACCGAATTAAAAGAACAGAAGCCATCCTACCAGGCCGTCGTAAGGGGGCTGTTATTGGCTTTTTATATGAAAATTTTCCGGATCCAGAACGCCAGGGCGGGACAGAATGCGGGCGGCCTGCCCCGCCCTTCCGAAAGCAGGCTGATCATCGCCCCGGCCCTGGATTATATCGAGACCAATTACATGCAGCAGTTCACCGTGGAATTTCTGGCCGACCTGTGCCATTTCAGCGCCACTCATTTCCGCCGGGTCTTCCACGAGCTGATGGGAACCTCTCCCCTGGATTTTGTCAACACCACCAGGATCCTCAAGGCCTGCAATCTGCTGCGAAACACCAAGGACCCCGTGCTGAACATTTCCGAGGCCGTGGGGTTTCATTCCGTTTCCAGCTTTAACCGTCTCTTTATCCGCCTGATGGGCATCTCCCCCAGGGAATACCGCAGGAAAATGCGCTCTCCGGAGCTTCCCGCAGAAGGGCTGCGCTTCTCTCAGGAGAAGGAAAAAAGCGCCGAGAAGGGCCAGGCGGAAGAAGGCGGGACTCCCTCCTGAGGCCGGAGGCTTTCAACTTAGTTTTTCGTGACGACCACGTTCGTCATCTGCAGGTCATCGATGTTTTTGACGAACATCTTTTGAGGGCCGGAAGCCTTCACGTTCTCCAGGACGATATGGCGGGCGTGGCTTTCCGGCAGGCCGCACAGATAGACGGCGTACCCCGCCACCGTGTCCGCAGTGATGTCTTTGAAATAAATATCCTCCATGACGGGAGTGCTTTCATCCACGGGCAGCGGCGTATCCGCATCGAACTCTTCCGCCCCGTAAAAAGCATCCAGATAAATGGCTCCCCGGAACCACCTGGTCGCCCCGATGGAGGTATCTTTGTTCACCAGACTACAGTTTTCATAATGAACGTTCCGAATATAATTTCCCCGTCCCCGAACGGCTTTCACGCTGGCGATGCTGAACGCATTCTCAAAAGTACAGTTGCGGACGTACACGTTCCGAACCCCGCCCGCCATCTCGCTCCCCATGGCCACGCCGAAACCGCTCAGGAACCGGCAGTTCTCAATGGTGATGTTCTCGGAAGGGATCCCCACTCTGCGCCCCTCTTCGTCTCTCCCGGATTTCACGGCGATGCAGTCATCCTGGCTGGCGATCAGACAGTTCCTAACGGAAACGTCCCGGCAGGAATCGATGTCCATGCCGTCCCCGTTGAAGATTCCCCGATACTTTTCCCCATTTTCATCATACTTGGTATGGATCTCCACTCCCTCGACCACCACGTTTCTGCAATAAAGCAGATGCAGGCACCAGGCCGGAGACTGCCGTATCACCACGTTGCGGATGGTCACGCCCTCCGTGTTGCGCAGGCACACCGCCCGCCCTCTTTTTCCCTTCTTCTCTTCCATTTCCTGGGCGAAAAGCACGGCGCCGTTGGCGTCGATCACGCCTCCCTCCCCATCGATGACGATGTTCTCATGGGGAGCCCCGTCCGTATTGAGCAGGCTGGCGTAGCAGAGCTGGTCCAGCCCTTCAAAGGGATAGCCCATGACCGGAAAATCCTCCGCCCTGTCGCTGCCCAGAAGCCTGGCCCCTTTCTCCAAATACAGGGTCATATGGCTCTTTAAAAAAAGGGCCCCGCTGCGGAACGTCCCCGCCGGAACGATGACGGTTCCGTTCTTTTCACAGAGATCGATGGCCCTCTGAATCGCCTTGGTGCAGACGGTGACACCGTCCCCCACCGCACCGTAATCCAAAATATTATGATGAGACATGGATATCCTCCGTTTATTTTACTGCTTCGCCTGCGCCATGGAGAACAATGCGTCCTGCAATATTTTTGAAAAATTCAGGTTATTTTTTTCTGCAAAAGTATTGAGCCAAGCCGGTATTGTCAAATTTTTCCTTACCGCTTTGTCCCCATACCTTTCAGCATAGCTGTCCATATCAAGCAAGATCATGTTCACCATGCTTCCCGCCTCTGCCGTTACACCATCATACGGAGTCGCTTCTGGAATCTTTCTCCCGTCTTCCAATTCTCCCAAGATCCAACCGCTTGCTGCATCAATTCCCATCTCAATAGCTTCTTCCAGATTATCGCCCCCAGTCACACATCCTGGCAAATCTGGGAACTCCACCACATAACCACCACTTCCATCAGAAAACGGCTTAAATACTGCTGGATATACTAATTTCATGTTTCTTTCACTCCCTTCTAACCACAGATCTATAACCCCGCCTGCCTCATTATTGGCTTAACGATATCTGGGTGTATATCTTTACCCGCATGCTCCGGCACCGTCACCTTCCCAGACTTAACGGGATGCAGATATTGGTGGTGCGAGCCTTTCTGCTTTACCTCATACCATCCATCGCTCTTTAATATTTTGTCAATCTCTCTAAACCGCATCCGTTTGCCTCTTCAAAATTATTTCGTTTCCTTTGTACACAATCTCTAATTACATTGTACTGCGCATAATACGCATTGTCAAGTGTTTATGTTTATTTTGCTCAATTTTCTACAAGTTTCCCATTATGTATTTGTGTGCTCATGGTAAAATTAAGGGTTTCCGCTGACAATTCACATCAACGGAAACCCTTATTTTAAGCCATTTCTTTAGAACTTACAAATCGTTTCTTTAGAACCGTCCAGCCTTTGCCGCTTCTTCGATGGAAACGAGAAGGCCTTATTTTAAGCCATTTGCAGGCTATTTGTGTGCTACCCGTGTGTTATGTACCGCAATAATATACCACTATTAAACACTTAAAACACCTTTATATCTTTTTTCCATTTCCATTTTTTGTAAGGCTATGTATTCAACAACGGATGTAAAATCATGCTCCTTGTATGATCTTGCACCGGCTCTAAACATTCTTGAATCCAGTTCTTCCAGCCGTTCCCTTATCTCCCGATTAGCCTTTCCTGTTCTTAATTTCCGGAGTCCATTGTTCTTTAATGTCCTTACATAAGAAACGCACGCCCCTGTTTCCCTGGCTATTTGCGCAATAGATTTTCCGTCTTTATAATGCTGTTTAATGATGTTCTGTTGCTGCTTATCAGTAAAACGATCTACAATATCCCACAAGGTATTTTCTTCATATTTAGAATATAATCCTTCTACAACTTCATTTTCCAGGTTATATCCTGTTTCCAGTGTGTCCAATAATAATAAATCTTCTTCATCATTCACTGGAGCATCTACGCTCATTATACCTTTCATGCAGATTTGTAATTTCCGTAACTCTTTAAAGGATATCCCCATGTACTCGGCTATTTGTTTGTTTGTAGGCTCCATCCCATAAGCCTGTTGATACTTTTCAACGTCCTTTTTGTAACGAATTATCTCTTGTTTTATATTATCCGGGATTTTTAATACAGACCCTTTTCTTCCTATGTACCTTGAAACCTGCTGTTTTATCCAATATCTTGCATAAGTCATAAATAACACATTTTCAGAGGATTCATAATGTTTCACAGCTTCTACTAATCCAAAATAAGCTTCCTGCAGCAAATCCTCCCCCGAATCATAACCCGTATACGGAAGAATGTATTTCCTGATCAAAGGCAGATTAGCTAAATACAAACGTTCCATATTATCCGTTACATTAATACCGTTTCTTATTTCTTCAACAATTTGCTCATTTGTCATTGAATTGCATCCACCTTTCAATTATAATTTTTTTAGTGGATGCTTATCTACAAAGGGAAGTCTATTTTCGCTGTCGGACTTCCCTTAAATTATAGCAAATAAAACCGGCATATACAATACTAACTTTATACACCGGTTTTAGCCTTATTTTTTTTTCAACATTTCCTTGCGTGAGATTCTTTATTTTTCCTTTTTGCCACTCCTTCCCCTTTTCTGGACTCCATCCTTATCATGCTCAATCGCTGTGCTTGTGTAGTCAAAGACTATGTCAAGAATCACCGGCTTTTTGATATTCGTCACCATTCCAATCAGTGCTATCTTTTTGCGAAAAAAATCATTTTCCTGGCCAATTTCGCTTTTAATCATGAAGTTTGCCCCTTTCCTTTTTCCTGCTTCTCTTTATCGTAGTTAACTGCGGCTGTCACGTAATGCCGCAACTTGTCCACGGTTTCCGGGTGCTTTATGTCCATAATTGCTTGAATCATCTCCATCTTTCTTTTTAAGAATATATTTTTCAGTTCAGCCTCAGCCAACATTTCGCTTGCAAGTGTCTGTTTTTTCATTAAGACTCACCACCTTTCAAAATCTTTACGGCAGTTTCAAAACCGCAATACCATTCAAACCGTGTCACTTCCCCGATATACGAATCAAAGGCATTTTCCAACTTTGTTAATGCCGTTCTCAAAGAATCTGGTGCACCAGTCGAATCTTCAAGGAAATCGCTGTATGCCTTGTTAATGTCGATTTTTTTCATTTTTCCTCTTTTCCAGTGGTATATCTTGTGTTAAAATAACAATGTAACCACTAAATGTTGTGTTGGAGTTGCCGCTCTAGCAGGGGCATTTTTTATGCTTCAATCGGTCTGGTTTGGCTTTTTCCAAAAAATACTGCATTGTAAGTTGCGCCGTCCCCTCTGCTGCCCCAAATTAATTCTGTGCTAAACAGAGCCTTCGCCCCATGAACCACTTCATGACCAAGCGCCTTCCAGTTTGCCCAGGTGTTTACTTCCTCGCCGATTCCGGCTGCTACTTTCGCCCGCTCAATGCGCCTAGCGTTCTCCTCCTTCGCCTTTTCAGAAAGCCATGAGCGGTGTAGGCATTCACCGAATCGAAGCCCCTTTTCCCTGTTTTTTCTGAATAACTGCCAAGCCTTTTCCATGATGTGTCGCAGATTGTATTTCCTCATTCTTTGCTCCTTTCCCGGCAGCCCCAGGTGGCCTTAAGTTTATCTCTAGGCTCTTGCCATCGCTTTCAGTTTCTTATCCACCTGGTGTTATGGGGTTCTTATTTCCCTTTCGGTACTTTGTCCACCTCGCTGCCCCTCTCTTGATGATATTAGTATAACATATGGGCACACATATGTCTATCGGCAATCTATACAAATATATGGGCACATATTTGTTGATATTGCATATGGACACATATATTTACTGATGATATAATTTCATTGTATGGTGGAAAAGGGCACCCTTATTCTGCCACGCCTAATTACTTGCAAAGAAAGAAGGAAAAACAATGCCAACAGAAAAGAAAAGCACATATACTGGACAAACGGAAGCACGGAGAAGAGCCAGCGCAAAATATCTTCATGAAGTAGTGGAAGATATCCGAATCCGTGTCCCAAAAGGTGAAAAAGCAAAAATACAAGCCCATGCAGAAAAACAGGGGGAAAGCATGAATGCGTTTGTTTACCGTGCCATCCAGCAGACGATGGAGCATGATCTGGAAGCCGAATAGGCAGTAGGCAGCAGCCTGATTTCTTACGGCAATAACCTTATTCCAATGGGAACTAATTAGATGTCCGTTTTTCGGACTTTTCAAACGATTTGCACAGAATTATAGGTAATTAAAGATGTTGGGATTATTCCTCTATTTCACCTAAATGACCCGCAAATGGCAATTTGAGTATATTTACACACTTTCCAGGAAAGTGATCTTTTAAAAGGAGTTATATGTTTCAGATAAAACGGACCCAAAATGACACAATTAGACTATAAATTTGAAGCTTAGATATCTTTTCATAAAAACCGTTACAAAAAAAACGCTTGAATCCTGCTGCTGAATGTGTTATGATAAGCATAAAGGAAGCAACCGCCCACAAGGTGGGTTGGCTTTGTTATGAGTTAGAAAACCACCCGTTCACTCGGCCAAAGTTTAGGGGTGGTTTTTCTATGTGCTTACTTACAAAATGAAAAAATGAATGTAAGTAATGCCAAAAGGAAAATACCAAAGGTCAGTATATCCTTGAAATCAAAGTGATGATTATCCATAGGCGTCACCTCCATTCTGATTAGAATAAGAGGCCAACAGCCACCCTGCAACACGGTTGTTCCTGTAACGGATTATACCATAAGTTCAAGTGCAGGACAAGCTTCTTTTTCCTGTTATGAGTATTAAGAAGGCGCCTTTTTCTTTTTTGAGGCAATTTCCGCCACTTATCGCCCCGGAGAACATACCCGCCCCCTTAGACCCCTACCACACCCTTGCAATACAAATAAAAAATGCTCCCCATTCAGTTAACGGTTCGCCCTTTCTATCATTTTAACCTTCTTCTAACAATTCTTTCTTATATTTATAGTAGGTATTTCTCGCCAGTCCAACAAGTTGCATGACTTCCACATCTTTTAACGTACCATCAAAATCCTTACTGTATTTTTTAATCTGCTCCATTGCAGGCGCCTTCTTTTTCACGTTCAGCTTTGCGCCTGGCTTTTGCCCTATCTGCTTTCCGTTTAATCGTGCCGTTTGTATGCCCTCGCTAGTCCGCTGGTGCAGATCGTCAACTTCCTTTTGTGCTTGCTCAAATGCCAATTCGATCTGCTTCTTCGCTAAATCCATCTGGAAACGTTGTAGGGCCTCTATGATAGTATTAATAAAAGTATCTGTCGCTTTGTCCCCTGTGTTAACCGTTACATCAATTTGCCTTTGTAGCGATTCCCTATAAGTCGCTGTATTTATGTGCGGCTCTTTCAAAAATATTAAGTTTACCTCCTTGCGGTATAATTCTTCGTATAAAGCTACACCCTCGGCAGCGTTCCTACTCATACGTGAAACCGAATCAAACACGATTGTATCTCCAGGCTTTACTGCCTTTAGTATTTTATCAAGTTCTTTCCTGCCTTCTACCTTTGTTCCAGTATAAGCTTCCTTGGATATATGGGCCTTCGGATACTTTGCTTTAATGTTCCGCTCCTGTCTGTCGATACTTTGTTGCGGCGTGCTGATTCTGCAATATCCATACTCTTTCATGCTCATTTTCTCCTTATGTGGCTTATGTATTATTTTTGCCGTTCCTTTGATTTGATACTTATATAATACCACCCAAAAGGCAGTTTGTCAATAACTTTTAATACTTTTTGCATATACATTAAATTTGATACTTTATGTCATAATCCATCTGGAAAGTAATATATACTTCCCCGCACTCGCCCCGGCTCTATGCCCTGTGCCTGCAATTCTTCCAGCAAACCGCTTTCGGACAGTTCAAGCATTTCCGAAGCTTCCTTCACAGAAAATATTTCCGGCTGTCCAAAAACCACGCCATACACAAGGCGCATTCCATCATACATCTGTTTAACGGATAAACCACGCTTAAGACCATTATCAAACATTTTTTCAAGCTGTTTATAATCGACTGCTGCCATTTCTCCATAGTTCCGCAAAATATTGTTTATAGCTGTGTCCTTGTCCATTATGCCACCTCCTAAAGCCCGTATACGCCGTTTTAAGGGCATTACATGACGTTACAATAAAACCCCGTATGGTTGCTTAATTCTGCCCGTAATGGGGAAAATATAGGGCGTAGCCGCCACCAGACAATATAAAATCGCCAATGGCAGCAGTCGCCCAAATTGTTACGATTCTGGAATGAATTCTGGCGGGGTTAGTCCCAACACCCGTACCGCAAAGGAAGTTTCCTTCCCGTCACGATAATTCGATAGAATAATCAAATCAACAAATTGCCCGATTTTAAAACCACTCTCCTTGGATACTGGTATATTTTCTATCACGGGTTTTCCGCAACGGTTTCTTTCAATGCAGATCATTCCACCTGCGACATTCAAAATCCGGTGTGCAGTCACCTTACTTTGGTAACGTCTTACAGCGCTTAATTGTCTTTCATCATAATTCATCTCATTTTTCCTCTCTTTCTTAAAAATCTGCTGCCGGTCCAGAAATCGAATCAATTTCCAGCAATTCTTCTTTACTGCTTGCAGGCGTTCTTCCAGGGATACTTTCAGCAATCTCCAATTTCTGCTCATTTGTCCAGCGGTCATTTTGACTGTTCAGCAACCAAAAAATCACGCCGCTGTTGTTTCTATTTTCTCCAAGTTTTGCTTCGTAAAAATCAGATATCACCAGCATAGCCCGCCTAAGTATATCAAAATCTTCCGGCGCAATACGCTCATGTTTATATCCTTGGAATTCACGCCCGCCCAAATACTGACCCTTACAATATCTATTCAGTGTCTGCATTGAAATCCCAAGCCTGGCCGCTAATTGAGATTTCGTTGGGGCTGATTTCCAAATCGGTATCGGCTCCCCGGTATCCTCATCTTGCACGATCTGGATTTTATCCCTAAAATACGAGACAATAGTATCCAAAACTTCCTGCCGTGTCATCATCGTTCGATCATCTCCTTCCAATGCGGATACAATGTCGGATAACTTTGGAGCAACGCCTCCGCCACGCCTGATATCTTCCCAATTTCGTATGGCATATGCACCTCGTCCAACTGATTCAGGTAAATCTTTCATAATTTACACCCTCCTTTTTTACAGATTGACAAACTTTTAACAATCTATTTTTCCCTATGTTTCAAAACCATATTCCCATCTTTAAAGCATTTTTGCGACATATCAAGCCAATAATGGAAACCCGTGTTTGGGTCTTGAAAAACAACCCGACCGCTATCCCCAACCGTCCTAACTTCCATCCCCTCGATCATTCTCAGCTTGCCCGGACTATCAATGACAATATTCATGTTCTCACCTCCTCACGCCTGCTTTCTGTTGTAATAATTATGAATCTTCCTATGGCACGAGCCGCACAGGCTGACTAAATCGGTCAACACATTCTCGTTACCCAATCGGGAATAAGTCACGTGATGGATTTGCACGCTTTTGCACTTCGACAACGGCCTCCCGCACATAACACACTTAAAATCATCTACCGCAAGACGCTCTTCCCGTTTTTTCTGCCATGCTGGACTTCTCATATACGCCTCATATTCTTTTGACCGCATAAGTCAATCACCTCGCCTCATGTACCTTCGCTTTAAAAATTGATAAGCTTCTACCAGCGAATCCCGGCTCCCTGGTTCCCGCTCTATCGCCACCGCAAAGTCCCGCCGCATTTCATCCAAAAGGCGGTCCCGTTCCTGGACATTTTTTGTGTATGCAATTTTTGACCGATACCTATCGTCAAGCACCGACACGATCAACGGGCAATCTGGAACATCTGACAACTGAATAATTCTTCCCATACATTTCTCCTTTACAAAAATACGTTACAAAAACCGTTAAAGGGCAGAAGGGCAGATTTTATTTTGATTTTTTCTTTTTTTATAAATAATGTTCTTTTACTATGTATTTTTAAATTTTTTTAATTTCTTTATAAAAAAGTGCCCTTTTGCCCTAAATAGCATAAACAAGCCATTTTCACGGGGCAATTCATCAAAAAAAGCTGCCCCGAAAGTGCCCTAAGTGCCCCAAAAATTTGCCCTTAATCAAAAGGAATGTCTTTCATCTCTTCTTCTGTAACGGTTATGAAGTCATCTAGGGCAGTTTCTAGGGCTGATTTAGGGCAGTTTTTCATAAGGGAAATGCCCTCGAAATACCTATATCCTCCAGTCTTAATCTCCTGGTATCCTTTCACCCGCAAGGATTTATAAAGATTATTTTTTGTTAGTCCCTGCCGATCAGTTTCTTCACAATATCGGATATAATGTTCATATAATTCTGTTCGCTCTGTTCGATCTTTTATGTCCTGCACGCACATATCATTCAAAAAAGCCTGCACGGTGTCGGAATCATACCATAATTGATGTACGGCTTTTTCGGATGATTCCGAAATCAAAATTGTGCCACGGTCATACATGCGCCCCACCGCTTCAACAGCCTGATTTAAAAGATAATCCAAGTCCTGACATAATTCATCGAATAAATTTGGATTGTTCTGTTGCGGTTTTTTATCCATTGTCAAAATCAGGAGCCTCCTATAAAATCCATTGGACTGCTCATTTTTGATCAACGGAAGCTGATTAGTCGAAAAAACCAGCTTGGCGAAACTTTTAAAAGAAATCGCATCTCTCCCTTTCGCCTCACCCCTGATTAAATCTTCTCCCAGGAGCTTCTTAATCAGGCTTACGTCATCCAGACACCCAACTTCCAAATCGGCGCAGGAATTCAGCAGCTTTCCCAAAATCCCGATAGATGCAAACCGCTGTCCGAATTCAGTCATGCTTATAATTAGAAATATTCTGGTTTCCGATGAGCGATTCTAATAAACGGATGAGAGTGCTTTTTCCAGTTCCTCCCAGTCCATTTAAAACCAAAAAATGCTGTTGTGAAGTGTCCCTCGTCATGCTGTACCCGATAAATTCCAGAAGCATTTCCCGGTCATCCCCCTTCTCGCAAATAAAGTCCAGCCAATTTTTCATCGCAGTACCATCTGGATGCAAATCAGGGTCAAAATTACATGAGATCTGATTAATACAGCGATACTTTGGGTCATGTGGCAGCAGTTTCCTGTTTTTACAATCCCAAAAGCCATTTTTAAAGCAAATCCAGAAAGGCGGATATTGATTTACCTCTTCAAACGTAACCTGCAACTCTGCTGCCGTGATGAAAAGCTCAAAAACTCTTTTGATCGTCGTGCTCTTGACATAGGCAGGATAGATTAAGTCACGGATTAAAGTCTTTAACCTCGCGCCCGAATCATCTGCAGCATAGACACCGCCCTCATACAAATAAGGCGTACCGCCCAAAATGAAAAGATCATGCTTTGATTTCAAATATCTAAAAATTTCATAATCGAAGACACCCGTGATTTTCCCGTTATTAAACAAATGGAACCTGTCCAGTTCTCCCGGCTTTCTCTTGAATTCTTTGTTTTCTTTGAATTCATTGTCTGCAATGCTTTCAATGCTTTCTTTGAATTCATCTTGAATCAGCTTTTCAAATTCCTCTTTGCTATGACCCGCAGCAAAATAGTCTGTAATGTCCCCATGCTCAACCTCTGGACAAGGTAAAACAATCTTGACGGACTTTGCCACGCTCTGCAGATCGGATTTTACATCGTATGCAAGTTTCATTCCTTCACGATCACTGTCCGCCAAAATTACAACATCAGCACCACGAAACAATTCAATGCACACATTTGACCAATCCCCAGCTGCTCCGCACGTTACCGCCGCATAACCCTTTGAAAAGAGTGTATCCACATCCTTCTCACCCTCCACATAGAAAACCGGCTTTCCCTCTTCAACGGCTTCTTTAAACCCCGTGAAACTCCTGCAATACATAGCCGGGATACTCTTCCGCTGTAGCCCATTCAGACCGAATGAAAAGCGGTTGTTCTCCAAAATGCCATAAGTGAATTCTTTCCCCTCAAACCGGATTTTTGTATATTCGTAATTCCCAGAATTGATATTCCGATAATCATAAACCGCTTCAATCCGTTTCTTTTTCCGCCCCTCAACGTAAGCTTTCCAATCCGGGCTTCTCGGCTCTATGTCATAAAACGTTTCTCTCTTCTCAATCCCAGCTGCCTTCAGAACTTCATCAACACTACAGCCGGCATGGCAGTGAAATAGGGTACATTTGCGCCCCTTGGTAATTGTTAAAGAGGCTTTGTTGTCATCGTGTGCGGGACAAATGCATTGCGCCTTATCTCCGTAACGCCGTTTTATCCTGAATGACTGTAGATTTTTCTCGAAGATTCCATTGTCATTCACAACTTAAACCTCCTTCCAGCGTTTCTCGGATTTGTTCGGCTTCTTGGCTCAATCTATCCATTTTCCATTGTGAGAAATGAAAAAAATCCGTATCGTGAATCCAGTCAAACTGCATTGCTTCCCAGCGTTGGCGTTCCCTCATAATTTCCTCTTGCCTAGCGAGTAATTTTTCTTTCAGTTCATTCGTCATGTTCCACAAACCCCCCATAAATATAACCGGTGCACTCATAAAATTGCTTCGGATAGATCAAATAAGAAAATTTTCGACTTTTCTTCGTTCTCTTGTAAGCGATTCCCCAGGGCACAGCACCCTTTTGAAGCAGCAGGCGGAGAGTCTGGCTGTCGACCTTTAACGCCCTCGCCGCCTCCTGTACTGGAATGTTGGCGGTCTTGAAAATTATATTTTCCACTTAAACTCCTTTCCACCCCATAGCTTTTAGGGGTCAGCGACTGCCCCTCTGGACAGCCGGTCTTCAATTACTTTCCCTCTGACAGCTCGTCAATAATTTTTAGAATTCGCTGTTTTTCGTCAGCAGGCAATTCAAAACGTAATTTCCGAGAAAAGTTCCCGTCGTTTATCCCCAGTCTCGTAGCGATTTGCCACAGCCTTATATTGCGCTGCTTCGCATACGATTTCACATCTTCGTTCATAAAATGTTTTGCATCTCCTTTCCAAATTTTTTTGGCGTTGTTGTTGACAATTTAAGCGTATCATGATATTGTGTATTTGTAATCAATCCAAATAATTCATTTTATTTTTAAATAGGAGATTTTTGTTTATTATGAAATACAATACTATTTTAATTGGAGAACGAATCCGTTGCGAAAGAAAAAAAAGAGGATGGTCACAAGAAAAACTAATTGAAGAGCTTTCCAATACAAAACATGTGAATATTGGAAGAAACACATTATCCCGTATAGAGTCATCATTTACTCAAGATATAAGTGGGTTTCATCTTGACCTACTCATTGCATTATCAGAATTATTTGATTGCGAAATCGGTTATCTGCTTGGAGAATATGATTGTCATACCGGAAGAAATACTGACATAAAAGAAGAAACCGGATTAAGCGATAAAGCTATTGATGCCTTAAGATCAATTCAACAAGAAGATGAAATAGAAGAAAAAGAATCTACTTTTCGTGACAAATACAGCTGTAAAGACAATTCAAAAATTCCTAAAATGGATTTGTTGAATTTTATGTTGGGCAATGGACACATGGAACATATAGTAAGGCTTTTCCGAAATTTTATAGAACCACAATATGATGTTCCAGTTTATTTTGATAAAGAAAAGAATTCCTTCATATATCCAGATAATAATTTTTCATATACTGGAGATGTTGTTTTTGGCAACGAGTTATTAAAAGGAGAATACATGATACATCTTGCAGATTCCAGGGATACTCCTAATAATAACAAACCAATAGGTATATCAAAAACATTTCTTGAAACCGTTACGCTAAAAGAAGTTGAAAAGCTTTTTTATATTATGCGTGAAATTTATGAGCAAGAAAGGAAGTGATACCATGCTACTAAAATGCCCAGAATGTAACCATGATGTATCGGATAAAGCTGCCACTTGTCCGCATTGCGGTTATCCTATAAACACCCCCAGAAGTGAAAGACCCAGGATAAGGAATGGCAAGCCGACAAAATTTCCAAGCGGCTACGGCAGTATTTTCAAAATGCCTGGCAGGCGGACAAATCCTTATAGGGTGGTGAAAACCGACAAATGGGTCATTGACCCTGATACCGGCAAAGCCAAACAGTTGCGATTTACAATCGGCTATTACCCCACCCGTGAGGCGGCCATGATTGCGCTGGCTAATTATAACGAAAATCCTTATGATATCCATACAGACAGTATCACCTTCGCTGAGTGCTACGAAAAATGGAGCGAGGACTACTTCCCTACCTTATCCAATGCTTCCAGTATCAGGACGATTACGGCGGCATACGCTTATTGTAACGGTCTTTATGATATGCGCATGAAAGATATCCGGGTATCACATTTAGAGGGTACTGTCCTAAATGCAAACGTAGGAGACAGCACCAAAGGCCGGATAAAAAGCCTTTTCAATATGCTGTATAAATATGCTATCGCCCATGACATTGTAGAGAAAGACTATGCGTCTGTAATGTTCGCCAATGGCAGCCCAATTAAACGTGAACGTACCAAAGACCCCGTGCCTTTTACAGACAATGAGATTATACAGTTATGGGATAACGTGGACAAGGTGCCTTTTACAGATATGGTGATAATAGGAATTTATAGCGGATGGCGCCCCCAGGAATTGTCCATTTTAAAGCTTTCAGATATTGATCTTGAAGCAGACACAATGAGGGGCGGATTAAAAACAGAAGCCGGGAAAAACAGAATCGTACCGATACACCCAATAATAAAGCCGTTAATAGAAAACCGTATAAGGGAAGCTGCTTCTCTGCATTCGGAATATCTATTTAATGATGAAAACGGGCAGCAGGGCACATACATGACCTACGACAAGTACCGCAAAAGATTTTCAAAAATCATGGACAGATTAAAAATGACACATCACCCGCACGAAACAAGGCATACCTTCATTACCAAAGCCAAGGCCTGCGGAATGGATGAATACATTTTAAAACTGATTGTGGGGCACTCGATAGCGGATATTACCGAAAAGGTCTACACCCATAGAACCGTGGAGCAATTAAAATCTGAAATACGTAAAATTAAATAATGAGCATAAAAAGACCGCTACCCTCCTACTTTTGGTAACGGTCTTTCTTTGCTTATAGCGTTTATGCAGGAGTTGATAAAAGTATCAGTAATTCATTCCGGCTCTTTCATACTTGCCTCTAATGAATTCATCAACATCTTCGATAGTCCAAATATGGTCAAAACACTGATCATAACAGCCCCAGACATAATAGCCTGTTGTCATGTCCTCAACCACATAACCAGTATACGCAACGCCGTAGTAATCTTTTACAACTGCGCCGTTATACAAATAATGTTGAAATCCCCTGGATACTACGAAACCTATTTCATTGGCTTTTCGCCTTATTGTTTTTTCAGAATACATCATACATACCTCCATTAAAAATAATCATGTAAAAAACATGTAGGAGAATATATGCTGTTCTGTAGTGTATTGTATTGTGCTGTAGTGTGCTTTTCTTACTCCTGCTTACGCCCCGCAATAACAGTATAAAGCAACGCTTAGCAATTTTCAAGTATTATCAAAAAAATCCTATTTCAATTTGTGTGCTATCTCGTGTGTGCTACGTGTGTGCTACGTGTGTGCTATGTGGTAAAATTAAGGGCTTTCGCCGACATTTTGTATCAACGAAAACCCTTATTTTAAGCCATTTCTTTAGAACTTACCAGCCTTCGCCGCTTCTTCGATGGAGACGGCCACGGCCACGGTGGCGCCCACCATGGGGTTGTTGCCCATTCCGATCAGGCCCATCATCTCAACATGGGCAGGAACGGAAGAAGAACCTGCGAACTGTGCATCGGAGTGCATGCGGCCCAGGGTATCGGTGAAGCCATAGGAAGCAGGGCCCGCCGCCATGTTGTCGGGATGCAGGGTACGTCCGGTACCGCCGCCGGAAGCCACGGAGAAGTACTTCTTGCCGGCTTCGGTTCTCTCCTTCTTGTAGGTGCCCGCCACGGGATGCTGGAATCTGGTGGGATTGGTGGAGTTGCCGGTGATGGACACGTCCACGTTCTCCTTCCACATGATGGCCACGCCTTCCGGCACGCTGTTGGCGCCGTAGCAGTTCACCTTGGAACGAAGTCCCTCGGAATAGGGAGTTCTGTAGAGCTCCTTCACGGTGTTGGTATAAGGATCATATTCGGTCTCCACGAAGGTAAAGCCGTTGATACGGGAAATGATCTTGGCGGCGTCCTTGCCCAGGCCGTTCAGGATCACGCGCAGAGGCTTCTGACGAACCTTGTTGGCCTTCTCGGCGATGCCGATGGCGCCTTCCGCAGCGGCGAAGGACTCATGTCCGGCCAGGAAGCAGAAACAGTCGGTGTCCTCTTCCAGAAGCATTTTGCCCAGGTTGCCATGGCCAAGACCAACCTTACGGGTGTCGGCAACGGAGCCGGGGATGCAGAAAGCCTGCAGGCCCTCGCCGATGGCGGCGGCGGCTTCGGAGGCCTTGCGGCAGCCCTTCTTGATCGCAATGGCGGCGCCTACGGTATATGCCCAGCAGGCGTTCTCAAAGCAGATGGGCTGAATCTTCTTCACCTGGTCATAAACGTCCAGACCAGCGTCCTTGGTGATCTTCTCAGCTTCTTCGATAGAGGAGATACCATAGCTGTTCAGTACAGAATTAATCTTCTCAATACGTCTTTCATATGATTCAAATAAAGCCATCTTCCTTGTCCTCCTCTATTATTCTTTCCTGGGATCGATGATCTTCACGGCATCGGCAACCCGGCCATACTGGCCCTTTGCCTTCTCCCATGCGGTGTTGGGATCATCACCCTTCTTGATAAAGTCAGTCATCTTTCCAAGGCTTACGAACTGGTAGCCTATGATCTCGTCATTGGCGTCCAGGGCGATGCCGGTCACATAACCTTCCGCCATCTCCAGATAACGAGGACCCTTTGCCAGGGTGCCGTACATGGTGCCCACCTGACTCCTCAGGCCCTTGCCCAGATCCTCCAGGCCAGCGCCTACGGGCAGACCTTCCTCAGAAAATGCGCTCTGGGAACGGCCGTACACGATCTGCAGGAACAATTCTCTCATGGCGGTATTGATGGCATCGCACACGAGGTCGGTATTCAGAGCCTCCATAACGGTCAGGCCGGGAAGGATTTCCGCAGCCATGGCGGCGGAATGAGTCATGCCGGAGCATCCGATGGTCTCCACCAGAGCCTCCTGAATGATACCCTCCTTGACGTTCAGGGAAAGCTTGCAGGCGCCCTGCTGGGGAGCGCACCAGCCCACGCCATGGGTGAACCCGGAGATGTCTTCTACTCTCTTGGCCTGAACCCACTTCGCTTCTTCAGGGATAGGGGCACAGCCATGATGTACGCCCTGCGCCACCGGGCACATTTCTTCAACTTCCTTTGAATAAATCATGTGAAATTCTCCTTTCAAAATTCTTTGATTATGACACTTCAAACTGCGGAACATAATCATCGAATACATTCTCTCATATTCCGACTAAAAAATCCAGTCCTTTTTCACAATTTTTTACCGAAGATAAGCGTATAACATTTCCAATTCCCCTCTGCTACAAAATGCTAATTAACGCTCTCACCGTCCCTGCGGCAGCAGCCACGCATCCCAAAGTGAACAACAGGGCGTTTGCAGCACCATCCGCATGAAACAGTTTCAGGCAGATTCCACCTGGCAGCGGATATAACAGGCGAACCTTTTTGAAATTAAAAATATCCGTGAAAAGATGCGAAGCAAAAGCGATGGTAAAATACGGTACAGCCATAGGGATCGCCACATACACGCAGACCGTCAATATACCCAAGACCAAAAAAGAATGCATCATGCTGCGGTGAGGCATCTGCTTCCCCACCGCACAGATCACAAGAAACACAACGCAACCCATCACAATCCTAGCTGCATTAGAATTTGTCATAATACGCTGCACAATGCCTATATGAAACACTTTTTCGATACCGGCTGCAACAGCAACGGCAGCCATAGCCAGTATAATGATGACATTTGCATCTCTATGTGCCTCCGCCGTTCCTACGTCAATATCGCTGATCACGGCACCAACACCGGCTGCAGACAACCCCACCACCAGTTCCGGCAGCGATTTCGGATCGACGATGGCCATGGCTGCGGCTATGCCAACCGCCATATGTGTTTTTCCCAACATATGCAAACCTCTCGTATCATTGTTACTGGCAATTCACATTCGGACTTTAACGTTCAAAATCTCTTCAACGCAGTTCGTCCAGCAAATTTGTCTGTCCGTTATGAATAACGTATACCCATAAATAGGCATTCCTGCTGCCGGGTCCAAGGACTGCGCTGACATATTGATTGAGAGAAAACTCTAACCCGTAATACGATATCTTGTCCCCTCCGGCCAACCTGCCTTTCTGATCAGGCCTGCCCTTCACATAGACCAAGTCTCCCACACTGAGGATCCCCAGCGCTATCATCTCGCCCAGCTTCATCTTCTTGGTCTTCCCTGCAGAACTCCCAATAGACTTCGCTGTATCGGCTTCAAATACATTCTTTCCGAACAGGTCAAATGATTTGTCTGTTGTCTTTTGCGCATGAGTTGGAAGCGCATTCCTGCCGCTGCTGACAGGAACTTCAAATGCTTTCTGAATGAGCGGATCCAGATCCCAGCCATGTATTTCATAGCTGTCATTGTTACCGCCCGGAAGCGACCGCAAGACATAATGACCATTGAATGCGTATTCATCTGGAACATAAAAATATTTTCCACATACGTAAAATTCCTTGGTCCGATAAGGATGCAGGAGCACCTCGACGACTGACCCATCATTTCTTAACTTGGCATACAGATTATAATAATCGGGGTAGAATAACTGTTTTCCATCAAAATAAACCCATTCCCTGTTGCTAATCCAGTTATATGTTTTAGATTTACTATCCAACACGTCATAAGGGATACCATACCTTGTCTCAGACAGCTTTCCGATGGCACTGATAATGAGCGAGCGGGAATAAAACGGCATACCGTCTTCCTGTCGCCTCACCAATGTCCTTTCCGCAATCGTCATCCTGTCCTCCAACATATCAAAGGAAAAAATATGGGGATTCTCTTCCTTCCTCATCCCCTCACCAGACAGATCGCATTGCAAAACCGTCTGTTTTCCGCCAGACCGTTCAACGCTGACCACAAAACTTATCCCCCCAGCTACCCCTATGATCAATCTCGTGCTGTTCACATATAGCATACGGCAGCCAAAATACTTCATCGAATTTATCACGGAAACCCTGGAGGAAACCTTTCGTCCTGTTTCTGCGTAATACTCCTTCCTGAATAGGTCTTCAAAGTCATCATCCCCCTTTGAAACCTTCCACGCCAGTGTTTTCTCCCGGCTCATCATATCCACGCACCAGACAAAACAACTCGACTCGCTCTGCTTCGTCTCGGAATAATAGAATTTCTGACCGTATATATATACGCAGTCTTCATATTTCCCGGCATACTTGTCTTTCCTTCCGCCATAATCATAGGAATAAAGTTCCTCTCCGCCAAAAGAAAACAGTGTTATGATCTGTGTATTGTACAAAAAAATTCCAAACTTATTGACTGCAACAAACTGATAATCCGTCTTGCCATCCATATCCAATCTCAGGATCTCTGTTTTTCGAACGGAGGGATTCATTTTGACCAATATGTATTTCCCCTCATGTCGTTTCAGGAAATAAACATTGTCCTTATAATAGGACACTCTCATATACCCCGGTAACTTGCGGAAGTAGACTCTGCTTCAGGAAAATCATGTCCCCTGTTACAAGTTTTCCAGCTTAAACCAGTATAATATTCACTATGAAATCCAAAATAATCTTCCTGTTCCATATGTCTTCTGTTCATGTTTAACCTCCTCGTTTTCTTTTATAAAATATTAAATTGAGTTCCACTGCTTTCTATACTAAAATGCCAAAAATTAATTTGCTATCTTTGACAGCACTTCATTCCGCCGCCGTACCTTCAATCTGCCTTCGCCAATATGTTATTGGTGCTTTGACATATATATAATTCCCACCACGGCTGCCAGTATAAGAGAGATAATCCATCCCCAATGAAATATGATCTTACACACCAGAAAAACGCCTGCAAAAATGGCGACAAGAAACCTGTCATTTGCACTCGGCTGCGCCGCCGAAGGCTGACTTCCCAAAGGACGCTGCGGCATCGTTGTTCCTAACACTAAATCATCGAAATTAGGGGTACTTTTTGAAAAGCCATTAGGATATTGGCTGATCACACTATAAATCTGCTCAAAGGTAACGCCCCTTCCCCGATATCGTCCGGTAATGACACGTCTTGATGAGTTATGATTGGTCAGCGTTCCATTGATATTCCAAAGTTCAGCCAACGCAGACAGATGAAATCCCTGCCCGTCATCCTGATTGGCCCCTGACACGCCTTCTACTGTCGCCAGATATATTTTCTGTGCGATCTCCTGACTGCTTAGTCTTAAGTCCTTGATCTGCCTAAGTGCTTCCGCTTTGTTCATCCTCTGTTCCTCCAAATAATCTGTATATTTTTAATCCAAACGCTTATGAAGCGATCACGGCCACCAATATTATCGGCAGCAAAAAGCATGTAAATGCAGCCCAACGTTTAGAAAACTTACATAAGGCAAAAGAAATGATCGCACCTAAGATCAAGTACACCACATAACTTTCTCCCGGATCTCCTATGCTGGATAACAAAATGCTCCATGAAAAACTCCCTAGAACCGCACTGCCTAAGTTCATGTTCACCTTGTCTTTGGCCATTTCATCCTCGCTGTGGCCTTTTCGGCGCCGGTCACCCATATTGTTTTCCAGGCACCAGTCATAAAAGGACTGCAGGCATCCTTTGTCCACCGCCTTGACATAAGCCCGTATATTCGCTTTCGTCGCATAATCCCCATCATCCATTGCCACCTTGTATTTTCGCAGTTCCGCCGCTTCCTGGCGACTCATGGATTTGCCATGGGCGAACTTATATAAGAGTTCCACCTTATTCGCTTCTGTCAAATTATGTTCCTCCTTACTTTGCAATATTCTTTCCGGACTGTTTGAGAAATGAGAATTTCTTTACAAATTTGCCATGCGGGACCTCCTCCTCTGTCATCAGCTCATATATTTTATCATCATTAACCTGTACCTTTCCTTCGTCCATCCAAAGCTTTGCGTCAAATAAACGAAGGTAATTTATAGAATCTTCGGCATCACAATCTTCATCATAATAACCATAACAGCATGTAAATTTTAAAATCCCATCTTCTTCGGAAATATTCTGAAAAGAAAGCTGCATAAATACTTTGTTATTCACAGTGAGATTTAAGGAATTATGAAAAAAAAGCATTTCTTTTCCTATATCGCGGATAGTCTCAAATCGATTATAATCATCTAACTCTCTGGAATTCGACGGAGAAAAATTGGGGGCAATATCATACGCATGGAGATCAAAATAGCACTTCCCTAGTTTAATAGCAAGATCTTCGCCTGATTGAACAACTATGACTTTTTTCAGCCAGTCTGCTTCAAAATCAGCTTCCAATCTGGGTTTCTTATTCCCTTTATCTTCGAATTTCGCATATTTATTGTTATAACTATGACTATACCTAAAAAAAAGCACATTTATTTTCATTTCATTCACCTTCTCTCAATTTATTATAATTTTATTTCTCAATTTTAATATATCAAAATACCAAAATTACGTCAACATTGGCAGACCGAAGATTATCTTAATAATTTATGCAAAACAAATCCCCCGAGAGGTTATCCCAGGGGATTTGTTGTATATTTTGCACAATTTCAACTTTTTCCTTAAATCAGATTCTTTTTCACTTTTTTTGCACTACTTCTCCCGTTTTCTTGAAGATACTGTTCCCGGGCACCACTCCCCGGACCATGGAAGTGGGATAGACGTTGCTGTCCCTTCCGATCACGGTTCCCGGGTTCAGCACGCTGTTGCAGCCCACTTCCACCCGGTCTCCCAGCATGGCCCCCACTTTTTTGAGGCCGGTGGGGATCTGATCTCCGTCCCCCTTGATCACCACCAGGGTCTTGTCACTCTTCACGTTGGAGGTGATGGAGCCTGCGCCCATGTGGGCCTTGTATCCCAGGATGCTGTCTCCCACATAATTATAATGAGGCACCTGGACCTTGTTGAACAGAATGACGTTCTTCAGCTCCGTGGAATTGCCCACCACGGCGCCCTTGCCCACGATGGCATTGCCCCGCACGAAGGCACAGTGCCGGATTTCCGCATCCTCGTCCACGATCAGCGGCCCGTTCAGGCAGGCGGTGGGAGCCACCTTGGCGCTCTTTGCGATCCAGATGTTCTCCCCTTTTTTCTCATAAATCTCCGGATCCAGCTTCTCCCCCAGTTCCAGGATAAAATCATGGATCCTGGGCAGCAACTCCCAAGGATAGACGGCCCCTGCAAACAGATCCGCCGCAATGGTTTCCCGCAGGTCATACAGTTCTTCTATGTTTGCACACTTCATAGGATTTTCCCTCACTTTTCTTCCCGCTTTATCCAGCGATCACTTTTCTTTTTTCCCATCCGATGGCTAACATCTTTCCGTTCCGCCCGGTAGAATGTTTCCCACCCTGTTTCATCCGGCGGCCGATCCCCTTTTCGCTTCCTCGATGGGCCGGCTTCCGCTGCGCTTCGTCCGATAATTGGCCTCCGCCTCCCGAAACCGTTGGGTCAGAGCCCCCTGATTGTTCAGCTGTTTCACAATCTCCGTCCTTCTGCGGACGAAACTGTCCAGCTTATCCATGTACTCCTTGGACGTGATCTCTCCCTCCGCCACCAGAGTCAGTCCCTTTTCCCAGCTGGCCGTCAGGGTGGGGTTCAACAAGGGCCTGATGGAGCCGTCCACCACGTCGTAGACCATTTCGCCCATCAGGGTGGGCGTCAGGACCTGGGTCTTTTTGTTCAGGGCGAGATATTCGATATTCACCAGCTTTTTCAAAATTTCAGCCCTCGTGGCGCTGGTGCCGATGCCGCTGCCCTTGATCTGGGCCCGCAGCTCTTCGTCCTCGATAAACTGTCCCGCATTTTCCATGGTCAGGATAATGCTGCCCGACGTGTAACGCTTGGGCGGGGAGGTCTCCCCTTCCTTGATCTCATAGGAAGCGGCCTTCAGGGCCGTTCCCTTTCTCAAGTTCTTGAGCTGCTGCAGCAGGGCGGCATCGCACTTGATTTCCTCTTCTTCGCCGTCCTTCCCTTCCGGGGCCTCTCCCTCGCCCGAAGCTCTGCCACGGGCTCCGTTTGTAGCCCCTCCCTGGGGACTGTTTCCCGCCTCGGCCATGACATCATTTCTGCGCAAAAAAGAATATACGGTTACCGGCAGGTAGCCTTCCTCCAGCAGTACCTTGAAATTGGCAAAAAAGCGTTCCTCCTTCACCCGGATGCAGAGAGCGATCTTCTGGTACACCGCTGGAGGGTAAAAAATGCTCAGGAATCTGCGGACGATCACCTCGTAGACCTTGACGCTCAAAGGGGCCAGGGAGCCTCTGCCGTTTTGTCCCGGCAGGTTGTTCAGGCCTTGTCCCGTGGGAATGATGGCATAATGATCCGTGATTTGCTTGTCGTTCACATAACGGGTCTTCGCCAGATTTCGGAAGCTTCCCTGGGCCAGAATCTGGGCTGCGAAGCTTCCGGCGACCTGATAATTCCTAAGGCCTCCGAGATTTTTCTGGATCTCCTTGGCCACCGCCGTGGACAGCACCCTGGCGTCGGTCCTGGGATAGGTGACCATCTTTTTCTCATACAGCTCCTGCACGATACGAAGAGTCTCGTCCGGGCTGATCTTGAACAATCGGGCACAGGTGTTCTGCAGTTCCGCCAGATTGAACAGCAAAGGCGGATATTTATTTTCTTTTTTCCGCTCGACACTCTCCACCACGGGCGTCAGAGAATGGGAACTCTGACCGGCGGGCTCGACTTCCTGCAAATGGTCAATGAGCTTCTGGGCAGACTCCTTTTTTTTGAAACCGTTTTCCTTATATAATAGAGGGGACATGTAATAGGCGGAACCTTCCACGGCCCGCCATTCCCCGGCAATGGTCTCATCCTGCAGGAGGAAGTTCCCCACCACCCGGTAAAAAGGGGTTTTCACAAAGCTCCGGATCTCCCGCTCCCGGTTCACGATCATGCCCAGCACGCAGGTCATGACCCGGCCCACGGAAATCACCGCCTTGTCCCGCTTCAGATATCCCCGCACAGCAGGGCCGTATTTCAAGGTCAGAGCCCGGGAAAAATTAATGCCCATCAAATAATCTTCCTTGGCCCTCAAATAGGCGGCATCGCTCAAATGGTCATATTCCGACAGATCCTTGGCCTCCCGGATCCCCCGCAGAATTTCCTCTTCCGTCTGGGAATCGATCCAAACCCGCTTCCTCTGCTTGCCCTTCACGCCGGCCATCTGCTCCACCAGACGGTAGATGTATTCCCCTTCCCGCCCGGAGTCGGTGCAGACATAGATGGTGGAAACATCCTGCCGGTGTAACAGTCCGCTCACGATGTTGAACTGCTTGCGCACGTTCTCGATCACCTCGTAGCGGAACACCTCCGGGATAAAAGGAATGGTGTCAAAGCTCCACCTTTTGTATTTTTCGTCATAAACCTCCGGATAGCTCATTGTGACCAGATGCCCTACGCACCAGGTCACAATGGATTCTTCGGATTCCAGATAGCCGTCTCTGGAACTGGTATTCAGTTTTAAAGCCTTGGCAAATTCCCTCGCCACGCTGGGCTTTTCAGCGATATACAGATTTTTACCCACTTACAGTTCTCCGAATCTTCGGTCAACGGAGCCTGTCGCTTCCTTTAAGAGAGGCTCCCTTCAGATTTATTTGGCAGTTTCTTTAGCGGTAATATACCCCTGAGCCGTAAGAAGCTCGGCGCAGAGGATGCCTCCCCCGGCGGCGCCCCGGACGGTATTGTGGGAAAGTCCCACGAACTTCCAGTCATAAATGGTGTCTTCCCGAAGTCTTCCCACGCTGATGCCCATGCCGCTTTCAAAATTCACGTCCAAAGCCACCTGAGGCCTGTTGTCCTCTTCCAGATACTGAATGAACTGCTTCGGCGCACTGGGGAGCGCAAGCTCCTGGGGCAGTCCCCGGAAAGTGCGAAGCTTCTCGATCAGCTGTTCCTTGGTGGCTTTCTTGGCAAAACGCACGAACACGGCGGCGGTATGGCCGTCCAGCACCGGAACCCGAATGCATTGGCAGGTAATTTTGGGAGAGGAAGCGGGCACGATGACCCCGTCCTTCACCTCGCCCCAAATGCGCAGTGGCTCCTTCTCGCTCTTTTCCTCTTCCCCGCTGATAAAGGGAATGACGTTGCCCACCATCTCGGGCCAGTCCTTAAAGGTTTTGCCAGCGCCAGAAATGGCCTGATAGGTGGTGGCCACCACCTCCACGGGCTCAAACTCCTTCCAGGCGGTGAGCACGGGGGCATAGCTCTGGATGGAGCAGTTGGGCTTCACGGCGACGAAGCCTCTCTTGGTGCCAAGCCTTTTCCTCTGGAAATCGATGACCTTCATGTGTTCCGGATTGATCTCCGGCACCACCATGGGAACGTCCGGCGTCCATCTGTGGGCGCTGTTGTTGGACACCACGGGAGTCTCCGCCTTGGCGTATTCCTCTTCAATCCTGCGGATCTCGTCCTTGCTCATGTCCACGGCGCTGAACACGAAATCCACCTGGGAAGCGACGTTTTCCACCTCGTTCACGTTCATGACCGGAATTTTTTTCACCGCTTCCGGTATGGGGGCGGTCATTTTCCAGCGGTCCCCCACCGCCTCCTCATAGGTCTTGCCTGCGGAACGGGGACTGGCCGCAATGGTGGTCACCTCAAACCAAGGATGGTTCTCCAGCAGGGAAATGAACCTCTGCCCCACCATGCCGGTTCCGCCTAAAATACCAACCTTTAATTTATGTTCCATGTCTTTCTCTCCTTCTTCCTGTATGTTTTCCTATCTATATTCCAAAGATATGCTCTCAAAAACTCTCAAAATTCGTGCTCTCAAATGCCATGCCATCATTTCTCAATGAACACAGTCGATGCGCCGAGGTATCCCTCTTCGTCAGCGCCGTGTGCGCTCCCTCTGCTCCGGCACATATTCCTTCCGCTTCCAGCGCACATTCCTTCCGTTCCGGCACATATTCCTTCTGTTACGGTGCGCACTCCTTCCGCCCCAGGACCTCGCTCCCAGCCAGGTATTCCCTGCCCTGGCGAATGGCTTCTTCCTGGGCTTTCCGGCCGGGAGCCCCCGCCGTCAGGCGCTTTTCCACGCAGGTTTTCAGAGAAACGGCTTCGTAGACGTCCTCCTCAAACTTGTCGCAGATCCCCTTGAGTTCCTCCAGGGACAAAGCTTCAATGGAGGTATTTTTTTCGATGCAGTACAGCACCAGCCTGCCGATGATCCCGTGGGCGTCCCGGAAAGGCACTCCCTTTCCCACCAGGTAATCCGCCGCATCCGTGGCATTGGTGAAGCCGTTCCTGGCGCTGTCCGCCATCCGCTCCTTCCGGAACTTCATGGTCCGAAGCATGCCGTCAAACAAATTTAGGCAGTCCGCCACCGTATCCATGGCGTCGAAGGCCACTTCCTTGTCCTCCTGCATGTCCTTGTTGTAGGCCAGAGGAAGCCCCTTCATGGTGGTGAGCAGGCTCATCAGGGCCCCATAGACCCTTCCCGTCTTGCCCCGCACCAGCTCCGCAATGTCAGGATTCTTCTTCTGGGGCATGATGCTGCTTCCCGTGGAATAAGCGTCATCCAGTTCCACGAACTGGTACTCGTTGGAATTCCAGAGGATGATCTCCTCGGAAAAGCGGCTCAAGTGCATCATGATGACGGACAGAGCCGCCAGAAATTCGATGAGGTAATCCCGGTCCGCCACGGAATCCATGCTGTTGCGGGTCACCCCGTCAAAATGAAGCAGCCTGGCCACATACTCCCGGTCCAGGGGATAAGTGGTCCCGGCCAGGGCTCCCGCCCCCAGAGGGCAGAGATTCATCCGGTGATAAATATCCGTAAGCTGCTCCCTGTCCCGCCGGAACATTTCAAAATAAGCTCCGTAATGATGGGCCAGCGTGACGGGCTGGGCCTTTTGCAGATGGGTGAAACCCGGCATGTAGGTATCCAGGTTCTCCTCCATGGTATGTAAAAGGGTCTCCAGCAATTCCTTCAGCAGATCATAGATCTCTTCCACCCGCTCCCTGGTATACAGGCGCATATCCAGCGCCACCTGGTCATTGCGGCTGCGCCCGGTATGCAGCTTCTTCCCGGCTTCCCCGATGCGGTCGATGAGGACGGCCTCCACGAAACTGTGAACGTCCTCCTGGGCCATGTCTATCGAAAGCTTCCCGGCAAACACGTCCTCCCGAATGCTTTCAAGCCCCTTGCAGATCTTTTCTTTTTCTTCCTCCGTCAGGATCCCCTGCTTCGCCAACATGGCGGCGTGGGCCAGACTTCCCTGAATATCCTGGGGAAACAATCTCTGATCAAAACGAAGGGACGCATTGAAGGCAAACACCTTTTTATCCGTGGCCTTGGTAAAGCGTCCTCCCCATAACTGTGCCATAGTCCCTCTTTTCTGCCGCAGTCCGCAAGCATTTTCCCGCAGGCGCCTTGCAGCAACCTTCCATCCCGGTCCGCAGTGCGAATCCGTCCGCCCGCAATCCGCAGCGCACTTTCATCCGCAATCCGCAGCACGTTTCCATAGATGATAGCACACTTCCCGGGGGATTGCAAGAAAAGATTTTCGCACTCCCATTCAAGAACGGTCCATTCCGAAAAAGCATATGATAATCATATATTTCAAAAGGAAAGGATTGGTATTATGCCTGAGCATATTCTGGAGCTGAAAAAAATCGGTTATTCCTACCACAGCCTCCACGGGGAAACCCTCGCTTTGAAGGATATTTCCTTTGGAATAAAGGACGGGGAATTCGTGGCCATCGTAGGTCCCAGCGGCTGCGGCAAGTCCACCCTCTTATCCATCATTGCGGGGCTTCTTGCGCCGGAAAGCGGCACCATCCTGGTCAACAATCCGGACGGCTCCCTGCATTATCCCCGGGTGGGCTACATGCTGCAGCACGATCACCTGTTTGAATGGCGCACCGTCTACCGCAACGTGATTCTGGGCCTGGAGATCAACCACCTCCTGACCGAAGAACGTCTGGAATATGTCAATCAGCTTCTCATAGATTACGGTTTGGATCAGTTTCGGGACAAACGTCCCAGCGAATTGTCCGGCGGAATGAAACAGAGGGCCGCCCTGATCCGGACCCTGGCATTGGGACCGGAGTTGCTTTTGTTGGACGAACCCTTCAGCGCCCTGGACTACCAGACCCGTCTCACGGTTTCCGCAGACATCTGCCGCCTGATCCGACAAACCAAAAAGACCATGATCATTGTCACCCATGATTTGTCCGAAGCCATCAGTCTGGCTGATCGGGTGATCATACTCTCCGCCCGGCCCGCCACGGTGAAAAAAGAACTTCCCATCCGCTTGACCCTGCAGGACAATTCCCTGCTGGCGGCCAGATATGCGCCGGAATTCCAGGACTATTTCAGCCAGCTTTGGGAGGTTCTGACGGAAGAAGAAAGGAGGGAGGAAGAATGACCATGAAAAATAAGGCTGAACGGGAATTGCCGGATCGACAGCTGGAGTTCGTCCAGGCCCACCGACGCCGCCATCACCAGGTGACCCTCTTCCGATTCCTGCTTTTCGCAGGCTTCCTGATCCTGTGGGAAGTGAGCGCCAACCTTCGCTGGATCGACAGCTTCTTCTTCTCCAGTCCCAGCCGGGTGGTCAAATGTTTCCTAAGCCTGTGTGCGGACGGATCCCTTTTTCTCCACACGGGAATCACGCTGCTGGAAACGGTTGTAAGCTTCTTCCTGGTATTCCTATTCAGCCTGCTTTCCGCCACCCTGCTCTGGTATTCCGATAAACTGTCGGAAATCCTGGAACCCTATTTGGTGATCTTAAACAGCCTGCCAAAGTCCGCCCTGGCTCCGCTCTTCATCGTGTGGCTGGGCACCGGCACCACCACCATTGTCGTGGCCGGCGTCTCGGTGGCTCTTTTCGGCTCCGTCATCAGCTTTTACACCGGCTTCAAACAGGTGGATCCGGAAAAGATCACGCTGATCTACACTTTAGGCGGCCACAAGCGGGACGCATTCACCAAAGTGGTGCTGCCCGGCTCCGTCCCCATCATGCTCAGCACCACCAAGGTGAACATCGGTCTGGCCCTGGTAGGAGTCATCATCGGGGAATTTCTGGCCGCCAGAAGAGGCCTGGGATATCTCATCATCTATGGGAGCCAGGTCTTCCAGCTCGACAAGGTGATCACCAGCATCCTCCTGCTGTGTCTCATCGCCTTCGGTTTCTACAAGGGGATTCAGTACACGGAACACCAAATCAGGATCAAATTGAAAATGTGAGTAGGCTTTCATTTTGAGGGACTGGGGCTGCCGCCTGTCCAAGTTTTGGCAGATGCGGCAGCCTTTTTCGAGGCTTTTACAGAATCCGCTCTAAAGAATGTCGTACATACAGAAATCTCCTTTCTGTATTTTTTATCGAACGTATGTCTGATTACCTCTTTGATTTTTCGGCAAAAGCAAAAACGCCAGAAACCGCATAAACAAGCCATTTCTAAGCGTTTTACGATAAGCTGGAAATGAGACTCGAACTCACGACCCCTTCATTACGAGTGAAGTGCTCTACCGACTGAGCTATTCCAGCGCTTGCCGCACCTCTTCGGTACAACAATATGTATTATATCCGCTTTCTTCTGTTTTGGCAAGACCTAAATTATATTTTTTGCTGATTTCTCATGGACGCTTCATATGCACATCCATCTGAGGGAAAGGAATCTCGATTCCATTTTCGTCCAGCACGTATTTGCACCGCTCCGTGATCCGCCACTTGCCCGGCCAATAATCCTCGTTTGCAAGCCAGCAGCGCACAATGAGATTCACACTGGAATCCGCCAGAGCATCCACTACTACCAACCTGTCATGATCCTTTAATACCGCTTCATCCTCTTCCAGAATTTCGAGAAGAACCTCTTTCGCTTTCCGAATGTCGGAGCTGTAGGAAATGCTGAGAGACACGTCCAGTCTCCTGATCTGGGCGGAGGTGAAATTGGTCACCGGATTGTTGGCCAGGTTGCCATTGGGAAGCACGACGGTCTTATTGTCCGGGGTCAGAAGCGTGGTATAAAAGATCTGGATCTTGTCCACCGTGCCGTCATGTCCCTCGTTATCCATGATATAATCCCCTACTTTGAAGGGCTTCAGCAGCAGGATCAGCAACCCGCCCACCAGGTTGGACAGACCTCCCTGAAGGGCCAGACCGATGGCCACACCGGCAGAACCCAGCAGGGCCACGATGCTGGCGGCATCCACGCCAAAGGACACCGCTATGGTAAAAATCAGAACCACGTGCAGGGATGCGCTGACGAAGGAGTCCACAAACTGTATCGCCCCCACGTCCGCATCCACTTTTTTCATATATTTCTTCAACAGGGTGCGCAGCAATTTAATCAGCTGCACGCCGATGAAGAAGATCACCACGATCAGCAGGATTCTGACAACCAGGCTGAACACCTTTGCAGGAAGGGATTGCCAGAATTCCTGAAGCATTCTGGAAATCGTCTTAATATCCGGAATATTGGCTACTTCCGGCTCCGCCAGCCAGACCCATCCATTTCTCATGCCTTATCCTTCTTTCCAGAAGACTTTGCTTTCTTTTCCGCAGGCTTTAATGTTTTCTTTTCCGATGCCTTTACGGTTTCTTTCTTTTTCGCCAGTTCCCCATGCTTCGCTTGCTCCGCATGCTCCGCTGGCTTTTCGGTCACGGATTTTGATTTCTTCTTCGTCGGCGCATTCTTGCGGATCCTCCTGGCGATCACCTTTTCCAGTTCTTCCGGAGTGTAAGGCACGTACTGCAGGATGCTCAGGGAAAGAGGCGCCAGCTTCACCTTGATGGAGATCTGGCTGTCGTCCCAGGCCAGGTCCTCGGCCTTCTTGATCCGGCCGTTCACGATGCCCGTGCCGCCGTATTTTTCGGCGTCCGTGTTGAGGATTTCCTTATATTTTCCCTCAAAAGGAACCCCGATGGTGAGCTCTTTTTCCACCCCGGAGAAGTTGGCCGCCACGATCAGGGTGTCCTCCTGATCGACGCCTTTCCTCTGGAAGGTCACGAAGCACTCCTGATAGGCGATACAGTTGATCCACTGAAAACCTTCAGGAGAATCGTTCAGCTCGTACAGGGCCTTGTTGGTGCGGTAAAGATGGTTCAAATCCTCCACCAATTTGGCGATGCCGGCGTGTTCCGGCACCTCCAGCAAATTCCATTCCACCCTTCTGGCCTCGTTCCACTCGTCGAATTCTCCCAGATCCTGGCCCATGAACAGAAGCTTCTTGCCGGGATGGGTCATCATATAGGCATAGCTCAAACGAAGATTGGCGAACTTGCTCTCCCGGTCCCCCGGCATCTTGCCGATCAGGGTAGCCTTGCCGTGCACCACTTCGTCATGAGAAAACACCAGGATGAACTTTTCGCTGTAGGTATAGATCATGCTGAAGGTCAGTTCGTGATGATGATGGCTTCTGAAATAAGGATCGTTTCTGATATAACCCAGATAATCGTTCATGAAGCCCATATTCCATTTCAGATCGTAACCCAATCCGCCATGATCCAGATCTCCCGTGATCATGGGGAAGGCGGTGCTTTCCTCCGCAATGGAAAGGACTCCCGGATTCCTTTTTTTCATAATGGAATTCAGGTGTTTGATCATCTCGATGGCTTCCAGGTTCTCCTTGCCGCCGTACATGTTGGGGATCCACTCCCCGCTCTTGCGGCCATAATCCAGGTACAGCATGCTGGCCACCGCATCCATCCGGATTCCATCGGCATGGAACTTCTCCACCCAGTAAAGGGCGTTGGCGATCAGGTAATTGGATACCTCCGGCCTTCCGTAATTGTAGATCAAAGTGCCCCAATGAGGGTGGAAGCCCTGCCTGGGATCCTTGTGCTCATAGAGACAGGTGCCGTCGAAATTGGACAGGCCATAAGTATCCCGGGGAAAATGAGCCGGCACCCAGTCCAAAATCACGCCGATCCCGGCCTTGTGCAGTTCGTTGACAAAATACATGAAATCCCTGGGAGAACCATACCGGGCCGTGGGGGCATAATAGCCGATGACCTGATAGCCCCAGGAACCGTCGAAAGGATGCTCCATCACCGGCATCAGTTCCACATGGGTATAGCCCATTTTTTTCACATAAGGAATGAGCTTGTCCGCAATGGTGCGATAATTGGCGTAATAAGCGCCCTCCTCCGGGTCGGCGAAGGAGCCCAGGTACATCTCGTAGACGCTCACCGGCGCATTGCCGGTCTGGAACGCTTCCCGATTCGCCACGAATTCCTGATCCTCCCAGGGAAATTCCCGCAGATCTGCGATCACGGAAGCCGTTTCGGGCCGAAGCTGGGCGGCGCTTCCATAAGGGTCCGACTTTAAATACACCAGACCGCCCGTCATTTTCAGCTCATATTTATAATTGTCCCCGGCCTTGGCCCCCGGCACGAAAAGATCGAAAATACCGGAATCCCAGAGACGCCTCATCTGATAAATGCGGCCGTCCCATTGATTGAAATCTCCCACCACGCTGACCCGCAGGGCATTGGGGGCCCAAACCGCAAAATAAGTGCCTTCCTCTCCGTCCAGGACGCAGGGATGGGCTCCCAGCTTCTCATAAACGGTATAATGGATCCCGTGCTTGAATTTCTCCGTATCCTCCCTGGTGATCAGGGGTTCGTGGCGGTAGGGATCCCCCTCGGTGAGCCTCTCTCCTCCCTCATACCGCACCAGATAGCGGTAAGGAGGAAGCTTGACTCTGTTGAGCAGCACGGCAAAGAAGCCCTGCTCGTCCGCCATCTCCATTTCCGCCTCCGAGGACACTGTTTTTTCCTCCGTATTCTCCAAAAACTGAATCTTGACAGAAACAGCTTCCGGGAAAAAGGCCTGCACCAGCGTCTGGTTTCCCACCCGATGGGGTCCCAGCAAATCCTGAGGATGATCGCTTTCCGAATAAACAATCTCTTCAATCTGCGGCCAATTCATTAGTTTGTAAAGTTTATCGTTCATACCTCCATCCTATCTGCGTGTGCGACACGCCCAAAATTCATTGCGCCGGGTTCGCTTTTTTTCCGGCACTATCTCCCGCACAGGCGCCTCCCCGGCATCTGCGCAGTGCGTCTTTCCTTCAAAGACGCCGCCTCCTCATTTGAAACTTTGAAACCCCTGAAACCTGCGATCTCTCGAAAACGCAGAGCCCCACCGAGGCTTCCAATCTAATCCTCCCTCTAGTCTCTCAGAGAATGCAGGAACAATCCGCTCCGAAGCTTGGGCTCGAACCAGGTGGACTTGGGGGGCATCAGCCTTCCCACATCCGCCACGGCGAACAACTCCTGAATAGAAGTGGGATACAGGGAAAAAGCCACCTTCATGCCATCCGATATGCGGGATACGCCGGATACCTCTCCCGCACCGGGCGCAACCACTGCGGCTTGGGCCCTTTGAAGACCTCCTACTCTGCGCTCCAGCTCCTTAAGCCCCCGGATGCCTCCCACGAAATCGATCCGCTTGTCCGTCTTGGGATCCTGAATTCCCAGAATCGGTCCCAGCAAATAATTCTGCAAAATGGACACGTCCAGCCCGTCCACCGCATCCCGGCTACAGATGGCTTCTTTGGCGGTGAGCACATACCAGGTTCCGTCCAGGTACATGCCGAATTCACCCTTTTTTTCAGGCTTGTATGGAACTTTATCCGCCTCCTTCACCAGGAAATTCTCTTCCACCTGCGCCAGGAATTCTTCTTTCGTCAGCCCATTTAGATCCATCACCACCCGGTTATAGTCCAGGATGGCCAGCTCGTCCTCCGGGAACAGCACCGCCAGAAAATAATTGAACTCCTCCTCCCCGGTGTAGCCCGGATGCTCTTCCCGCCGCTTCAAGCCCACCTTCACGGCGGAGGCGCACCTGTGGTGCCCGTCGGCGATATACACGGCCCCAAGCTCCCCGAAAAAAGCCCGCACCCGCTCCGTCTCTTCCCGGCGGATGATCCAGACCCGATGCCCTACTCCGTCCTCGGACACGAAATCATACAAGGGCTTCTCTTCCATGGTCCGCTCCATGATCTCCCGAAGCCCCCCATGGGAACGATAAGCCAGAAAAATAGGGCCGGTCTGAGCATCGCAGACGTCCACGTGCCGGATGCGGTCCGCTTCCTTGTCCGCCCTGGTGTTTTCATGCTTTTTGATGACATCGTTCAGGTAATCGTCAATGGAGGCGCAGGCCGTGATACCGGTCTGCTTCCGCCCCTTCATCTCCTGCTGGTATACATAATAACGAGGCTCGTCCTCCCGAACGAACCATCCTTCCCCAATCTCCTGCCACAAAAGCTCCCTGGCCTTCTCGTACACCTGGGGCCCATACATATCCGCATCCGGAGAAAACCAGCATTCCGCCCGGTCGATCCCCAGAAAAGATTTGGGATTCTTCTTCACCACCTCTGCGGCTTCCTCCCTGCTGTACACGTCATAAGGCAGGGCCGCAATCTCTCTCTCCAGTCCCGGAGCGGGCCTGTAAGCCCGAAAAGGTCTGATATCCGCCATCTTTTACCTCTTTCTCTTCTTCCTCGTTTTCAATAAATAAAAAATATACTTTTTCCTTTTCATTTTAACAAAAATTGGTATACAACTCAAGGGTTTGATGGTAAAATATGAAAATAAATGTTACCACTCACGGCAGGGATTCGTCCCTGGGCATAAGGGCTCACATCACAAGGTGATGTGAGCATCCTGCGTAGAAAAGCGGTTGGGAAAGCTAGCTTTCCCACACGCTTTCTTACGCAGGATGTCCATGCCGCCTGTGGCGGCAGACCCTTATGCCCAAGAAATAATTCGGTGCCGTAATTGGTCACTTCTCCCGCATAAGCAAAACGTAGAGTGGCGCAAGCCACGACAGACGGCGCAAGCCGGCTGGTTTTGCGCATGCGGAATCATGTGAGATAAAATAACCATAAATGATAACCCCAAAACAGAAAGGTCGTGAAAATATGACATCAGAAGAAAAACAGATTTTGGACAGAATCAATGCCTATGCGGAAAAGGTCATGGGGGACATCGATCCCCAGAAGGTTCCCGTTTCCACCCAGTTGGAAAAACTGAAACCCATCATGGAAGAAATCGCCGCCGAGAAAAAAATGAGCCTGGAGGATTTCTTCATCCTCTACATGGATCTCCAGAGCGAGGCTTCCTGTCGCTCCGACGCCAAACTGCGGGAAGAACTGCAGGATCTGAACGAAGGCGAAGGAATGCCTCTTTTGTATCGGTGACATGTTTTGCCCGTTCGTTTTCCACAGACAGAAGCAGTAAAAAACGGCATAACCGAACTCATGCCGTTTTTGCAATCATGAATAAAAATTCCGCTTCCGCCCCATTTACCCCTTGACGATCCTCACCCGGAACACGCCGTCGATGGCTTCCAGTTCCTTCACCATCTCCGCCGTGGGAGGCACTTCCACGTCCAGCAGCGTGTAGGCGTACTCCCCTCTGGACTTGTTGGTCATGTCGGTGATGTTGATGCCGTTTCTGCCGAAGCAGGCGGTGAACTGGGTGATCATGTTGGCCACGTTCTTGTGGAACACCGCCACCCGTCCGTTCTGAGTACAGACGCCCATGTCACAGCTGGGGTAATTGACGCTGTTTGCGATGTTGCCGTTTTCCAGATAATTGATCATCTGCTTCACGGCCATCTTGGCACAGTTATCCTCGGACTCCTCCGTGCTGGCTCCCAGGTGCGGGATCACGATACAGCCAGGCTGCCCCGCCGTGGTGGAGTTGGGAAAATCGGACACGTAACGGCGCACCTTGCCCTCTCCGATGGCCTTCAGCACGTCCTCTTCTTTCACCAGCAGATCCCTGGCGAAGTTCAGGATCACCACGCCGTCCTTCATCTTGGCGATGGCTCCCTCGTCGATCATGCCCTTGGTGGAATCCAGGAGGGGCACATGAATGGTGATGTAATCGCAGTCCCCATAAATATCGTCCACGTTCAGCACGTGCTTCACGCTTCTGCTCAGGCTCCAGGCCGCATCCACGGACAGATAGGGATCATAGCCGTAGACCTCCATGCCCAGGCCGATGGCGGCGTTGGCCACCTTGGCCCCAATGGCTCCCAGACCGATGACGCCCAGCTTCTTGCCTTCCAGCTCCGTCCCTGCGAATTTCTTCTTCTCTTTCTCGGCGGCCTTGGCGATTCCGGCGTCCCCCGCATCGGATTTCACCCATTCAATGCCACCCACCACGTCTCTGGCGGCCAACAGCATTCCGGCGATCACCAATTCCTTCACTCCGTTGGCGTTGGCACCGGGGGTGTTGAACACCACGATGCCCTTTTCCGCACACTTGTCCAGAGGGATGTTGTTGACCCCGGCCCCGGCCCTGGCCACCGCCAGAAGCTTATCCGGCAGCTCCATCTCATGCATGGAAGCGCTCCGCACCAGGATGCCGTCCGCCTCCGCCGCATTTTCCGTCAGGGAATAGTTGGCGGTCAGTCTCTCCAGACCCACTTTGGAAATAGGATTTAAGCAATGTATCTGAAACATTTTCACACCTCTCGTATCATGGATTCCCGTATCACAGAATCTCGTATTATAAATTCTCCGCTTCAAATTTCTTCATGAATTCCACCAGCTTCTCCACACCTTCCATGGGCATGGCGTTGTAAATGCTGGCCCTCATGCCGCCCACGGTCCGGTGTCCCTTCAGATTCACAAAGCCCGCCGCCGTGGCCTCCTTCACGAACTTGGCGTCCAGCTCCTCGTTTCCGGTGACGAAGGGGACGTTCATCAGAGACCGGTCTTCCTTGCGCACCGTGCCTCGAAACAGCTTGCTTTCGTCCAGATAATCATAAAGGATCTTCGCCTTCTTCTCGTTATATTCCTTCATGGCCTCCAGGCCGCCCATCTTCTTCAGCCACTTGAAGACCTTGCCGCAGATATAGATGCCGTAAGCGGGAGGGGTGTTGTACAGGGACTCGTTGTCCGCATGGATCTTGTAGCGCAGCATGGTGGGGGTTCCGGGCAGCACGTCCTCGGTGATCAAATCCTCTCTGATGATCACGATGACCACTCCGGCAGGCCCGATGTTCTTCTGCGCACCGCCATAGATCAGACCATACTTGGTCACGTCCACGGGCTCGGACAGGAAACAGCTGGACACGTCCGCCACCAGGGGCTTTCCTTTGGTGTTGGGCAGGGTCTTGTACTTGGTGCCATAGATGGTATTGTTCTCACAGATATATACGTAATCCGCATCCTCGCTGATAGGCAGATCGGAACAATCCGGGATATAGGAAAAGGTCTTATCCTCGGAAGAAGCGATCTTGTTGGCCTTTCCGTAGAGACAGGCCTCCTGGTAGGCCTTCTTGGCCCACTGTCCAGTCACGATATAGTCCGCCACCTTGTTCTTCATCAGATTCATGGGGATCATGGCGAACTGCTGGCTGGCGCCGCCCTGCAAAAACAGCACCTTGTAATTGTCGGGAATGTTCATCAACTCCCTCAAATCCGCTTCCGCATCCTTGATGATCTTATCATAGGTCTTGGAACGATGGCTCATCTCCATGACGGACATGCCGCTTCCTCTGTAATCCAGCATTTCCTCCGCCGCTTCCCGGAGCACTTCTTCCGGCAGCACCGCAGGCCCCGCTGAAAAATTATATACTCTGGACATCTTTTTCCTCCTGTCATATTGATACAATATGTTCTTTTTTGGCTATAAAACAATCAACATTGTAAACGCTTCGGACGCTTTAGTCAACTGCATTGTTAAATTATTTTCCGATTTGGTACTAAAGTCCTAATAGAATACCACCACCGGCATCCCGATTTCCGCCTGATCATATAGTTCCGCCGCCTTTTCCAGAGGCAAATTGATGCAGCCGTGGGAACCGTTGGTCTTGTAGATTTCCCCGCCGAATTCGGATCGCCACCTGGCGTCATGGAGACCGATGTTTTTATAAACAGGCATCCAATATTTCACCGGAGAAGCGTAGCCGGGCCCCCGGAGGGTACGGTTGCGCTGCTTGGAATACACGTAGTAAACCCCTTCCGGCGTCCCCATGCGTCTCCTGGTGTTGCCGGTCACGATGTCCGTATCGATCACGCACTCTCCCTTGCTGTAAAAGTACAGCTTCTGGGAAGTCATGTCCACTTCGATGTAAGTGTCCCCAATATCGTTTCTGCCCCGGGCATAGGCTTCTTTCTTGTAGGTAGGGACATGGGTCTCCTGAAAAGAACGGTCACTTTCCACGCACCTTTGCAGAACGTCCCGCAAGTAAGCCCTCTCTTCTTCGCCGTCCAGCTCCGTCCCGTAGGTTCCCGCCGGTACCGTCACCAGATCGCCCCTCGTGGACTGGAATTCCCGATCCTTTTCCATGGTATTGTATTCTTCCAACAGACCGGATATGAACGCCTCGGCTTTTTCTTCCCGAATCTGAAGCTTTCCGTCCTCTCCCAGCAGGGGAAGCCCTTCCCCGTCCGTCTCCAGGAAATCCGTCAGTTCGGGGGCTCCCAGTCTGATCTGCTCCGCTCCCATGTCATAGGTGACCGCACAGCCCTGGTAAACGCAAAGCTTCTCCCAAAGGTCCAGAAGTCCCCGTTCCTCCTGGCCATAGGGAAGATCCTCATAGCAGTCCTCCTCCAGGAGCACTTCCTCCTGCCCACTGGAAACCGCCTGCAACAGCTTCTCGTACCCCGCCTCGATATCCAGGTGGCGCTTTGTGAAATCCTGCAGCGCATACCCTTCTTCCGTCCTCTCCAGCCGGACTCCGGTTTCCCTGTCTTTTTCCCGGGTCACGAAGGAAGTTTCTTCCCAGGCCTTGCGCAAAAGGGCTTCCTCCACCTGAAAATTCGGTTCCAGGTGAAACTCCTTTTTTCCCCGAAAAAGATCCGGCAGCCACAGGAAAAGGTTCCGACGCTCCAGACAGGTCTGCAGGGCCGCCGTATAATCTTCCCGATAACCGCATTCTCCCAGATCCACGGCTTCTTCTTGGATGGCCGCTTCGCCAACGCTCGCTTCCCGGCTGTCCTCTTCGCTGCCTTCTTCCCGAAGGGCTTCTTCGCCGCCCTCTTCCCGAATGATAAGGATGGGAGCTTCTGTCCGGGACAAAAGCTCCGCATTCACTTCTTCTATGGTCATTCCCGTGCAATAAATCCCGTTGATCCAGGTATTGACGCCGAAGCCCTCCTGATAATACAGGGCCAGGGCCAGATACCCCAATCCCGCTATCGCTATCAGCAGGACCGCCCCCAAGGCGATGCGGAATTTCTTACGCTTTTCGGATTTCATGATGCTCATGGCAAATCTTTTGTTCTCCCCTCGGGCGGCTTCCCAGGCCGCCCCAAACCATGACATTGGAGCTTATTGCTGCAAATCGTCCCCGTCGAACACCTCGCTGATGGGCGCTCCTGCCGGAACCATGGGGAACACCTTGTCGTCCTCCGGGATGATGCATTCGATCAGCACCGGAGCCTTCAAGTCAATGGCCCTGCGGATGGCGGGCTCCACCTCTTCCTTGGTCGTCACCCGGATGGCTTCGCAGCCCAGGCCCTCCGCCACCTTGCAGAAATCCACCTTGTCCTCGAGCACGGTCTGAGAATACCGCTTTCCATAGAACAGGGTCTGCCACTGACGGACCATCCCCAGCACCCTGTTGTTGATCACCACCTGGATGATGGGAATGTTGTAACGGCTGGCGGTGGCCAGTTCCTGCATGTTCATGCGGAAACACCCGTCCCCCGCAATGTTGATGCAGATTTTGTCCGGCTGCCCGATCTGGGCTCCGATGCAGGCCCCCAGACCGTAACCCATGGTGCCCAGGCCACCGGAGGACAAAAAGGTCCGGGGCTCTGTAAACTGATAATACTGAGCCGTCCACATCTGGTGCTGGCCCACGTCCGTGGTCATGATGGCCTTGCCTTCCGTCACCCGGTCTATGGTCTCGATCACATAAGGACAGGACAATGCGGAATGATCGTACTTCAACGGATATTTCGTCTTCATCTCCTGGATGTGGTTGATCCATTCCGGATGGGACGCCTGCGTCAATTTGCCGTTCAGTTCGGTCAAAATGACTTTCAAATCTCCCACCAGGGAAGCGTCCGCATGGATGTTCTTGTTGATTTCCGCCGCATCGATATCGATATGGATGACCTTGGCGTTTTCTGCGAAACGCTTGGGATTGCCGATCACTCGATCCGAGAAGCGGGCTCCCAGGGCGATCAGCAGATCACATTCGCTCACGCCCAGGTTGGAGGTCTTGGTACCGTGCATGCCGATCATGCCGGTATAACGATAGCTCTTGCCGTCAAAAGCGCCCTTCCCCATCAGGGTGTCGCAGACCGGCGCATCGATGAGCTCCGCAAACTTCGCCACTTCCTCCGAAGCGCCGGAAATCACCGCTCCGCCGCCCAGGTAAATATAAGGCTTTTTCGCCTTCCCGATCAGCTCCAGCGCCTTTTCCAGCTCTTCCTCCGTATAACGGTTGAGCCGCTCCCTTTCCTTGGGAACCTGGGGCGTATACTCGCAGACCGCCGCCGTCACGTCCTTGGTGATATCCACCAGAACCGGGCCGGGCCGACCGCTTTTGGCAATGTGGAACGCCTTGCGGAGCGTGTCCGCCAGAACCTCCACATTTTTCACGATATAACCGTGCTTGGTAATGGGCATGGTCACGCCGGCGATGTCCACCTCCTGGAAGGTGTCCTTTCCCAAAAGGGGAAGGTTCACGTTGGCCGTGATGGCCACCATGGGCACGGAATCCATATAAGCCGTGGCGATGCCCGTCACCAGGTTGGTGGCGCCGGGGCCGCTGGTGGCCATGCAGACCCCCACCTTGCCGGTGGCCCTGGCATAGCCGTCCGCCGCATGGGCCGCCCCCTGCTCATGGGAGGTCAGGATGTGCCGGATCTCGCCGCTGTGTTTATAGAGAGCGTCATAGATGTTCAGAATGGTTCCGCCAGGATAGCCGAAGACGGTGTCTACGCCCTGTTCCTTCAAGCACTCTATGACGATTTCAGAACCTGTAAGCTGCATGTTGTTTTCTCCTTTCTGACGGAATGCGTTCCCTCCATAAGGGAATATTTTCCGTCAGCGCTTTCGATATATTATTTTCCCTGATCATTGCCTGGAGGGTATTTCCAGCACCGCTCCCCGGTTGCCGCTGGTCACCAGCTCCCGGTACCTGCTCAAATAACCGGTGGTCACCTGAGGCTCCCTGGGCTGCCATTTTTCCCGGCGCTCTGCCAGTTCCTCATCGGAAACCAGCACGTCCAGCCTGTTCTCCGGAATGTTGATCCGGATGATATCCCCTTCCTCCACCAGGGCGATGGGGCCGCCCACCGCAGCTTCGGGAGAAACGTGGCCGATGGAAGCGCCTCTGGAAGCGCCGGAAAATCTGCCGTCGGTGATCAGGGCCACGGAAGAGCCCAGTCCCATGCCCGCAATGGCGGAGGTGGGATTCAGCATTTCCCGCATGCCGGGACCGCCCTTGGGGCCCTCGTAGCGGATCACCACCACGTCCCCGGCCACGATCCTGCCGCCTTTGATGGCATCGATGGCGTCCTCCTCGCAGTCAAAGACCCTGGCGGGGCCTTCATGCACCAGCATTTCAGGAGCCACGGCGGAGCGCTTCACCACCCCGCTGTCCGGGGCAAGATTGCCCTTCAGCACAGCGATTCCGCCAGTCTCGGAATAAGGATTCTCCACGGGGCGTATCACCTCGGGATTCTTGTTGACGCACCCGCTGATATTTTCCCCGATGGTCTTGCCCGTCACGGTCATGCAGTCCAGGTGCAGAAGGTTCTTCTTGGTCAGCTCGTTCATCACCGCATAGACGCCCCCCGCCTCGTTCAGGTCTTCCATGTAGGTAGGGCCTGCCGGAGCCAGATGGCAGAGATTCGGGGTGACGGCGGACAGTTCGTTGGCGATATCCACGTTCAGTTCCACCCCGGCCTCTCTGGCGATGGCGGGAAGGTGCAGCATGGAATTGGTGGAGCAGCCCAGGGCCATGTCCACGGTCAAGGCGTTCAGGAAGGCCTTTTCCGTCATGATGTCCCGGGGCCTGATATCCTTTTTCACCAGCTCCATGATCTGCATGCCCGCATGTTTGGCCAGGCGGATCCGTTCGGAATAAACCGCAGGGATAGTGCCGTTGCCTCTCAGGCCCATGCCCAGAGCTTCCGTCAGGCAGTTCATGGAATTGGCCGTGTACATGCCGGAGCAGGAACCGCAGGTGGGACACACCTTTTCCTCAAATTCCGCCAGCTCTTCCATGCTCATGGTGCCAGCCGCCACGCTGCCCACCGCTTCAAACATGGAAGACAGGCTTCTCTTCTGCCCGTGGACATGACCGGCCATCATGGGGCCGCCGGACACGAAAATGGTGGGGATGTTCACCCGGGCCGCCGCCATGAGCAGGCCGGGCACGTTTTTGTCACAGTTGGGGATGCAGACTAACCCATCGAAGCCGTGGGCCAGGGCCATACATTCCGTGCTGTCCGCGATCAGATCCCGGGTCACCAGGGAATATTTCATCCCGATATGTCCCATGGCGATGCCGTCACAGACTGCGATGGCTGGAAATACCACCGGCATGCCGCCCGCTATGGCCACTCCCATTTTCACCGCTTCCGCAATCTTGTCCAGGTTCATGTGTCCCGGCACGATCTCATTATAGGAGCTGACGATGCCGATCATGGGACGCCTGCGCTCCTCCTCCGTAAATCCCAATGCGTTAAAAAGACTTCTGTGGGGCGCCTGGGCGGTGCCCGTCTTTACAGAATCACTTCTCATGCTTTCTACCTCTTTTCTTATTCATCAGCCTATTTTGCTCGCTGGTCCGCTTCACGATTCCATGCTCCGGCGGTTCGTCTTGTTCATCAGCCAATTCTGTCCACCGATCCGCTTCACGATTCCACGCTCCGGCGGTTCGCCTTGTTCCAGTGAAGGAACCAGGCGCATCAGTTTTTCATACCGGCCTCTCAGATCCGCTCCGCCAGCAGATCTCCCATCTGGCTGCAGCCCACCTTGATGCAGCCCTCGGACATGATATCTCCCGTGCGGTATCCATCCTTCAGGACCTGCTTCACCGCCGCTTCCACGGCGTCCGCCTCTTTGTCCAAGTCGAAGCTGTAACGCAGCATCATGGCTGCGCTGAGCACCGTGGCGATGGGATTGGCGATATCCTGTCCCGCAATGTCCGGGGCGGAGCCATGGCTGGGCTCGTAGAGGCCGAACTTCGTGTCGTTTAAGCTGGCGCTGGCCAACATCCCGATGGAACCGGTGACCATGCTGGCCTCATCGGAAAGGATATCTCCGAACATATTTTCCGTCAGAATCACGTCGAACTGGGCCGGATCCTTCACCAGCTGCATGGCGCAGTTGTCCACCAGCATGTGCTCCAGCTTCACCTCGGGATAATCCAGAGCCACCTCTTCCACCACTTTTCTCCAGAGCCGGGAGGAATCCAGCACGTTGGCCTTGTCCACGCTGGTCACCTTCTTCCGGCGTTTCATGGCGATGTCAAAGCCCTTGACGGCGATGCGCCGGATCTCGTTCTCGTCATATACCAGGGTGTCGATGGCCTTGCGGACGCCGTTCTCTTCCACGGTCTTCCGCTCTCCGAAATAAAGGCCGCCGGTCAGCTCCCGCATGATCAGCATGTCAAAACCGACCCTGCTGATCTCCTCCTTCAGGGGGCAGGCCCCCGCCAGTTCATCGTAAAGCACCGCCGGGCGCAGGTTGGCAAAGAGGTTCAGGGCCTTACGGATCCCCAAAAGCCCCGCTTCCGGCCGCAGATTGGGGGGCAGCTTGTACCAGGGGGATTTGGTGGTGTCCCCTCCGATGGAGCCCATCAGCACCGCATCCGCCGCCTTCGCCGTGGCGATGGCCTCTTCCGTCAGGGGCACGCCATATGCATCGATGGAAGCCCCTCCCATCAAAATATCCGTAAAAATCATATCGTGGCCGAACTTGTCCGCCACCTTTTCCAGTACTTTCTTGGCCTCTCTGACGATCTCCGGGCCAATCCCGTCGCCGGGAATGCAAGTGATATGTAATTCCATGTTCCCTCGTTTCTGCGCCTGGGGCGCTGGTGAATGTATTATGTGATTGTTTTGGTGGAGCATTTCTGAGTGGGACGTAAAGTTAGAGACGCAGGTTCCGATTTCGAGTGTAAGTTCCTTTCGAGCGTGAAGGCTGTGCGCAGGGACTGCTTTCGGCGAGGGATCTTCAGGCCCGGCAAAAGGGCACACGTCACAAATGTGACGTGTGCATCCTGCGTAAGAAAGCGTGTGGGAAAGCTAGCTTTCCCAACCGCTTTTTCACGCAGGATGTCTACGCCGCCGCAAGCGGCGGCAGACCCTTTTGCCGAGAACTGATCATTGATCACTCCGTCCCTTAGCCCCTTCACAGAAAAAGGACTGTGCCGCATCATACGTCAACAGTCCCCTCCATACCCGGTGCTTCGGAATCCTTATGCCTCCTCCGCCTTCTCCACACGGGAAATTGCAGACTTTTCCATAGGAATACGACAATTCTTGTTGTTCCCGAACTCCACGATCACGGTATCATCCGTAATGTCAATGATCACGCCGTAGAAGCCGCTGGTGGTCAGGACGTAGTCTCCGATCTCCAGGGCCGCCAGCATGGCCGCCACTCTTTTCTGTTCCTTTTTCTGGGGCCGGAACATGAAGAACCATATGGCTCCGATAAAGATTGCATAGAATATGATCATGGCTCCCAGACTCATGCCTGCGGATGGGGCTGACGCCTCCGTCAATAATACGTTCATGTGTTTTCCTCCTGATTTCTCTCTTTCGAGCGCCTTATACTATAATACACAAAACTCTCATGGTAGGCAAGCAGTTTCTGCAAAAGAATCTATTTTTTTCATAATTCTTCTTCCGGCGCCGCCATTCGTTCCAGCTTCTGCTTTTTGTAGGCAGCAAAACAGCCCCGGTCCAGGGAGTCTCGGATCTCCGTCATCATGGTATTGTAAAAATAGAGGTTATGGAGCACTGCCAGCCGCATGCCCAGCATTTCCTTGGCCTTCAAAAGGTGCCGGATATAGGCCCGGGAATATCGCTTGCAGGCGGGGCACTGGCAGCCCTCTTCGATGGGTCTGTCGTCCAGTTCGTATTTCGCATTGAACAGGTTGATCTTGCCGTGATTGGTGTAGAGGTGTCCGTGCCGTCCGTTCCGGGAAGGGTACACACAGTCGAAGAAATCCACGCCTCTCTCCACCCCTTCCAAAATGTTGGCGGGAGTGCCCACGCCCATGAGATAAGTGGGCTTTTCCAAAGGCAGGTACGGCACCACTTCCTCCAGAATGTAGTACATTTCCTCGTGGGTCTCCCCCACGGCCAGTCCCCCCACGGCATAACCGTCCAGGTCCAGTTCCGAGATTCTCTTGGCGTGCTCTATGCGAATGTCCGCATAGACGGCCCCCTGGTTGATGCCGAACAGCATCTGTCTGGGATTGATGGTATCCTCCAGGGAATTCAGCCGGTCCATTTCTTTTTTACAGCGTTCCAGCCATCTGGTGGTGCGGTCCACGGAGGGCTGCACATATTCCCGTTCCGCCTTGCTGGGAGGACATTCATCGAAGGCCATGGCGATGGTGGACGCCAGGTTGGACTGGATCCGCATGCTCTCCTCCGGCCCCATGAAAATCTTCCTGCCGTCGATGTGGGAGTTGAAATAAACTCCTTCTTCCTTGATCTTGCGCAGGCCCGCCAGGGAAAACACCTGGAAACCGCCGGAATCCGTGAGAATGGGCTTCTCCCAGGACATGAACTTGTGCAGACCGCCAAGCTGCCTGATGATCTGGTCCCCTGGACGCACGTGAAGGTGATAGGTGTTGGACAATTCCACCTGGGTTCCGATCTGTTCCAGATCCGAGGTGGCCACGGCCCCCTTGATGGCCCCCACGGTACCCACGTTCATGAACACCGGGGTCTGGATCACCCCGTGCACCGTGTGGAATTCTCCCCGTTTGGCCCGGCCTTCCTGTTTTAGCAGTCGATACATCTACTTCGATTCCTTTCCATATAAAATAGGAGGACAAACGGGTCTATCCTTTGTCCGGAACGTAAAATTTCATCAGGGAATCCATCCGGGAGGACAGATTGACCATCAAGGCATCCGCCAGCGTAATGGCTACCATGGATTCCATGACCACCACCGCCCTGGGAACAATGACGGGATCGTGTCTCCCCTTGATCTGCAGCTCGATCTCTTCTCCCCCCTTTGTCACAGTCCGCTGGGGAAGATAAATGGAAGGCGTAGGCTTCACATAAGCCCGCACCAAAACTCTGCTGCCGTCACTGATGCCGCCCAGGATCCCTCCGGCGTGGTTGGAGGTCTTCACGACTCTTCCCTCCTCCATCCGGAAGCCGTCGTTGTTCTCGCTTCCCTTCCGGCGGGCGACTTCCATGCCTTCTCCCACCTCCACGGCCTTCACCGCCCCGATGGACATCAGGGCCTTGGCCAGATTGGCGTCCAGCTTTTCAAAGACCGGATCCCCGATCCCCGCCGGCAGCCCATCCACCAGACATTCCATGCAGCCTCCCACGGAATCCCCGGCCTCTCTGGCCTTCTGCAGATAAGCCAGGGCCTCCTCGTCGGCCTGCCGGTCCGGCATGGCCGTGGGGGTAGTCAGGATCGCCTCCGGATCGAACCGATCCTCCCTGATGGAAACGGGCCCGATGGAACGGGTATAGGCCTGCACCCGAATCCCAAGCTCCTTCAAAATCTTACAGGCGATGGCTCCGGCCGCCACCCGGCCCGCCGTCTCCCGGCCGGAGGAACGTCCGCCTCCCCGGTAATCCCGAAAACCGTATTTCTGATCATAAGTATAATCCCCATGGCCGGGTCTGTAACAGTCCGCCAAATTACCGTAATCCCCGGATCTCTGGGAAGTGTTGCGGATCAGGAGGGAAATGGGCGTGCCCGTGGTGCGTCCCTCAAACACGCCGGACAGGATTTCCACCAGGTCCTCTTCCTTCCGCTGGGTCGTGACGGCGCTGGTGCCGGGCTTGCGCCGATCCAGATAAGGCTGAATATCCTCTTCCGACAGGGGCAGCCCCGCAGGACAGCCGTCCACCACCGCTCCGATGGCCTTGCCGTGGGACTCTCCCCAGGTCGTGATCCTAAATATCGTGCCGAACGCACTTCCAGCCATGCGCACAATCCTCCTTCAATAATTTCACAATTCCTTACCCGCACAAAATGAATTTCAGCGGCCTATTTTCCTCAAAACAGGCTCCAAGAAACAGGTTTCTGAGAGCAAGCTCTTTAGAACAAGTACCAGAAAACAGGCTCCAAAGGGCCATAATCTTCTCAACTCAATTTGTGGAACACGATGCAGTTGGGGGCGTCCACCTTGATCTCCGGCCCGTTCATCATGATCGTGTGCTTCTCCAGATCCACCTTGAAGAAGGTCATGGAATTGGATTCATGGTTCAGGGACACCAGGAACCTCTTGTCCGGGAACAGCTCCGCATCCTTGGGATAAGTGCCGCTGATGGGCAGGCAAAAATTCATTTTCAGCGTTCCGTCCTCCGTGTTGACGTCGTAGACCACCACGGATTCATCTCCCGCATTGGAGCTCAAGAGATGCTTGTAATCCTGGGAAAAGCTCAGGGTGCTGGCGGCGCAGTTCTGCCGGTTCTCCTTGTCCAGGGTGGAAATGGTCTGGATCTTTTCAAAATAAGGATTGTCTCCCTGTTCCGTGTAGCGATATACGTCAATAAAGCACTTCCATTCATGCAGAATATAAATGAACCTTCCGTCCTTGGAAATCTTGATGTGCCGGGGGGCAGATTCCAGTTCGCTGCGGATCACGTCGGCCAGGGCCAGCTTCCCCCGCTGCAGATCCAGCCGGTAGACATTCACGTGATCCATTCCCTGATCGGCCACCAGCAGATATTTGTTGTCATGGGTCATCCGGGCGCAGTTGATGTGGGGACGGAAGTTCCGCTCCGCCACGCTGCCCAGGCCCTTATGATAGATCTCGTCGGTGATCCCGCCGATGGAGCCGTCTTCCCCAAGCCGCAGCACCGTCAGCTTGCCGTCATGGTAACCGGCCACGAACAGGTACCTGTCCGTATAATCCGTGGACAGATAGCATCCCCTCATTCCGTTGATGGGGGCGAAGTTAATCAGCTCCAGCCCGCCGTCTTTTTCAATCAAATAGGATTCCACGCCGAAATCCGTGATGGAATACAGATATTTCCGACTGTGGGAAACCGCAATATAGGATGAGTTGGAGATTTCCACCTTGTCCTTTTCGATGAATCTCCCTTTTTCCGTGTCCACGTCATAAATCTTAATACCGTGCTTATCTCCCATGGTATAAGTGGATACATATGCCACATATTTCTCTTTTTTATTTTTCTCCATAATGACACCCTTCCCGCCGCCTCCAAGGGGCGGCGTTTCACATTCTCCATAAAGTCTATCACAAATCTCAATTTTGTAAAATACTTTTCTTGAAAAATGATTGACTTTCTGTAGGTTTCTGTATAAAATTGTAGTGCATGATTCTACACAATCTCCATGGTCTGCCGGCGGCACTGGCAGCATGGGGAAATTTTTTAGGAAAGGCTGGTTGATGAAATGAAAGACGTTTTGGTCGATCTGAACAACATCTCAAAATCTTTTGACGGTCATCTGGTTCTGGACGAATTGAACCTCTATGTCCGTGAAAACGAATTTTTGACGCTGCTTGGTCCCAGCGGCTGCGGCAAGACTACCACCCTGCGCATCCTGGGCGGCTTTGAAAAGCCCGACAAGGGCCAGGTCATTTTCAGCGGCAAGGATATCACCAACCTTCCCCCAAATAAAAGGCAGCTTAACACGGTGTTCCAGAAGTATGCCCTTTTTCCCCACATGAACGTGGCGGAGAACATCGCCTTCGGTCTGAAGATCAAGAACAAGCCCAAATCCTATATTGACGACAAGATCAAGTATGCCCTGAAGCTGGTGAACCTGGACGGCTATGAGAAGCGGATGCCCGATTCCTTAAGCGGCGGCCAGCAGCAGCGGATCGCCATCGCCCGGGCCATCGTGAACGAGCCCAAGCTGCTGCTCCTGGACGAGCCCCTGGGCGCTCTGGACCTGAAACTGCGCCAGGACATGCAGTATGAACTGATCCGGCTGAAAAACGAGCTGGGCATCACCTTTATTTACGTGACCCATGACCAGGAGGAAGCCCTCACCATGTCCGACACCATCGTGGTCATGAACCAGGGCTATATCCAGCAGATCGGTTCCCCGGAACGCATCTATAACGAGCCGGAGAATGCCTTCGTGGCGGATTTCATCGGGGACAGCAACATCATCTCCTCCACCATGATCGAAGACCGTCTGGTGGAGATCCTGGGGGCGAGGTTCGCCTGCGTGGACGAGGGCTTCGGCACCAATCAGCCCGTGGACGTGGTGATCCGTCCGGAGGACGTGGAACTGGTCTCCCCCGCCGAGGGCACCATCCAGGGACGGGTGACCCATCTGATCTTCAAAGGCGTGCACTATGAAATGGAAGTGATGGCCAACGGTTTTGAATGGCTGGTCCATTCCACCCGCATGGTGACGCCTGGCACCGAGGTAGGCATCAAAGTGGATCCCTTCAATATCCAGATCATGAAGAAGCCGGAATCCGAGGACGAGGAGGCCGTGGGAGTCAATGAGTAAAAAATTATTATCCGTACCCTACCTGTTTTGGTCGGCCCTGTTCATCATCGTGCCCCTTCTCATGGTTTTTTACTATGGGCTCACCGATAAATCCGGGGCGTTTACCCTGGCGAACATCGCCGCCATCGCTTCCCCGGAGCATTCCAAGGCGCTGTGGGCCGCCGTCCGGCTGTCCCTCATCAGCACCGTGATCTGTCTGCTCCTGGCCTACCCGCTGGCCATGATCCTCTGCAACATGAAGGTAAATCACAGTTCCTTCACGGTGGTGATCTTCATCCTCCCCATGTGGATGAACTTCCTGCTGCGCACCCTGGCCTGGCAGAGCCTGCTGGAGAAGACCGGAGTGATCAACAGCATCCTGGGAGCGCTGCATCTGCCGCCCCTCCAGATCATCAACACCTCCAATGCGGTCATTCTGGGCATGGTCTACAATTTCCTGCCCTTCATGGTGCTGCCCATTTACAACGTGCTGGTGAAGATCGATGCAAATATAACCAATGCGGCCAGAGATCTGGGGGCCAACGAGGTGCAGACCTTTTTCAAGGTCATCCTGCCTTTAAGCGTCCCCGGCATGATCAGCGGCATCACCATGGTGTTCGTCCCCGCCCTGACTACCTTCGTCATTTCCAACATCCTGGGCGGCGGCAAGATCCTGCTCATCGGCAACGTGATCGAGCAGGAATTCACCCAGGCCTACAACTGGAACCTGGGCAGCGGATTGTCCATCGTGCTGATGCTCTTCATCATCTTCAATATGGTCATCACGGCGGTGACGGACAAAGACGGGGAGGTGTCCATCCTATGATCAGACAAATTCTCCGCAAAACCTACATCGCATTGATTTTTATTTTCCTCTATGCCCCCATCGCCACCCTGGTGGTGCTGTCCTTCAACAACAGCAAGACCCGGGCCAAATGGGGCGGATTTACCCTGAAATGGTATCAGGAACTGTTTCAAAACGAAGAAATCATGCAGGCCTTGTGGAATACCCTGGCCATCGCCTCGATTTCCGCCGTGACGGCTACCCTGATCGGCACTATCGCCTGCATTTCCATTCAGAGCATGAAAAAGAGAAACCGGGCCATCGTCATGGGCATCACCAATATCCCTATGCTGAACGCCGAAATCGTCACCGGTATCTCCCTGATGCTTTTGTTTATCAGCGTGGGTGCGCACTTTGGCTTCACCACCATCCTGCTCTCCCACATTACCTTCAATATCCCCTATGTGATCCTGAACGTCATGCCCAGGATGAAGCAGCTCAATCCCAGCACCTACGAGTCCGCTCTGGATCTGGGCGCTTCTCCCCTGCAGGCTTTTTTCAAGATCACGTTTCCGGATCTCCTGCCCGGTATCCTCTCCGGCTTCCTGATGGCCTTCACTATGTCGTTGGATGATTTCATCATCACGTACTTTACCAAAGGGCCCGGAGTGCATACCCTTTCCACCAAGATCTATACCGAGGTCAGGAAAGGTATAAAACCGGAGATGTATTCCCTGTCGACGATTATTTTCGTCACGGTAATCATCCTGCTCCTTCTGGTCAATTACAGCCCGAAGGAAAAGAAACCAAAAACACAGTCAAAGAAAGGATGAAAAAATGAAAAAATTAGTGATGATGGCATGTGTCTTGCTTGTCGTATCCGTTCTGGCCGGATGTGGTAACAGCAGCAACGCTGGCGAGAACGGTGAGGTGTACGTATTTAACTGGGGCGAATATATCGACCCTGCCACCCTGGACATGTTTGAAGAAGAAACTGGCATCAAGGTGGTCTATGATGAATTTGAAACCAACGAGATCATGTACCCCAGGGTCGCTGCCGGCGCCTCCAAGTATGACGTGATCTGTCCCTCCGATTACATGATCCACAAAATGATCGCCAATGACATGCTGCAGGAGATCAACTTCGATCACATCCCCAATGCCAAGGCCAACATCGGGGCCCAATATTATGAGCAGGCCAAGGAATTCGATCCCAACAACAGCTATTGCGTTCCCTATTGCTGGGGTACGGTGGGGATCCTGTACAATAAGACCATGGTGAGCGATCCCGTCACCAGTTGGTCCATTCTATGGAATGAAAAATACAAAGACAACATCCTGATGCAGGATTCCGTCAGAGACGCCTTCATGGTGGCCTTGAAGCTCAACGGCTTCTCCATGAACTCCCTGAACGAAGAAGAACTGCAGATCGCCAAGAATTCCCTGATCGAACAGGCCCCCCTGGTGCAGGCCAAGGTGGTGGACCAGGTTCGTGACAAGATGATTGGCGGAGAAGCCGCCCTGGGCGTGATCTATTCCGGGGAGGCCATTTTTACCCAGAGAGAAAATCCGGATCTGGAATACGTGATCCCCGAGGAAGGCACCAACGTGTGGATCGATGGATGGGTGATTCCCAAGAACGCTCCCAACGTGGAGAATGCGGAGAAGTTCATCGACTTCATGTGCCGGGACGACATCGCCCTGCTGAACTTCATGTATATCACCTACGCCAGCCCCAACACCGGAGCCAAGGCGCTGATCGATGACGACGAGCTGAGAGCTTCCAAAATGGATTATCTGGACGAGGAAACCAGGGAAGAGCTGGAAGAATTCGTGGACATCGTGAGGGATTCCCAAATCGCATTCCCTGACTTAAGCCAGTATGACAATCTGGAAACCTTTATCTATCTGGGGGAGGACGGAGACGCTCTCTACAACCAGCTTTGGAAGGAAGTCAACTCCGCTTACGGAGAATAAGAAAAACGAGACATAAAATGAAAAAGAACCGCTAGTGAAGGGGCGGTTTCCCATAAAAATCATATTGTTTTCAAAATGCGGCGTGATTTCGGTCACGCCGCATTTATAAATTACATCAATCCTCCTCGCAGCCGCAGGTTTCGGAGCCGGGCCTGGATACGCCGGGGAATCTGGCAATCCCGGAATAAGTCCCGGTGACCGGCGTGGAATCGCAGCCGCAGGTTCTGGCAACCGGCGTCACGCCGCAGGAGTTCCCTCCGCAGCTATTTCCGCAGCCGCCCTGACAGCCTCCTCTTCCGCTGCAGGCCAAGAGCAAAATGATCCATAAACAATTCATAAAGTTGGAATCCTTTTTCCAGTGAAGTTACTGTATTGTATTCCGGAAAAAGGTTCCCCGTGCCTGTCCCTAGCTCTTCTTCAGGAATTCCTCCCGGATGTACCGAAAGGTCTCCTTTTCTCCCTTCTCCGCCAGCATGGTCAGCATTTCCCCCAGCTTTTCCCGGGTATAGGGGTGGAGGAACTCCAGGTGGCCGTCCGCCCTCTCAAAATAGTCCAGGGGTTCCCTGTCCGTATAGTTTTTCCCTTTGTATACCTTGGAAGCGGCGATCCGGTCCATGATCATCTCCGCGATGTATCGATCCGGCATGGCGATGGGCTTCATCCCATCCCTGGTGAAATCGATCCAGTATTCCCAATGATGCTTGTTTCTGCCCTTATGGTGGAACCAGGCGGCGGAATAGCCCTTCTCTTCCCTCTCCGCCGCATTGGGGCTCCTGTTGCCCTGGAAATACCGGACGCCCACCAGGAACTCAGACGGGCTGTATTTGGAAAGATCGTGCACCAGCCCCTGCCAGTAAAGTCCCACCCGAAAACAGCCCCGGGCCACCAGGTATTTATGATATGTGATGGTTTTGAAATGCTTCCAAATCTTGCTCATACCGCTTTCATCATGCCCCCGTTCCCGTCATGCTCCTCCCTTTCCCCATATTCTCCCGTTCCTGCCACAAGAAACCCTTCTTCTTATGCCAGGCCCGGCTGATGTGGCCCTGCGTAAGCCGCTGCCGGCGCAGGCACAAAAGCCCTTTTCTACGTTGCTCCCCGGCTAATATAGACCGCCAGGGTCCTGGGGGGAATCTTCCGCACCAGTCCTTTCTCTGCAGACACGGCTTTCTCCTTGCGGGCGGGCGACCAGTCCGGTTCCTCCTGACTTTCCTCCGTCATGAACAAAAGCTCCCACTCCTGCCCCCTGGGCAATTTGGGCAGAGCTAGGTCATGGGGTTCCCAGTGCATATTGATGGCCAGATACAGGGAATCGTCCTCCCCTTCTCCTCTTCCGGCATACTTCCCGCAGTACATCATCCCCGCCTGTCTGTCATAATACTCCAGAGAAGGCCGCCAGGCAGTCTCCCCGTGATAAGACAGATCGGGATAACCGCAGGAAAGATAGTCCATGATGCGGAGTTCCCTCCTCTGATGGAGGACGGGATGCTTCCTGCGCAGGGCGATTATGTCCGCCACGAATTCAAACAGCTCGCAGTTGCGGTCCTTGTCATGCCAGTTCAGCCAGGTGATCTCGTTGTCCTGACAATAGGGATTGTTGTTCCCCTTCTGGCTATTGCCGAATTCGTCCCCCATGAAGATCAGGGGCGTGCCCTGGGAGAAAAACAGCAGAGTCATGGCATTTTTGTACTGCTTGGTGCGCAGGGCCGCCACCTGCTTCCTGCGGCTGGAACCCTCCAGACCGCAGTTCCAGCTTTCATTGCGGTCGCTGCCATCCCGGTTGTGCTCCCCGTTGGCCTCATTGTGCTTCTCATTGTAGGACACCAGATCCATCATAGTGAATCCGTAATAGTTGGTGAAAAAATTGATCTTCGCCGCCCCGGACGGATTGGTGCGCATAAATTTCAGCGCTCCTGCCAGGGTGTCAGAATCCCCTTTCAGGAAACGGCGCATATGGTACATGTAATCGTCCCGATAGGAGGCCACCGTTCGGTCCAGCCTCCGCTCCGAGTCCGCTCCTCCCTGGACGGCATTTCCTTCCGCTCCTGCTGCAGTCCCGGGCCGGGAACCGCCTCTCAACTCCGCCACTGACCCGGGCCGAGAGTTCCCTTTCGATTCCGCCACAGACCCAGACCAAGAATTCCTTCCCAACTCCGCCGCTGACCCGGGCCAAGAGTCTCTTTCCTCCCACGCCTTTCGGGCGGGCCAACGCTCCGCATCCAGATCGGCGAACCATAGCTTGGTGTCCGCCAGGCCCTCTTCCGAGGCGATCATTTCCACGGGGAGCCCTTCTCCCAACAGGTGAAAACCGTCCACATGGTACTGCATTACCCAATACAGCAGAATATCCGGGATCTGCCTTCTGGTCACCTCGGCCGGAAAATAAAACTGCATCACCACCTCCATGCCGCTGGCATGGAAGGCTTTCACCATTTTCTGAAATTCCTCCGCCGGGTTCCCATCGGAAGCGTAGCCTCCCTTGGGCGCATAATAAAATCCCCGCTTATATCCCCAATAATTGATCCTGTTTTCAGATTTTTCCGCCTCTTTCCCCGGGACAAAGCCATAGGGAAGGCTTCCCTCCGGAAGGTAGGAAGGAAGCTTCCTGGAGAGAAGCTCTTCCGGTTCCTCCAGTTCCAGGAATTCATAGGCGGGCTGCAGCTCCACCGTGGTGATTCCCAGAGACTTCAAGTAAGGTATCTTTTCCGCCACTCCGAGAAAGCTCCCCTTATGGGCCACCCCGGAGGAAGGATGCCTGGTAAAGCCTCTTACGTGCAGCAGATAACAAATGCAGTTTTCATAAGGAATTCTGGGAAAACAATCTTTTCCCCAGTCAAAATCCTCCGTCAGGAACCCGGCCCGCATGGACCTGGCCTCCCTCTTTTTTCCAAATACCGGCAGATCCACAAAACTTCTGGCGTAAGGGTCCGGCACAATCCGATCCCCTTCATAGAACTGATAGGAAATTACGGAAGGATCCAGATCCGGCACGAACTTGCAATGAATGTTCCCGACCCGCTCTTCCTTCCGGAAGGAAAGCTTCCGAAGACGCTTCCCGCTCTCTCTGTCATACAGTATCACTCCGCATTTGTCCGCACCGGACACAAACGAGAAGCGAATGCCGCCTCCTTCACAATGTGCCCCCAGGGGGTAGGGGCCAGTCCGCAGCTTGTAATCCGTCATATCTACCTCCGTATGCTGTAATAGGTCTTTTTATTATACTTTTTTTTGAGAAACTTGTAAATCTATTGCAGAAAAAAAATAAAATTGATATACTGATAAAAGAAAAACGCAGGGCAGAATGGAGGTGTGAAAATGGCCAAATACGAAGAAGATGCGGAAATGACCGTGGAACTGGATCTGGTGGACGGCAGGACAGTAAACTGTGAGGTAGTCACGATCCTGAACATGGACGATCAGGATTACGTTGTCCTGGTGCCCCTGGATGAGAACGGAGAAAGCACCGGGGAAGAAGTATGGTTCTACCGCTATACCGTGGACGAGTCCGATCCGGAAGCGGAGCCGGAGCTGGGATATATCGATGACGACGAGGAATATGAAGCGGTAGCGGACGCTTTCGACGAATATCTGGATGAATGTGCATTTGATGAGCTGGCAGGGGAAGATGATGAATAAACGCTGGCTCTCCAGTTCAAAGTCAGATTCTGGATGCAACGCCGGATTTCGGGTTCAACATCGGCTCCTGGGTTCAGGCAGCATAAATTCAGGGTAATTTGAAACAATTTAAAAATCTGGAAGGAAGCCCCGGTCTCTCCTTGGTCCCTGCGACAAAGGTCAGTTCCAGGGCTTCCTTGGCTCTGGTCATGGCCACGTACAGGATCCGCCGTTCCTCTTCCAGGGCGGCTTCCTCCAGCATGCGCCCGTGGGGATAGGTGCCCTCGTTCACATCCGGGATGAAAACCTTCTCAAATTCCAGGCCCTTGGAGGCATGGGCGGTCATCAGACGCACACCCAAATTCCCTGCCGCCTCGCGGGAAGAAACTGCTCCGCCCGAATGCCCCGCTTCGCCTCCGGGCCCTGCCTTGCGGCCGCCAGGATTCTCGACCCCGCCACCGGACCCCGCCTTGCGGCCGCCAAGATTCCAGTTCTCGCCTGCATGCCCTGCCTTGCGGCCGTCTCTGACGCCGCCGTGAATCCCAGCCGCCTCACCATAGGAAGCCGTTCCACTCCCCGCCGACTTCTGCATTTCTTCCCTGGCCGCCTCCTGGGCCTCCATCCAGTCCCCGTAGGTTTCAAATTCCGCCGCTTCCACCGTCAGGAATTCCAGGATCTCCATCCATTCCGCCAGACGAAAGGCATCCCGTCCCGCCCGCCGTTTCAAGTATCGCTCATATCCCAGGCCCTTCCGCAAGAACTGCATTCCCAGGAAGGGACTTCTGTTCCGGATCTGTTCCAGGCCATTTTCCAGTTTTCGCAGCTCCTGGAAAATTTTCTTCTGCCAGCTCTCCTCCCCGTATTTTCGATAATAGGCCCGAATCGCCTCAAAGCTCACCTCCCCTTCTCCCACGGCTTCCCTGCTGATCCAACGGGAAGGCTTGTTCATAATTTGCAAAAAAAGTTCCCGGCTGTGCTCCCCCAGGGCGAAACGCAAGTAACATCTCACGTCCCGGCAGACGAAATGGTCATAGATGCAGGCGCTTTTCTCCTTCATGACGTAAGGGATGCCTGCTTTGGCCAGTCTGGCGGCAAAGCCCTGCATCTGAAAATTGGTGCGGAACAGCACGGCGCACTCCTCGGGGTGATTCTCCGCTTTCAACTCATCCATCAGACTCTGGTATTGCGCTTCCCTGTCCGAAAACCCTTTCAGGACAAAGCTTCCTTCCCCGGCGTCTTTCCGGCCCGCCTCCAGATCCTTGGAGAAACGGTCACGGTTCCCGCTTATCATGCGCAAAGAAGAGGACACGATCAGGGGCAGGCTGCGGTAATTGACCCGCAAAGTCACTCTGCAGCACTCCGGATAATCTTTCAAAAACTGCTGCATCAGGGCCGGCTCCGAACCCCGGAAGCCATAGATGGACTGGTCATCGTCCCCCACCACGAAAAGATTCCGCCCGGGCTGCGCCAGAAGCTGAATCACCTGATACTGCATGGGATTGATGTCCTGGAACTCATCGATCAGAATGTATTGAAACTGTTCCTGCCATCTGCGGAGAATGTCCGGTTTGGAGGACAGAAGCCCCAGGCATCCGTAAAGCATATCGTCGAAATCCAGCCCGCCCCTTCTCTTCCTGGCCTTTTCGTATTCCTGGAAAAGAACGGGGAACCGGCCTTTTAAATCCTCCGGCAGGAAGCTGTCAGCTCCTTCCTCCCGGAAGGTGTTTTTGTAGAAACTGATGGCGGAAAGACAAGGGGAAAGCTCTTCGTTCAGCTCTTCTCTCTTTTTCTTCTGCCCGTTTTCCTGATACAGGTCGAATAAAATGGGGAGTAATAAGGATTTCTTGTCAGAATCCGTAAGAATGCCCGGAAGCCCTCTGGGGGAGGATCTTTTCAGCATTTGATAGAATACGGCGTGAAAAGTACCGAAATTTACCGGCTGGATGCCCCCCTGCGCCTCCAGGAACCTGCGCTGCATGGAGCCGGCCGCCTCTTTTGTGAAGGTGATGACCAGAATGTGTTCCGGCATCACACCGCAGACTTGTATGAGATAGGAGATTCGATTGGTGATGACGAAGGTTTTGCCGGAGCCGGGCCCGGCCAGGACAAGCATGGGCCCTTTTCCGTGCATGGCGGCCCGCCGCTGCGCTTCGTTCATCTGTGCGAAGCGCCCGGCCAGAGCGCCGTCCGGTTCCCGGCCGATCATCCGAGGGCCAGAACCCTGGCCAGACGCCCGAGAGGCAGTCCCTCTGTCGGTCCGAGAACCGTACCCAAGATCAGCCGCCCAGGATTCAGGGGGCCGGTCAGCCCGAGAACCGGAAGCTTTGTCAGCCGCCCAGGAGCTGGATTCCCTTGCGGATCCTGGCAAGGCTCTCTTCCTTTCCTAAAATCTCCATGATCTCCGTGGCTCCCGCCGGGGTCATCTGCTTGCCCGATACGGCGGTTCTGATGGGCCACATCACATATCCGTTCTTACAGCCCTTCTTTTCCACATACCCCAGCAAGGTCTGGTACAGGCTGTCGTTGCTGTAATCCTCCTGGGCCTCCAGAATGGGCAGCACTTCCTGCAACACCTCCAGGGAGGTTTCCCGGGTGGTCTTCATCTTCTTGTGGGCGTACATGTCCGGGTCATATTCCGGCAGCTCCTGGAAAAAGTCCACCTGCCCCGCAATATCCGGAAACACCTCGATACGGGTCTTCACCATGGCGGCGATTTTTTTCAGATCCAGATCTTTCTTGATCACGGCCTTCAGATAGGGCTCCGCCATCCCGTAAAAGGCATCGAAGTCCATGGCCTTCAGATATTCCCCGTTCATCCAGCGCAGCTTCACGATGTCGAACACAGCGGGGGATCTGCTGATCCGGTGATAATCAAATTCCCGAATCAACTCTTCCAGAGAAAAGATCTCCCGGTTGTCCTCCGGGCTCCAGCCCAAAAGTGCGATAAAATTCACGATGGCTTCCGGCACGAATCCGCCCTCCAGCAGATCTTCAAAGGAAGAAGCGCCGCCCCTCTTGGCCAGTTTCTTGTGGTTCTCGTCCGTGATCAGCGGAAGGTGCACATACACGGGCTGCTCCCAGCCAAAGGCCGCATACAGTCGGGCGTATTTGGGAGATGAGGAAATATATTCGTTACCCCTCACCACATGAGTGATATTCATAGTATGATCGTCCACCACGTTGGCGAAGTTGTAGGTCGGATATCCATCGGACTTGATGAGGATCATGTCGTCCAGCTCAGCGTTCTCCACCGTGATGTCGCCGTAAAGTTCATCGTGGTACGTGGTCGTCCCTTCGGCAGGATTGTTCTGACGGATGACGAAAGGCTTCCCCGCCGCCAGATTGGCTTCCACCTCTTCCTTGGAAAGGCCAAGACAGTGCTTGTCATAAAAGGAAATCTCCTTGCCCTCCACCACTTCCTTTTTCAGGGAGGCCAGACGCTCCTTGTCGCAGAAACAATAATAAGCCTCACCCTTGTCGATCAGTTCTTTGGCGTATTTCATATAGATACCGGTCTTCATGCGCTCGCTCTGGACATAAGGACCGTATCCCCCATCCTTGTCCGGCCCCTCGTCATGGGTGATGCCGGCCTTTTCCAGGGTGCGGTAAATGATCTCCGTAGCCCCCTCCACGAACCGCTCCTGATCCGTGTCCTCGATGCGGAGCATGAAATCTCCGCCCTCATGCTTTGCGATCAAAAACTCGTACAAGGCGGTGCGCAGGTTGCCCACATGCATCTTTCCCGTGGGGCTGGGCGCATATCTCGTTCTGATCTTTGTCATATGATTCTCAACCTCCATTGCTCTTCCTTGTCAAACATGCCCGTTGTGATAATGCGGCCTCTCCTGCACTATTGTAACCACTTCGTCCCAAAACCGCAAGAAGAAATTTCACTGCCCCGCACTGCCGCAGTCCGCAGTGCCGCAAGCAACGGGGCCCGCTGCGGTAAATATATATTTATCACAGTGATCCGTACCCTCAATTTCCCAGCACTTTCTCCACCTTGCCCCTTAGCCAGGCGATCACGGGGCCCAGGAACAGCACCCCCAGCAGGGTGAACAGTCCGGCGGTTCCTCCCAGCAGGAAGCCGAAAAACATGGCGGCGAAGTCCCAGGCCATGCGTACCGTACGGAAACTCACCTTCTGAAGCCTGCCTGCGATCAGGAAAGGAATGGCGTCAAAGGGGGACATGCCCAGATCTCCGGCGATATAGACCGCCGCCCCCAGCAGGAAAATGGGCACTGCCGGCACCAGGGAGCCGAAACGCACCAGGGGCGTCATCCAGATCCCCGGATCAAGGAAGGAATCCAGGACGAAGGTGCCGAAATCCGTGATATAGCCGAGAAATACCATGTTGATGATAGTGCCGATCCCGATATATCGGCGTCCGTACAGGAGCATGGCCACGATCATGACGGCCTGCACCAGAACCTGCATATTGCCGTAACTCAAATGAAGCTGTCTGGCCATGCCCGACACGAAACTGGAATAAGGATCCGTACCCAGATTCAGCTTCATCAGGACAGACAGGGACAAACCCATCATCAAATTTCCCAGGACCGCCAGAGTCAGGCGAAGGCCGAAATGATCCGGCAGGGAAAACTTTTGTTTATTCATGTTCGATTCTTCCTCGTATAGCGTCCATTCTATTCCGTATAAATCACCGGGCCCGTCAGAATCCCCAGCTCCTTGAATTGATACTCGTAGCTCCACTGATCCCCTGCGCTGCGGAAGGAATTGGCATCCTGATAAAAATAATAACCCTGGGTGTGATGAAGCTGTCCAAAACCGTTGTACCGGTTCCCATAAAGCCGGATGGCGATCTCATGCTCTCCCGCAGGAATCCCCCGGACGGAAAGGTCATAAGGGGAATAAATGATGTTTCCCATCTCTTTCCCGTCCAGGAATACCTTCAGCAGGCTTCCCCGATAAGCGGGCACATGGATGCGGAAGTTCTCCGGGAGGGTAAGGCGGAACCGATACAGCAGATTCCCGGTGTAAAAAGGAAATCCCTGGGACACGATGTCCCCGAAGCCCAATTTTTTGACTGGAGAAGTCAATGTTTTCACGGCGCCGTTCACCCGCACTCCGAAATCTCCCAGCAGATAAAAATTCTCCAGGTTGGTCCTGCTTCCCACAGGCACCTCCAGTTCCAGCACGTTCTCCCCCTGACGAAGTTCAGGCAGACGGAGCTTTTCGATGCAGGGATCCACGAACCAACCGTCCCGCTCCTTTTTCACAGGGACGCCGTTTAGCCGGATCCGTGCGTTCTCCCCATCCTCCAGGGCCAGCCAGGTCCCGCTTACAGGGATCTCGCTGGGAATCCGGAACCTTAAATGCAGCACGTCCTTCGGCGTTTCCGGGGCCAGCCGGTAAGGCTGCACCACTTCCTTGCGGCGGCGGGGCAGTCCCAGCCTGCTGCGCACCAGATTGTCGATCCGCAAGATCTCTTCTTCCGGACGAAGCTCTTCCAGATTCAGCCCATACTCCGCCATATCCAGGAGAAACAGATTGGGCTCTTCCGGGCAAACCTCCACTAAGCCCCGAACTCTTATAGCCTCCGGTTCTCCCAAAGCCCGGGAAGACAAAGACAGCCTTCCCCGCTCGGAAAGGGAGGCGGAAGCTCTCTCCGGCTCCTCTCCCCGTCCCGGCTTCAGGCGCAGCAGCATGCTGTCATGCATGTACCACCGACGCTCCAGGACGGTATTTCCCATCTCATATTCCGCCGAAACCGGAACGATGGCCCCGCTGCCGGTGTCATACAGGGTCAGTTCCCACTCTCCCCGCAGAACGAACCGCAAGACTCTGCCCCCGTCTATATCCTTGCACTCCGGATTGTGACCGTTGGCAGCAAACAGCCACCGGCACTCTCCTTCCTGCCGGAATTGATGGAGCAGCCCCGTCTCCCGACTCCCGTCTTCCCGCAGGATTTTCATCAGGGAAAAAGGTTCCAGGGCCTTCCACAAGGCCTCCGGAAGCAGGGACGTCTTTTGCCCCTTCTCATAAAGGAGTCCCGGGACTTCCGAGGCCTCCCCGTCCATGTATTTCGGAGCCTCTCCGATGCACAGAAGCGTCCCTCCGGCCTCCCGAAAAGCCTCCAGCCTCTCCACCGTGGTGCGCCGCAGCGTCCTGCAGCCGCAGAGGATCACCGCATCATATTCCATTTCCCCCACCCGCAGGGGATTGCCGCCCTCTGCGCAGAAATGGGGCAGCTCGCTTTCCGAAAGATAATCAAAATCTATGCCCCCGAACAAAAGCGTCCCGGCCAGTTTCTGAAAGTCCTCTTCCATCCCGTCCCGGGCCGCCTTCGTCTGTTCCAGGGGCCCCAGGCACAGCCAGAAGCTTTCAATGGGATGCAGCACCGCCACCCGGACCAGGGGCTTACCCCGGGTCAGAGCGGTATTCAGCCTGGCGAAATGATCCTCTATGAGGGAAAACTGATCATACCAGGGAGATTGAGAACCGATGGAGGCCGGATAATCCCGCTTGGCCTCTCCCTTCATGGTCATCCAGTACAGATGAGGCACCCTCACCGTCACCCCCAGGGCAGCCTGCCAGTCCCCCTGAAGCTTATAGGTGCGGAAATCGCAGTCCCAGCCCGTCACGCCGTACAGCTCGGAGAGCAGGGCCATCCTGCCCGTCTGATGCAGGATGGATTGGGCCTGCTTGGCTGTGGTGTATTCATGGCGGTCGCAGAGCATGTCGATGCCGGGAACTCCGAAATGCCGGTAGCAGCGCATGGCTTCCCCCACGCTCGAGGTCTGCTCCTGCAGACTGCCCTCTCCCGGTATATGTCCCGCCAGGGCGAACCCTTTTTCCTCACACCATTTCCCAATCTGCCCGCAATAGGAATTCACGAAACGATCCGCCACATGGTTGCGGAAACGGTACCGGAAACGGGAAGCCTTCCCCTCCGGCAGCTCCCAGACCATCTCCGGGATTTTGTCCAAAAGGGCCTCCCCATATTCTCTTTCATAGGTATCCGGCAGATCGGAAGTCCAGGGCAGGAACATGTCGCCGGTGTCCCAGGGAGTGCGCAGCTGGGTTTGGGCTCCGATCTGAGGCTCGTCCGTAAAAATGCCGGGGATCGTTTTCCCGAATTCTTCCCCCACGGCATTCAGATACACTTCATGAGTGCTCGCAAGAAAGGCCCTGACGGCTTCCGGGTTCAGCGTATCCGCATAGGATGCGCCATTGTACCAGGGGCTTGGAGCCCCATACTCCTGATAGGCGTACCATTTGCGGCCCCTGACTTCCCCTTCCTCTCCCTCTCGGAGCCGTCTGTAAGCTTTCAGGGTTCCGTCCTCCGAAAGCTCCACGTTGTAAACCGCCAGAAGCGTTCCGTTCTCCTGGCGGCGGCCTCTTTTCCCCGCTCCCGGCCGGGAAGGCGCTCCCCCGTCCTCCGCCCCGTAAGGCTGTGAGGTCAGCATCAGGACCTGGGAGGCATATTCCGGATGTTCCCTGGTCACGTTCCCCCCGGCGCTTCCGGAAGGCCACCGGTCTTCATCGTACAGCCAGGCAAACATGCCTTCCCTGCGGGCCTTCTCCACGCAGAACCGAACATCCTCCAGGAACTCTTCCCCCAGATAGGGCGTGTCCAGACCGGTCCGCACATGCATAAAAAAGCCCCCGAAGCCCATTTTTTTCATGACTTCCATCTGACGCAGCAAGGTCTCCTTTTCCAGCCTGCCGTTCCAGGCCCAAAAAGGAAACCCTCGGTATTCGCAGGCGGGGTTTTGGAAGGAAGCCTCCGAAAGTTCTTCCCCGCCCTGTTCCTGATACAACATACGCATTTTCCTCATTCCTTTTGGGAAAAAGAGCTTTCGTAGTCAGCTCTTATTTTTCCAGATCTTATTTTTATTGTAGATAATGTTGGCGAAGATCCCGTCTTCCCGCTCCATGCGCTCATTGACCCGCCTGGCAATGCAGGCCTCTGTCCCCATAAAGCGAAACGGCACGTCATCCGTCCTGCCGGCCTTGATTTCCCCGCACAGTGCGATGGCCTCCTCCAGAAGCTCCCTGCTCCCTTCCATGCTGCCGTGGCAGAGGAAAGTCCTGCTGTAGCGGCCCTGCAGCTTCTCCGCCAGACGCTTCAGATTTTCCTCATATTCCTCCACGGACAGGGCCTCTTTGTCGAAAAGGAAGGTAAAGTTGTTGCAGGCGTCCCCCAGGATCAGAATTTTATATTCCCGAAGCAGGAACACGAAGGTGCCCGGGGTATGGCCGGGCAGGGCATATGCCTCCACATGAACCTCTCCCAAATCGAACACCATGCCCTCCTCCAGTTCCTTGAAGGGATACTCCGGACAGGGCGGCACGAAATCCTCATCCTTCGGCAGATCCGCCGCAGAAGCGATACTGCCCTCCAGGTACTCTTTCCGCACCTCAAGAGGACAATGACTGCGATAAAGGGGAATGTCTGCGGAAGCGAGATACACTTCTTCAAACTCCGGCGCCCCCAGAGCGTGATCCACGTGCCCGTGAGTGAGCGCCGCCGTGACAGGTTTGTAGGTCAGGGAATGCACCAATTCCTTCAACCCTCTCACGCCCAGGGAGGTATCCACCAAAAGGGCCCTTTCCTTTCCCTCGATCAAATATAAAATCTCTCCTGATCCGGTATAGATCGCCGTGACCAGGTCATTGATATGCAGCGCACGATAAAATCCCATGATGTCTCTCCTTCTGAAGATTATGAGATTAATCTACCACACACCCCTCCGTAATGTCAATGAAAATCGAGGGAACGTTTCTAAAGCCGCACTACTCGCAAAGCTGCGCTATTCGCTTTCCGCCGCTCTGCGCCGAACACCCCGTCACTCTTCATAATCCCGGAGCAGTTCCGCTATGGCATCCAAATCAATGACAAGCTGCCCCTGATACAAACCCACCGGCACCTGCCCTTCCAGCCCGTAAATCGCCACGGCATTTTCTCCTTTTTCCTCAAAACGATATACGGCCAGATTCCTATCCTTCGGATCCAGGATCCAATACTCCTTTACCCCTGCGGCCTCGTATTTGGCCAGCTTTTTAATGCAGTCCTTGCGTTTGGTGGAAGGTGATAACACTTCCATCACAAAGTCCGGGGCGCCCATGATTCCCCAATGGTGCAATTTACTCCGGTCGCAGAGAATTACCACATCCGGCTGCACCATAGTCCTGTCATCGCAGTCCAGACGGACGTCCACGGGGGAAGTGAACACTTTACAGTTCCCCTTGTTCTTTTTGAAAAAGTTCTTGATCTGCCAGCCCACCTCTCCCAATATTTCCTGGTGATACGTGGTCGGCGCTTCCATGATAAAAAAAGTCCCATCGATCAGTTCCGCCCTCACGTCCTCCGGCAGGGCATAATAATCCTCCAGAGTGTACTCTCCCTGATGATCAAATTCCAAAAAATCCTTACGGGCTTCCGTGCCATAAACGAAACCCTCCTGCACCCCTGACGGTTCCTGCTCCTTTGGCAGGAGCCTTTCCGGCGAATCTTCATCCTTCGTCACATTTTCTTCCAGCACCTTGCTTTCCATTATATGAATCCTCCCTTCCTAAAAAACATCCGGCCTGCGCAAAAGAAAAAGACTCCCTTCCTGTGTGGGCGCTTGATTTCCTTGCTGACATGGTATTTTCTAATCTCCGGTGAAAACGGCGAAACGCCATAAACATCAGAATCTTAGAAGTTTCAGAATGGGCAGTTCCGCTAGGGATTGGCTTTCTAAGTCAATCCTTGGCAAAATAACCCATACGAGTTGATAGATTCAATATAGTACAAATGCTTCCAACTGTCAAGGGAATTTATTGCCCTTTTAACCCTTCAAACACCTGTCCAATATCAACTTCGGCACTGCCTTCATCGCCCTCAGAGCCTTCCAGCCATCTTGCAATTACGCTGTGATGTCCGTTCTGGATTTCCAGGGACAGGGAGTTCACCTGACTGTCGATCGTTTTGGACCGAATCAGTTCCTCCTTTACGGCCTCATCCAGGGAGGCGCATAGGACAGTTCCCTGCTCCCCCATCCAACTGATATAAGTGAATGGGAACGCTCCGACAGTGGACCAAATAACCTCCGTCACTCCGTCGCCGTCCAGATCCCCCGCATACACGTCACCATCGCCTTCCACAAGGAGTTCTATCCCATCTCCGACACCAAAAAGCAGAACCGGGGCGGATGCGCTTCCTGCGGAATACTCAAATACAACACCATCGCTGCCCAGAATATCCGTAAAAGCATACAGCTTATAATTGGGCAGATCCGCAGAAAGGTTTCCCGTCAAATCAAAGGTCTCCCCGCTCTCCTCATTTTTTGCCATGAGCCGGGACAGGAATCCGCCGGGGTAGTTCTCCGCATCCTCCGTGGGAGTTTTTTCAACAAAAAATGTCCACTGATCGTCATATTCAAGCACAGGCTCAGATTCCCACGAGGCGTCTGAACCCAACTTTGTCATTCCCTTCTGGGGCTCATCCTCCGAAGTCAAATCGGACTCGGCACAACCTGTCATCAAAATGATGAAAACGCATCCCATAAAAATCGGAATCAATTTTTGCACCGGTAAACTCCTTTCCTAACCAGAAACTTTGTAAATAAGGATATCTAATGATATTTCCATTCCGTCAAATCGATTTGGCCCTCCGGAACATTCTCATGGATTGTGGCCATTTCTCCATCCACCAGCCGCTTTTCCGTGTAAAGGAAACCGTCATCGTCATAATACTCGGTCAGGCTGGCAACGAGCGTCAATTTGTTCCCCGATGCCTGATATTGATTAACCTCGTACAGCCTGGCCTCATCGTGCCGCATTTCATAGATGAGTCCCGTTTTGTCATCGAATGCGGAATTGGACAGATCCCGGTACCCTTCCAGGACTTCATAAAGGCCCTGCTCATTGTAAACGAAACACTCCCCCAAAGAGATCTGACCGCTGATCCCGTAATCCAGGAGAAAATCTTCCTTCCCGTCTCCGTTGACGTCCGTTCTGGTCACCGGCGTTCCAATCGTATCCGCCATGATATCGAAACCGACAGGAATCACTAATTCCTGAAGCGTCTTCTCCCCGTCAAACACCCGGAAAGTTGTGACGCAGTCCTGACTGCCGCTTTTCCATATCTGAACAGAATAGCGGCAGTCCTCAGAAAGATACCCGGAACAGGACATAAGCACCTCTTCCGGGTCTTCTGCAGCCTCACTAGGAGATGGAACGCTCCCCCAAACCGAGTCATTCTTCTCGGCCGTGCCGTTCTCCCGGGCTGCACTTTTCCCCTCGGCGGTACTGCTCCCCTCCGCAGTACCGCTCCCTTCTGTCATACCTCTCCCTTCGACGGATCCTTCTCCCCCCGCAGCCCCTTCCGAACCGCCGCAGGCTCCCAACAACAAAGTTACCCCGATACATCCCAATACACACCGTAACGCCGTGATCCTTCTCATACATCCCTCCTGTGCCAAACCGGCCTGCTCTTTCGTGATCTAACCAGGTTTATTTCTTTTGTGGTCTAAGCCAACCTATTTTTACGTGATCTAAACCGGTCTTTTCAACTTCAGAATATCAGGGAGATGCATCCTCTTTTCATCCTGCGGGCATCATTTCTGCATCATTCTCAATCCGCATGATTCAGCCCCTCAAAAAGTTCGTCCGCATCCCGGTCTCCCATGGAAGGGAGCATTCCTTTTTCCACGTAAAGCCAGCCCGCCGTTCCATCCTCCGCTTCCAGGCAGACCCAGTTTTGTCCGTCGGTTCGAATACAGCGCACCTTTTGGGGATTCATAACGACCCCCGTCCCGGTCTCCGATTTGGTGTCATAAATGGTCAGCGGCTCCAGCAATGTAAACCAACCCTCTTCCCCGGAAGTCAGACATTCATACTCCTCGTCCTGCCGCAGTTCCAGAGACTCGCCGTTCCAGATCCAATATCCCCAGGCCAACTGGGTCTGCAGCACATCCGCCCGGAAGGACGTTCTCAGGCTCCCGTCCGATTGCCGGTAAACAACGGCGGAAGACGTCCTTTCAGGCTCCTGTGCGGAAGAGGGACTCAGGCTTTCTCCCGATTCCCCGGTCAAGGTCCGAAGATCCCCGCTCAGTCCTCCCGCTTCCCGCAAAGTGTTCCCATCATATCTGAAAAAACAAGTCCAGGGATCCCCGCTGGGGCCGTTGTCATATACCGCCAGCAGAATCGTCTTTCCATCCGGAGAAAATCCCATCAGTTCCGGAACCACGCTGTCCCCGTAGAATTCCAGAGCGCTATCCCCCGCCTGAATCCTGCAGTCTCCAAAGGTCTCCGGCTCATCCCCCTCCGGAATGAAATCCAGATTTTCCAAGGAAATCTCCTCCTTCGTACCATCCAGGTTCAGATCCAGTTCCCAGGTAACCTTTCCGGCCGCCGCCCTATCCCAGGCCACAAGCAGGACCCCTTCCAGAATCTGCTTCTCTTCTCCTTCCGGAACCCAAGCTGTCTGTTCCGAATCCGGATTGCCCGTAGAGGACTTTCCACCCGTGGAATCCGCTCCATCCATTGTTCCTGTACCGCCCGCAGAACTCGGAGCCTTTGCAGAATCTGCATCGTTCATAGAACCAGGCTCATCCGCAGAATCCGATTCGCCCATGGAATCTGAATCGCCCGCAGATCCTGGCTTATTTGCAGAATCTGTACCTCCTGCGGAACCCGACTCATTCGCAGAATCCGTACTTCCCGTGGAGTTCAGCCTATCTGTAGGTTCTGACTCGTCCATGGATCCAGAACCTCCTGCGGATCCCGGCACATTCATAGATTCCCGGCCGTCCGCATTGATCTCTCCCTGTTTTCCATCATCCCCGCTGAAGCTGCAGGCTGCCAGAAGCAATGCGGTAAGTATGGAAACCGCCGCCATGCCTCCGAATTTTCGCTTTTTGGCTGCGATCAATGCCAGCCGTTCCTTCATGGCCCGTTTTCCTTCCGCCACCCCGGTGGTACAGCGGGGCAGGCAAAAGGCGGGAACGGTTTCTGTCATCATTTCGATCAGGGTATGACCATACCCCCTTCTTTCCGCTTCTCCCAGCCTTGCGATCACCCCCCTCGTCACAGGCCTGCTCACAGTCCAGGGCCCAGGCCCGGCCCGCCGCCCAGACCAACGGATGAAACCAATAAATTACGGTGCACAGACTTCGCACCAAACACCAGATGTGATCTCCGTGACGATAATGGGTCAACTCGTGGGTCAGGACGTGACGGTACCTGGCTTCCGTGACCATACTTTCCGGGGTCAGATAAATGACGGGCGGAAAACCGGCACAGAGACAGGGCGTTTCCAGACCTTCCGCCTCATAAATCCTTACCTTGCCTTCTTTTCCCAAGAGCTTCCTGGCTCGTCCGGCCCGCAGGCGGAACAAAACCGCTCCCGTCAGGATCCAGGCGGCGGTCACCCCCATTCCCAGGATCCAAATGATCCGACATACTTTTTCCAAATTTTCCAAAGTTTCCGTCCCTGGCAACCCCGAAAGGAAGCGAGCTGCAAAAGAAGACCGGAATCCCTTAGAGAATTGTTCCTCTCCCAGAGGATTTTCCATTAGAGGATTTCCCCTCGGGAAATTTCCCCCCAAAGAATTTTCCCCCGGAGAAGAAAGCGCCGCTCCCCCCGGTTCCTTTTTCCCTTCTCCGTATTCTCCGTATCCGCCTTTTTCCCTTTCTTCTCCCTCTTCACTCCCCTCTCCGTCTTTTCCCCCTTTCGTATCTCCGTTCCCGGTTTCATCTACATGGGAGGCATCGGAGGGTATGCCTACCATCCGTTCCTCAACGCTTCCGCTCACCTGCCTCCAAAGCTCCGCTCCCGGCTCCCAGGCCAAAAGAGGATTTGTCAAAATTCCCACTGGCATGAGCAAACGCACCGCCGCCAGAAGCCACAGGCCGTACTGCAGCCTTCGGCTGATCCTGCCTTTCCAAATTCTGCGGCACAAAAGCATCAGTGCCAAAAAAATCGTGATTCCAATTAAGTTTCCCAACATATCCTATCTCCCCCTTTCAAGAATCTCGTACAATTCCTGAATCTCCTCTTCGCTGAGCGCATTTTTTTGGAGCAGCGTGCTCATCATCATGCCCACGGAACCTTTGTAAAGCTTTTTCAACAGGCTCTCCGTTTCCGCCAGGGCCGCATCCTCCCTCTTGATGCGGGGATAATACTGCCTGGCTTTCTCCCCCTCTTCATAATAAATGAGCCCCTTTTCCACCATGCGGCTCAAAAGGGTGTTCACGGTGCTCTTGCTCCAGCCCGGTACCTCCTTTAAGGCATGATACAACTGCATAATGGTCCTAGGCGCTTTCTCCCAAAGCTTTTCGCAGATGATCCACTCGCTCTGCTGCAGGATCACGCCGACCGCTTCTCCGTGTTTCCTCGACGCATTTTCTGCACTTTCTGCACTTTCTGCAATTCCTGCAGCTTCCGCATTATGCTTCCTCTCGTTTTTCAAACCCATACATCCTCCTCTCCGCTTTCGTACCGGTCACACCAACCATATCATGATATGTTGTATTACTGCTGTCGACCATAATATAGCATATCGTGTTACTCTTGTCAACCATATAGAGCAAAAAAAATTGAAACACTGTCAAAAAACCGTTGGCGCACTTTTTCAAGTGAAACGTCAACGGTTTATTTCATGTCAGATTTTGATGTCAGGTTTTGATGTCAGATTTCCATATCAGATTTTGGCGGACTCCGCTTCTTCCAGATTGCACCAAGTCTCGTCATCGGTGGAAAACAGGACGTCTCCCGCCGTAGGACGAATGGCCCTGGTGCCCATGGCATCCATCCATTCCCGCACGATCAGGGTTTTCCAAGGCCCCGCACCTAACGGACCTCCCGGCATGGTATTGGTCCATAACCAATCCGGCGTAGCCCAGAAGGCGAAACGGGGACGAACCCTGTTGTAAAAATTCCTCTCCACCCCGTTTTGTCCATGATGAGCCATCTGTACCGCATCCGCCCGCAGAAGATTTGCAGGCACTTCTTTCAGAACCCGCTCTCCCGCTTCCGCCCCCAGATCACCCAGCACCAGCCATACGAAATCGTTGTTTCCGAAACGTTTTTCCACGAAACGGAGCACGCAGGAAGAATTATTGAAAGCATTGCAGGTCAGATCAGGATTGGAAACCGACAAAACTTCCACCGTCAACGTGTCGTCAATTGGGATTTGAGACCCTTTCATCAATTCTTTAACCGGAAAAGCGGTTCTGCGCATCTCTTCATTCAGATCAAGCAAATTTTCAGGTTCGGACTGCTCATTCCATGCAAAAGAATCCGGAAGGGGACTGTAATAAACCCCTCCCACGGTCAGGGGCCGGGGATTTTGGGACAGCTCCAGAAATACATTGTGATGATCCCGATGGGGATGGGTCAGGAACCAGAAATCAATCGCCGCATCCCGTCCGATTTCCCCGCAAAGGGAGCAAAGACGTCTGTAGAACCCCTCCGCATCCCCTTTTTGGCCGCCGTCAATGGCGATCACCCTTCCCCTGTCCGTAACGACCAGAAATCCCATCATCTGAAGAGGCGTTCGATTCATCAGCTGTACGATTTTCATACCAGTAATTTCCTTTCATTACACCATACGCCCCATCCCTTCCATTCGAAGGGAATGTCAAATTCCGGCGTCCAGCCTTCCGGCAAAACCAGGCGCATCTTCAGCTCATGGGCTTCCCAATCCGCCTGCCACCATAACAGGATGGGACCGTCCATACAGTTCGCACTTCCACCCGCCCAGTGCAGCCGTCCGGGATGCGGCGATATGCGGATCGTCTTCGTCTCCTGCAGGGGAGCCCCCAGCCCCAGCACCTGATTGACGATTAGGGCCGCCGCATAGCCGTTGAAACCATGACAACCGGAATCTTTCGCAATCTCCTCGAACAAGGTTCCGCTCCCGATCCGCAATTCCTCCAGATAAACGTCCTTCAGCTCCTTTATCAACAATTCCGTCTTTCCTAGTTGCGCCAACACTTCGAACCGTATCATCAGTCCGATGAAAAGATTGGCCTTCCCGATATTGGGATCCGGCCTGTGGGAAGGACAGGGCCCCATCTCTTCCGCAAATTCCCGGACATATTCCCTGTTGTTCCTGTGGAAGCCGGAAAACAGCTCCAACGCCGTCCCGCTTTCCGTGCGCAGCCTCTTCCTTTCCAACGCCTTGGTTTCCCCGTTCCAGACGGCGCCGTCACCCAGGGGAGCATTCGTGTCCGAAGGAAGGGCTTCTATCACGGCACGCATTTCCTTCGCCGCCTCCTTCCAGTCCTCCCTCCCGTATAAGTCGGACATCCGTTCCAGGGTATGGACGGCCAGACAATTGATCGGAACGGATATGGGATTCAAAGCCTCCGCACTGTTGGAAAGGGACCAATCCACGAAAGAGGAAGGAAGACCTTCCAGAAGACCGCTCTCTCCCCGCAGGGCCAGCAGACCTTCCACAAAGCGCTCCAGCCTGCCCCTCCAGGCCTCTGTCCCCTCCCGATCCCCCGAACGGGCGTAATAATCGCACACCTCCAGTGCCAGCCAAAAAGACCAGTTGCAGATGCCCACGTCCCCTTCCTCTCCCCTTATGCCGGGATAAACCTCCGGGAAAAAGCCGTGCCACAAAGCGTCCGCATCCGTCAGCATGAAATTTTCCAGGAAATCCTGCTCCACGGACAAATCGCCGAACAGCTGCCACGCCGCTCTTGCGCTGAAATAAGAATCACAGAGCCAGCCGCCCCGCTCCCGCTGCGGACAATCCATGAAAATATCCAGGGTATTCATGCAAAGCGTTCTTTTGGCGGCTTCGTAAATCCGATTCAAATCCCCGTCATCACATTCAAAATAGAGTTCCCCGCAATCGGGATAAGTATAGGGCATAACCTCCGGACGAAAGAGCCGCACCTCTCCCGTCGTGCGCAGGATGAACTGAGCGTATTTTATGAGCTTGGGTTCAAAAGTGGTCAGATGATATTCCCCCGGGGCCAGATGGTACCTGGTTCCATAAGAGTTTCCGGGCAGACTGCCTTGTCGGCTCAACACGTCGGAATGGACGATATCCACCACCGCCTCCTTTTCCGTCCGGATTTTAAAATCCAGATACCCCACTTCCGGACGATCCAGTTTCCAGAGAACCGCCGCCGCATTGCCCCCGGGGATGACTTTCACGCTGCGGCCGCCAGGTTCCTTTTCCAACGTCCCGCTAAAGACGACATCCTCTTCCTGAATCAATTCTTCCAGAAACAGATTTTCCTCCGGCACTCCTTCATACCATAGGGGATTGATCTGACGGGAAAGCGCAAGCGCTGCGTCTTGCCGAAACGCATTCCCCCTCCTTTTGTCGCTGACCTGCAAAAGCGCATCCATGGCCCGCCCTTTCCAGGAAATATCCGCACCGGGAGCGTGAAAAAACACCTGAGGCGACCTTCTGTCGAGATATGTGACCGCTTCCTCGCATATAACCGGTTTTTCCCTGAAACCCGCAAGCTTCCATGTCTCATCCCCGGGAGTGCGGTCATAATATTCTGCGATCCCACGGCATTGACTCATGAGTTCCACCTTCATGCGCCGATATCCCAGTTCCTGGCATGACCACCCTTCCCTGCCCGTGGCGGTAAGCACTTTTCCTGCGTCATCCACAAGCTCCGCTATAAACAGACCCGGCTCCATGGTATTGTCATTGCAGTATTTCTCCGGCTTGGCATAGGCGGCCACCTCCACGGCCAGATCCGCTTCCCCGGACAATTTCAAGACAATCCGATCCACCCGGCAATAATGTGCAGCGGTTCTGGCCGGTCCGTGAGCGTACATCCGCCCATTGACGTAGAGCCTGTAATAGGTTCTGGCCGCCACGGCCAGCACGCCGCGGACGTTTCCTCCAAGGGACAAATGGACATGAAATCCCACCAGCTGACTGCCGTCTTTTTCCCTGCGGGCAGTCCAGACGGCCTGCGCTTCTTGAAAGAAATATTCCTTCATTCAAATCCCTCCTCCCGCTATCTGCAGATTTTCTCCGCTATCCGCAGAGTTCCACCCCTTCCGGAACCTGCACCTTCGTCTCCACTTCTCCGTCTCCGTTCCTCACATGAGAGATCAGAATGTCTCCCAGGGGCGTGGGATAGCTTCCCCTGGCCCAGGCCAGGTCCCCTAGATGCGGTTCGATTTTCACCTTGCGGCAGCCCGGTTCCAGAATCCGAACCCCCAACACCGTCTCCGACAGCCAGGGCGTTGCGCCGGAAGCCCAGCCATGACAGAAACTGTGCCGATGTCCCTGGTAGCAGAAACCTCCGTAAGTGGCATGCACGTCCACCTTTCCCTCTTTGGGAAGTTCGTCGATCCGGGATGCGTTCTCGCACCAGTCCACGTTAAAATCCTCCCAGAAAGTGGTAGCGCCCAGCTCCAGCATTCCGCCCCAATAGTCCCGCACCGCACTCAGGCATCCTTCATAATCTCCGGCCATGGCCCTGGCTTTCAGGATGTAATATCCCATGAAGGTGGACATCCCTTTTGCGCCGCCTTTTTTCAGCAGACTCTCATTGACCCTGCAAGGATCCTTTTGTCCGGCAATGGTAAGCAGGGCGGCGGCCTGCTTGGAATCCTCATAATCCGTCTCAAAAGCGGAAAGTTTTTCCAGATCCCTCCGACACCGGTCTGCCAGATCCGACCTTCCCAGGGCCTCGAAAATCTTTTTCAGGCTCTGAGTGGACAGAATGTGCAGCGCCTGCACCCCGGCATCCACCACGTTCTTCCTTCCCTCGGAAGGCCAGTCCAGGAAGCGTCCCAACCGCACGGTGTCCTGCCCCTTTTCATCGATCTCCCCGGAGAGCTGTTCCAACAGCCCCTCCAGATAACTCTCCTGCTTTTTCAAAAAATCCAGCTTCCCCGTATAAAAATACCAGTCGTACACGATGATCACGTACCACATGGAATAGCTGGCCATGTTATTCATCCATCCGGGCAGCGGCGTTTCCTCCCGAATGAAATCCAGGCTTTTTTCCACGGAACTGTCTTCGCCGAACACCGCCTTGATGGTCGTCACCTCCGGATGCATGTCCCCTACCCAGACCAGGCGGTCCCGTTTAATGCCGTCCCAGATATACTCCTGCATGTTCAGATGCACCGTATAGGCCCCCACGTCCCAGATGCGGTTCAAAAGTTTGTCGCTGCACTGGAAATCCCCCCGATAATATGCTTCCTTGTAAATCAGCACGGCGCAGATGGACTTCAAAATCAGGACGGCCTCTTCCTCCAGATCGATGCGCACGAACCGAAACCCGCTCTCCCCGATCTGGTTCATGCTCATCATGCCCACCTCCACGATCATATCCCGCCTGGCGTGGTCGTTGGTGGCGTTGGTGCCGTTGCCCACCTCGCTCATGGCTTCCGAAGCGGACTCCCCGAAGCGCACCCGCACCCTGGCGCCCCGATTGGTGCTTTCGTTCCAGGCCAACAGGCGCAGCCCTCCATGGATCTCCACGCCATAGTCCAACAAGACGGAAGCCTTCTGTTCCGCCGTCGTTCTCAGGATGCACGGGTCGCTGGCGCAAAGCGATATCTGCATTCTGCGCTCGTGCAGAAGCGCCCCGGCATTCTCCACGTTTCCCTGGATCCACACAATCCTTTTGGGGAAAAGAAATACCCTGCTCCTGGGGTCTTTGTCTCCTATTTCGACGTCCATTCCATCCATCACCCGGAAAATATCCTTCCGTTCTTTTCCCATTCCTTCCATTCCGCTTCCAACCTCCGTCATCTAAAAGACATAATTGAACCTCCCAAAAGGAGCGGCGTCCCCGTCCCGATAAAAATTCATCACGTTGTCCAGGGCGATATTGTCGATCCATTTGAATTCCAGATCAGGCTTTCCTTCCCTGTCAAGTCTCAGGAGGGCCCGATCCAGGGAAAGCATCAAGGCCCGCCCTTCCTGCACCGCATCCACTTCGGCGATCCGGCGAAATTCCCCATCGCTCCAGGAAAAAAGCCATCCCTCCGTGATTTTAAAATCATACCCCTGCCATCCGGTGGCCTTGTCCCGATCCACATCCAGAAGCAGCGTCATGGGATTGACGCTTCCCCGGATGGCAGGCAGGATATCTTCCCTGCAAAGGGCGAGGAAATGAAGCTTTCTGTCGTCATAAGCCACCCTGGCTTCCACGATGTTGTTCCTCCCGCTGTGATTCACGTATCGTCCGGCTTTCCCCAAGCCCGGATAATCCCGCCGGGCTTCCGTCCCCGCATGGGACAGATAGACGGGCCGGGCTTCCATCATCTTCCCGATTTCCCCCGATGACAGCGTCATGGGCGGCACGTTCCGATCCACATGGACAAGCCCTTTGAACCTGCGGATATTGGCACACAGCTGAAGATAATAGGAATCCAGATACCCGTCGCAGTCCGGTTCGATATCCCGGGAATGTTCCCTGTCATATTGATCCACGAAGGCGATCTGGGTGCTGTCTTCCTCCCATATCCATGGTTTGCCCGGGAATTTGCCCATCAGCCATTCGTTCCAGCCCGTAACGAACACGTAATCCGGATCCAGTTTCATGGCATAGTCCCATTGCTCCTGCACGTTCAGCCCATACAGATAGGAATCCCCGGTGACTTTGCTATGCCCCTCCGCCAGAGTATAACTTCTTCCGTAGGTGCCCTTGTCGTTAAAATGCGTGCATATGCGCCCTTCCCTGGCATTTTGCGCCACGCCCACGCTGCACATCTCAAAACTGCCGTCCTCTCTTTGCCCGAAGCCGTTCTGAGGTGCGATCTCCAGCCAGCTCCATTGATCCGGCCGCCTGGAGCCGGTGGCATATCCCGGCTGTCCCGGACGGAAGGTGAAAAATTCCCTGATTTCCTGTAAAAGTCGGGTATCATAGGGCGATTTTCCCTCCTGGGGGATGGATTCCGGATAAGCCATCACCAGGGGTTTTCCATCCCACATAAACCACAGATCCCTGTACTTCCCCGGCCGATACAAATCCTGGTACACGCTGCGAAGCATGGTCAGCGTACTGGGAGCCGGGCCGAAATTCATCATAAAGGCCACCTGGGGCGTGTGGATCCCGTCCCTTCTCGCCAGATCCAGCCCCTCAAGCAGCGGCATATAAGCGTCCCGCCAGATACAGGAGCCGTTGGTGGTGTCGAACACCAGCACGTCCACCCCAGCATCGGCAAAAAACTGAGCATGCCTGCGGATCACATAGGGATCGTCATTGCGGTAAAAGCCATAAAAGGGTTCATTCCAATGCACGATGTCATGATCTGTCCAGACCGGATGGCCCATGTCGAATTCCGCTTCCGGAGCCGTCCGCAGGATTTCGGTCAGATTCCGGCAAATTCCCTCTCCGCCCATGCCCTGCCCGTTGCGCCAGGTCCAGTAAAACAGCCCCACCAGTTTTTTCCGGGGTTCCCCCGTATCCTCCCATTCCGGCAATTTCCGGCCCAACATGTCCGTGGCCGTCAAAAGATCATTGTTCGTTTCCCGGAAATGTCTTTCCGGAAAGGCTTCCGGCGCTTCAGCGAAAGGGTCTTCCTCCGTCAGTTCAAAACGATCAAAATAACCGCTCTTTTCACAGGAAAATGCCAAAGTATGGGTTCCTGCGCCCAGAGGCGGGATCTGTGCCCAGACACTTTCCACTTCATTAAAATAAGCCGTTCCGGCCAAGGCGATAACCGCCGTCAGGGCCCCGTCCGCCCACAGTTCCATTTCAAAAGCATCATTGCCAAAGGTTTTATACCAGATCCTGATTCCCCGCACATCTTCATCCAGCACCACGTTTTCAAATGCGATGCTTCCCCCTTCTTCCTTTGCGCTCCATCTCGCTTCCAGCACCTTCATGCCCTTCGTCTCCTTCGCCTTCCGATAGGATAAGGGCCGCCGCAACTCCTCCTGCTCAGAAAAGAATTTTCGGCAGCCCTTTTTCACAAATCCGATTATCTCAAATCATATTCGACTCGCAATTCGGCGATCACTCCGCCGCAACACCGTCCGGAAGCTCACAGCCCAGCTGTTCCGCCACGGATCTGACGACGATGGCGCCGCCCATATTCAGCCATTCCTGCACGAAATCATCCCACTCGTCAAAACTTCTCTCACCGGTGGCGAACTTATACTGTTCCGCATTGACGAAATCGGACAGACCTTCCGTTCCCTGCAGACCGGAAGTGGAATACAGCAGATCGTCCTTGGCCCAGCGATCCATGGACGCCATGGCCAAATTCGCCCGGTCTTTCGCCTCGGCGCTGAGTCTGTTGCGCTCCGACTTGTTGGGATCCTTCTCATCCACTTCGTCCCTCACGTAATTGGCCATCCACTTGGTGGTGAAGCCGAAATTCTGCCAGGGCGCAAGAGCCAGCCCGCTGGCGCCGTACTTGTGATTGTAAGTTCCCTTCGTATCGTCAGAAGGATGATCGCCCTTGGAAATCACCTGCCATCCATCCTCTTCCCGGAAGAACCGGATGTCCTCGTCATAGCCGTCTTCAACGTAAACTTCGTTGCCGCCGCCCTGCACGGTGTTAAAATACGCTTCTCCGCCATAGCACATGGCATCCAGCATGTGAAGGATGCGCAGCATCTTGCCCTGATCATTTTCCACGTTCTTCTTGGGAATCGCCCACAGCATGCCCAGGCTGCCGCCTGCGGATCCCTTGCCGCCTTCCACGGGGGACTTGTCGGGATACACCCAGGTGTTGACCAGCTTCTCCCAATATTCCATATCGTTCTTGGTGTCGTCATTCAAGAAATGTCCGGCGTACTCGTCAATGATGTTCGGCGCATGAACCGCACCCAGTCTGTCGTTCAGCCAATAGGACTTGGCCTGTTCCCATTCGATGGTGTACCAGTCGGAAGGAAGATCCCCGTCCTCGTAAAGAGCGTTCACGAACTTCAGGAAATTCTCGGTGGAGCCGTTCATCATGGGCACGGACAGCTTTCCGTCTGCATCTACCGTATAGGCCGGATTGCCGAAGAAAGAGGCGAACCCGCTAAGCATCTGGAAGCTGTTGCCGCTTCCGCCGCCCAGAATGAAATAAGTATCCGCCTTGCCGTTGCCGTCCGGATCGTCATGGGCACAGGCATGGGCATAGGCAAGCAGTTCGTCCAGGGTGTCAGGCACATCCATCTGGAATTTGTCCAGCCAATCCTGCCGGTAACACACGTTCCAGCTGTCGGAGTCCTGGATGGAATACTTCGTCACTGCGGGGATCTCCCCGTTCGCCATGGTGGTAGCCTTGATCATGGTCTTGGTGACGAACTTGCAGGTCTGGGGCATGTAGGGATACATCGTTCTGGCATCCACCAGCAATCCCTGCTCACCGATGGTGAACGCCGTGGCGGTATCCATGAACATGACCAGGTCAGGCGTGTCCCCGCCGGCGAACATGGTGGACATGGTGGTGCTGTAATCCTGCTGAGCGCTGGTAATCAACGTCAGGGACACATTGTATTTTTCCTCCAGCCATTTCTTGATGGGATCGTTCTCCGGCATCGTATCGCCGTAGGAATAGGTCTGGAACACCAGATCATAATGGACGCTCATATCGTCATAGTCGTAATTTACATCATCCGCCATGGGAGGATTCCCGGGCAAGGTGTCGGGAAATGCGATGTCCTCAAATGCAGGCACATTGGCATCGACCACGGAATCACTTCCTCCGGTTTCTCCGGTATTGCCAGCCTCTTCCGTAACGTCCGATGAATTTCCGGCACCCGCTCCGCTCCCAGACGCTCCATTGGAACCGGATCCCTCATTCCCGTTTCCTCCACCGTTCCCGCCGCAGGCGGACAAAAGCATCGCCGCCGCCATGAAAACAGCCATCAACCTTACTACTTTTTTCTTCATTGCCAAATCTCTCCTTTCCTCAATTAAAATAGGCATTTGTCAAATGCCGTAACCCATTAATTTTATTGGGTTTTCTTGCTTATTTTATATAAATTTTCTCTCCGC
>CANQPH010000003.1 GCA_947625675.1 uncultured Acetatifactor sp.
TTCCTTATTTTTTTGAGATTTTTCAAAGATGTTTATAAATAATGCATTGCCGGTGGACAGAACTGCGGAAACTCGAGGGCTTTTGAAATTGACAAGCATTTTATGCTGTGCTAAAATACAAATGAAAGAAGACATCATCAGGAGGCAACAACCATTGGAACCCCAGGATCGTATTAAATATTTAAGGAAAAAAATACTGAATATGAGTCAGGAAAAATTTGCAAACGAGATCCACATATCGCGATCCAATCTTGGCAATATTGAAACTTCCAAAATTGGTCTGACCAATCGGGTAATTGCGGATATTTGTCATGCATTCCATGTAAACTCAACTTGGATTACGAGTGGTCAAGAACCTATCTTTGAAAGAAATGATGATGGACAAGATAAAGAGATTTTGGACATATATTCTAGACTGTCAGAAACAAACAAAAAATATCTTGTTGGCTACATTCATCGTCTGCTGGAAGAACAAAACGGCAACATATAAATCTTGGGGGAATCCAAATAGTACAAAACTTTTATTTGTCAAAATTTTTCTCAATGGTTTATAAAGCCCCCAAATGATCCATTGGGTTTTTACAAGTACAAAAATATTCAAAATACCGTTTTTCTAACACAAAAAGTAACCAGGAACCGCTTTTTCAAGCATTCCTGGCTATTTTCCTAGCTTTTTCCCTGGTTATCTTTGCCGGGATCGTCTCCCATCGGCATCAAAAATTCGAAAAGTCTTTATTTTATTATTATAAAACATACTGTTCCTTTAAATAATTTTCAATCCATGCCTTGAATATCTCCGCATTCTCTATCTGTTCCTCCGCTTCCTTCTTTGACGCCACATAAAAATCAAGATAATCTGCGCTTTCTCTTTTTTCCGACGCTAGTTTGATCAACCTTGAGGCCTCCTTTGAAAAGACCCCATTCTTTACATAGTGTTGATTAAAGTACGAAATCACCCCACTGTGCTTACTGCTATCAAATCCATCCAAGGCGTTCACTGCCCGCATTCCATGAAAGATTGCATAATAAGCTCGGTTTAATGCATTTTTATACCGTCCCGCCCCATACATGATCCTGGCATCCTCCAAAGCTTCAAGGCAACAGGCGTAACGGTAACTTGATAGATCTTTTACGCTACGCTCCATAACATGACACCATCCTTTCGCACATTCTTATAGAATGGCAAAATACTTCCCCATTCTATAAAATGACTATAATCGATCAGCAATACCGATAAGACTTTGTCATATTCCAACTCCAAATCAACCGTAAGGTCGATCATCCTATCATGCATTTCTTCTGTATAAGGATGGACAATTACGGCAATATCGATATCAGAATCTTCCGTTTGGGTTCCACGGGCAAAGGATCCATATAATATTACCTGCTCCAATGAGTTGCCAAAAATATCCTGCAGCCCCGGAATCATCTTATCAAAAATATCCTGCATGTCCTTGCCAGTCGAGCAGACAGTCTCGACACTCCTTCCTCAATTTAATTCCAAGCGCCAAATCGGCGCACCCTCCTGTGCATCTATTTTATCACACGTTCTGGAAGTGTTCAACCGAAAAGAGCCGTTATTCTTCCGCCTCCGGGCGGGATGCTGCCCGCTCTTCCCAATCAGGATGCAGCTCCGGCCCTTCCTCCCCACCCGGACGGGGTGCAGCATGAAAATAATCATAAATCTGCCGGGCCACATGGAGCGGAATCTCCGGCAATCTCGCCAGTTCTTCTGCGGAAGCGTTCCGGATCTCTTCCATGGAACGGAATCCCCGCATCAAGGCCTTGCGCCTAGCCTGTCCCACGCCCGGGATCTGATCCAGGGAAGACTGCACCTGAGACTTGCTCCGCAGGGAACGATGATACTCGATAGCGAAGCGATGGGCCTCGTCCTGGATCCGGGTGATCAGCTTGAAGCCCTCTGAATGGGTGTCCATGGGCAGCTCCACGTTCTGATAATACAGGCCTCTGGTGCGGTGGTTATCATCCTTCACCATGCCACAGACCGGGATGTCGATGCCCAGCTCCGCCAGCACCGCCAGAGCGATGTTCACCTGGCCCCGGCCCCCGTCCATGAGCAACAGATCCGGGAACCGGGTGAAGCTTCCGAACTCTTTCTCCAGATCCTTGGCGGCCAGCTCCCTGCTTTCCTCCATGCCGTGAACGAAGCGTCTGGTGAGCACTTCCTTCATACAGGCGTAATCGTCCGGCCCGGACACCGTGCGGATCCGGAACTTGCGGTAATCGCTGGGCTTGGGCTTGCCCTTTTCATAGACCACCATGGAACCCACGTTGGCGAAGCCGCTGATATTGGAAATATCGAAGGCTTCCATGCGGTCGGCCCTGGAAATGCCCAGAAGGGAAGCGATCTCCTTGACCGCACCAATGGTCCGGCCTTCCTCCCGTTTCAGTTTCTCCCGATCCTGACTCAGGACCAGCTTGGCGTTCTGGGCCGCCAGCTCCACCAATTTTTCCTTGATGCCGATCTTGGGCACCCTGATATAGGTCCTGGCCCCCCGTCTGCCGCTGAGCCACTTTTCCAGAAGCTCCGTATCCTCGATCTCGTACTGCAGCATCAGTTCCCTGGGGATAAAAGGGGTTCCCGCATAAAACTGCTTCACAAAATCTCCCAAGATCTGGGGTTTCGTCCGCCCCGCTATATGGGTCATGTAATAATGCTCCCGGCCGATGAGCTTGCCGTCCCGGACGAAGAAAACCTGCACCACCGCATCCTCTTCTTCCTGGCAAAGGGCGATCACGTCCTTGTCCTCTCCGTCGCTGTCGGTGATCTTCTGCTTCTGGGCCACGGACTTCACGCTGTTGTACAGATCCCGGAACCTGGCAGCCTCCTCGAACTCCAGACACTCCGCCGCCTGCAGCATTTTTTCCTCCAGATCTTTCAAAATGGGGCCATAGTTGCCGCCTAAGAATTCCAGGGCCCCGGCCACCTGCTGCCGGTACTGCTCCTTGGAAATATAGCCCTGGCAGGGCGCCAGGCATTGCTTGATATGATAATTCAAGCAGGGGCGGTCCAGACCGATGTCCCGGGGCAGGGAGCGGTTACAGGTTCGCAGCTGGTAAAGCTTGTTCAACAGTTCGATGGTATCCTTCACCGCCGCCGCACTGGTATAGGGGCCGAAATATTTGGATTTGTCCTTCTTCATCTGTCTGGAAAACAGGATCCGGGGGTATTCTTCCCCCAGAGTGACTTTGATATAAGGATAGGTCTTGTCATCCTTCAGGAGAGTATTGTACTTGGGAGAATGCTCCTTGATCAGATTGTTCTCCAGCACCAGGGCCTCCAGCTCCGAATCGGTGACGATATATTCAAAGCGGGCGATCAGGCTCACCATCTTGTCGATGGCCGGTCCCCGACCGATATTTTCCCGAAAATACGAGCGGACCCGGTTATGAAGGTTCACGGCCTTGCCCACGTACAAAATCCCGTCCTGGGCGTCCCGCATGATATAGACCCCCGGCTTGCCCGGAAGCTTGCGAAGCTCTTCTTCTACCTGAAACATACCTCTCCTTTTTATTTGAAAAAAAGGGCTGGTACAGTTTGGGAAATCTCCGGGCGGCTCTGCAGGGGCCGCAGAAATCCCAGGCTGTAACAGCCCGCAATATCAGTTTAGTCTAAAGGTCTATTGGAAAACCGGCCCACCACCGGCGGATTGCCGGGATCGTCAGCGGACTGGGAACCCTCCGGGGCACCGGTCTGAGGCTGCGGTGCCTGGGGCGCAGAAGCGTCTTGCGGCAAATGTGCGTCAGCCTGTACGTCCGGCTGGAAAGTCGCCTGGCCGCCAGGCCCTATCCCTGGCTGGGATGCCTGAGAACCAAGAGCTACGGAGTCCGGCTGAGGCGCAGGAGCACCAGCCTGTGGCTGCGGTGCCTGGGCTGCAGGAACTTCCTGGGGCCGATGAGAGGCGTTCTGAACATCCAGATGATGGGTATCCGTGGGATCCTTCTCCTCCCGCTTTTCCTCGGGCTCCGGCAGGCCTTTCTCCCGGCGGAAGATCTGCATGAACTCCTTGCCGGTAATGGTCTCCCGTTCGATCAGGAACTCCGCCAGCTTATCCATCAGCTCCCGATTCTCCCGCAGAAGCCTCAGGGCCTCGTCATAACTTCTCTTCAGGATGGCGATGACTTCCTGGTCGATTTCGGCCGCCGTCTGGTCGCTGCAGTTTAACGCCGCTCTTCCTTCCAGGTACTGGCTCTCTATGGTGGCCAGCCCCATGAGGCCGAAGCGCTCGCTCATGCCGTACTGGGTCACCATGGCCTTGGCGATGGAGGTGGCCTTCTCGATATCGTTGGCGGCGCCCGTGGTCACCGTGTCAAAGACGATTTCCTCGGCGGCCCGGCCCGCCACCAGGCCCACCAGCATATCATTTAATTCTGCCTGGGTATTCAGATATTTCTCTTCCTCCGGCACGTGCATGACATAGCCCAGCGCACCCATGGTCCTGGGCACGATGGTGATCTTCTGCACCGGCTCGGAATTTGTCTGCAGGGCGGACACCAGGGCATGCCCCACCTCATGATAAGAAACGATCTTGCGCTCTTCCTTGCTCATGATGCGATCTTTCTTCTCCTTGCCCACCAGCACCTGCTCCACCGCATTGAACAGATCGGCCTGGCTCACCAACTGACGGCCCTCCTTGATGGCGTTGATGGCGGCCTCGTTGATCATGTTGGCCAGATCGGAGCCCACCGCACCGCTGGTCGCCAGGGCGATGGCGTCCAGATCCACCGTCTCATCCATCTTCACGTTCTTGGCATGGACCTTCAAAATCTCCACCCGGCCCTTCAGATCCGGCTTGTCCACGATGATCCGGCGGTCGAACCGTCCGGGACGCAACAGAGCCTTGTCCAGGATTTCAGGCCGGTTGGTGGCGCCGATGATCAGGATACCCTTGGAACTGTCGAATCCGTCCATCTCCGAAAGCAGCTGGTTCAGGGTCTGCTCCCGCTCGGAATCTCCTCCGCCGTACCGGGAATCCCGGCTGCGGCCGATGGCGTCGATCTCGTCTATGAAAATAATGCAGGGCGCATTCTTCGTGGCTTCCTTGAAAAGATCCCGCACCCGGCTGGCGCCCACGCCCACGTACAATTCGATAAAGTCGGAACCGGTCAGGGAAAAGAAGGGCACGTTGGCTTCCCCGGCCACCGCTTTGGCCAGCAGGGTCTTGCCGGTGCCGGGAGGGCCCACCAACAGGGCTCCCTTAGGCAGCCTTGCGCCGATGCTGGAATACCGTCCGGGATTGTGGAGGAAATCCACCACCTCCACCAGGGACTCCTTGGCTTCGTCCTCCCCCGCCACGTCCTTGAAGGTCACGCCGGTTTCCTTCTGCACGTACACCTTGGCCGTGTTCTTCCCTGCGCTGAAAGGCCCGCCGCTTCCTCCCATCCTGCGGAACAGGAAGCCCAACAGCACCCACATCAGCAGCACGGGCAGGATGAAGGACAGAATCTGCCAGAAAATGGCGGAACCGTTGGAAGGATTGTATTCAAAATCCTCCACCCCGTTATCCAACAGACGCTGGGTCAGGGTGGTGACATCTTCCATCACGTAGGTATAATATTCCCTGGTTCTGCCCTGCAGGCTCATATACAGACTTAAGGGATCCATCTGCTGGCCCTGTTGATTCTGCTGACTGCCGCTCTGTTCGTTTTTCACCGTAAAGGACAGGGACCCGTCCGTATTCATCACGGCGCTCTGCACCTTGCCGTCCTCCAGCATGGTGATAAACTCGGCGTAGGTCACCTCTTCCCCGGAATCCGAAGAAAAGAACAGGTTGCTGAACAAGATCACCATCATCAACACCGCCAGCCCGGACAGCAGATACACCATCCAGTTGGGCCGGTTGCCGTTTCCGCCATTGTTATTATTGTTGTGTCCGTTATTGTTATTATAACCATTGCCGCGGTTATTGTTGTATCCGCCGCCATTGTCGTACTCGTTCATTTGATTGTTATCCATCTGTTCAGGTTACCCTCGCTTCTTAACACATGACTTCAAACGCTCCTTTTATTATATTGATTCCGGGCTTATAAATCAATAGTCGAAAGGTGAAAATTGTGTGATTTCTCTAAAAGATTTATGAAAAATTGCTTTATTCCCGCAGTTGTGGTACAATAATTCTGCTGACGCAGAATTCAAGCCGATAAAATCGGCTTGCCGCCGCCAAGGCGGCGTATTGTACGGCAATCCACCGCACCCACGGCATAGCCGGAGTAAATGCTGCTTCGCAGCGCTTCCCGGTCTGTGCTCGTGGTAAAATGATTCTACTATTGTAGGTTTTGTCAGGGAATTCTGGGATACCGTAAACAATCCCAACAAGGTCAGCGTGAATCTGCTCACAAGCAAAGATGTAACGATACACTACTATGGCCGTCAAGGGGTGGTAATCATCCGGGAGCCAAATCAGATTACATTTTCCAATCCCGGAGCATTTCGAATCGAAGTTGCCGCAGCCAAAAGCGGGGGAATTTCAGACCCCCGCAACAGCGCCATCCTTAAAATGTTTAATCTGATCGATATTGGTGAACGCGCCGGAAGCGGAATCCCCAACATTTACCAAGTATGGGAAAAAGAAGGATGGGGAGAACCTGTTATCGTGAAAAAATTTGCGCCGGAAAGAATTATTATATCCTTATCCATGCAGCAGGACAATAAAAAATCGGCGATAAACGAAACCATAAAAATGCAGATTGTCGAATTCCTCACTGACGTGAGGATCGCAAAGTCCTCCGAAATCGCAGCATACGTGGGGCTAAAGCCTTCCAGAACCAGAGATTATCTGAAAGAATTGATCTCGGAGGACATTATTGTTGCAAAAGGTGCCAACCGCAATCGTCTTTACTGTTTAAAGTAGAAGCATTTTCTTCTATTTCGTTTTCCATCTACTTCGCCATCAGCTCTTCCAGCACCCGCTTGGCTTCTTCCAGCTGATTGTCCGGGTTGCCGGGCTCGTTGTAATAGGCCTCGCCGTCAAAGGCACATTCCACGTCGGGCGCAATGCCGATGCCGTGGATGTTGTTGCCCTTTGGGGTAAAATAACTGCTGATCGTGACCTTGACCGCAGAATCATCCTCCAGGGGAATGACAGACTGCACGATCCCTTTTCCAAAAGTGGTGGTCCCCACCAGGGTCCCCAGCCCATAGTCCTTGATGGCGCCGGCCAGGATCTCGGATGCGCTGGCGGAATTGCCATTAATCAGCACTACCAAAGGCACCTCCAGCTCCCTGGTCCCATCGCAGGTATACTCGTTCCGGCGGCCGTACTTATCCTCCGTATAGACGATCATGCCCTCCGGCAAGAGCATCTGGGCCACCTCTACCACGGCCGACAGGCTGCCCCCCGGATTGCTCCGCAGGTCCAGGATCAGCCCCTTCATGCCGTTGCCCCGGGCCATGGCCATGGCCTCTGCGAACTGGTCCACGGTAACGGTATCGAACTCCGTGATCTGGATATAGGCCATGCCGTCCTCCAGCATTTCAAATTCCACGGTGGGAATATTGACCTTCCTGCGCTCCACGTCAATGCTCAGATAGTCGTACTCCCCGTCCCTCACGATGGTCAGGTTGACGTAGGTTCCTTCCTCTCCTTTGATCATGGCAACCACTTCCGTGGTATCCATGTCATAAGTGGAAGTCCCTTCCACCTCGTAAATGATGTCATTCTCCCGCAGCCCCGCTTCCTCCGCCGGAGTGCCGGAATAAACCTTTACGATCTTGGGATAGGCGGTCTCCGTGTCCAGCTGGACCCCGGCCCCGATGCCATAATAGATTCCTTCGGTGCCCTGCAGCAGCTCTTCCAGCTCCTCCGGCGTATAGTACTCCGAATAGGGATCTCCCAAAGAATCCACCATGCCCCGATAAATACCGGCTTCCAGATTCTCCTCCACGATATCCTCATCCTTGTAATAGTATTGCCGGATCAGCTTTTCTATGGTTTCGATCTTGGTCATCACGTCGGACGTCACCATTTCTCCGCTCTGCCCGCCAGCGTTCTGCATGGTATTGACGCTCCGTTCTATCCTCACCGCCAGGTAGGCGACACAGACGATCAAAAGCGTGAGAATCACGCCGGAAATCAGGCCTCCGTAAAAATATCCCCGATTCTTCCGCTTTTTCTCCTTCCTGATCTCTGCGGGCTCCTGCCTTTTCAGCAAAGATTCCTCGTTCAAAAAATCATTTCCACCGTCCTGATAGTCGTTTTGCATCTGTTATGCTCCTTTACAGCCTTTCAAATTACATCCGCGGCGTCACGGCTTTGAAATATAATTCCAGGGTGAGACGTAAGCCCCGTCCTTGCGCACGCTGAAATGCAGATGGGGGCCCGTGGATCTCCCCGTGCTGCCCACCGCCGCAATGGTATCCCCTCTTTTCACCGTGTCCCCGGCGGAAACATACAGGGCCGACGCATGCATATAGATGGTGTACAGGCCGTCCCCATGATTGATCATGACATAATTGCCCATGCTGGAATTGTAGGCGGCAGACACCACCTCCCCGTTATAAGCGGCATAAATGGCCGTGCCCTTGGGGGCGGCGAGATCCACGCCGTTATGGAACTGCTGCACCCCCAGAGTGGGGTGGATCCGGTTCCCATAATCATCGGAAACTCTGGTACAGGAAGCCAGGGGGAACTTGAACACGCCCCCGTCATATTTCAACCGGAGCTCTTCTTTTTCCTTCTCCACCTGCTTCTCCAGCTCCGCAATCATGGCGTTCTGATCGGCGATCTCCTGTTCGTACTCCCGGATGGCTTTTTCCTTGGTGGCGATGTCCGACTCGTAAGAGGTGATCTGCTTCCTTTTTTCATCGATCAGCTCTTCCACCTGGGCCTGCTGGTTCTCCACGTTTTTCTTCTGTTCGTCCAGCAGCTGCTTCTCCAGCTCCAGCTGCTCCTTGCAGAGAGCGATGTACTGACAGTTCATCTCATATTCCGTCCACATCCGCTCGTCATATTCATACACCCGGTTCATATAATCCAGACGGTTCAGGAAATCCCCGATCCCCTGGGAAGAAAACAAAAGCTCCCACATGGTGGGCAGCGTGCCTTCCTCATAAAAATATCTTATGCTGGTCACCATGTATTCATACTGATTCTGCGCAGTAATCTGGGCTTCCTCCAATTCCTCGGAGGTCTCCTGGATCTCCGTCTCCTTGCCGGAAATCTGGAACTTCAGATCCAGGATGTTCTGTTCGAGCTCTTCCAGCTCCTGGTCCAGCTTGGTCACATAATTCTTCAGGTTATTTTTTTCCTGTTCCAGCTGTTTCTTGAGATCCTGAATATCGCTCAGACCCTTTTCCAGGTTCTTGATGTCCCTTTTGGCCTGATTGATCTGGCCCTCCTTCTCCCGGATGCTCTCCGAAGTCACGCCGGAGGAAGCCTGCGCCTCCATGACGGGTGCGGCCCAAAGCGCCGCTATACATGCTACGCATACTACGCACGCTACGCATGCTGCGCAGAACAGCGATCTCAGGAAAATGCCAATCCGTCCTTTTTTCACCCTCGCATCACTCCTACCTATATCTTTCAAGGCCGCCTATACACATGTCCTGCAAGGTCGTCCATGCGCACATCCCTGCAAGGCCGCCTATACGTGCAGATGCTTTCTGACCGTGGAAATGCTTCCGAAAAATCCGATGCCCATCCCCACTAACAGGGAAACCGGCGTCAGGAAACGGAAGATCTCCGCCACCGACAGGAAGTTCAGCATATTGCTGAGCATGGGGAACCGTTCCATCACATAATTCAGCAGCCCGTTATAGCCTTCAAAAATGATCAGCAGCGGGATGCCCGCCCCCACCAGTCCGATGATCATGCCCTCCAGCACGAAGGGGGCCCTGACGAAAAAGTCCGTGGCGCCCACGTATTTCATGATGTTGATCTCTTCCTTCCGGACGGAGATGCCGATGGACACGGTGTTGCTGATCAGGAACACGCTGACCACCAGCAGAATTGCGATGATCACGATAAATCCATAGGAAATCAGACTGTTCACTCCGGTCAGGGTATTGGCGAGGTTCAGGGAGCGGTTCACGTGATCCACCTCCGGGATGGATTCAATGAAGGTCGCCAGGTTCTCCTGTTCGCCGATATCCTTCATGTAGACCCGGATGTTGTCCATGCCCTCCAGGGGATTCTCCTGGAACACCTCCGTGTTGCCGTGAAGAGAGCTTTCCGAGAACCAGGCCCATTCCTCGTCCGCCGTGCGGTATTCCGTGCGCAGCACTTCCCTGCGGTCATTCAGGGTCTGCTGGATCTCTTCCTTGCGCTCCAGGGGGGTCCCCTCCACGAAGAAGACGGAGATGCAGATGTCCTCCTGCACGGAACGCACGATATGCTGGACGTTGGCCACGATGGCGAAAAACAGGCCCAGCAGGAACAGACAGGCGGAAATCGTGGCCACGGAGGCCAGGGAATACCATTTATTGCGGAAAATGTTCAGGATGCCCTGCCACATCGTATAAAAAAAAGTATTAATCTTCTTCATCATCATCGTTGTAGACACCTTCCTCCATGTCGCTGACAATCACGCCTTTTTTCATGGCGACCACCCGCTTTTTCATGGCGTTCACGATCTCCCGGTTGTGGGTCACCACCACCACCGTGGTGCCCCTCTCGTTGATCTCTTCCAGAAGTCCCATGATCTCCCAGGAATTGTGAGGATCCAGGTTGCCGGTGGGCTCGTCCGCCAGCAGGATGGAAGGATTGTTCACCAGGGCCCGGGCAAGGGCCACCCTCTGCTGTTCTCCGCCGGACAGCTGGGTGGTCTTGGCCTTATATTTCCCGGCCAGCCCCACCGTGGCCAGCATGGCGGGCACGTTCCTGCGGATCATCCTGGCGGGGGTCTCCACGATCCTCTGGGCGAAGGCCACGTTCTCGTACACGTTCCTATCGTTCAGCAGGCGGAAGTCCTGGAAGACCACTCCCAGGTTGCGCCGGAACTTCGGGATCTTGCGGTGCTTGAGCTTGGCCAGATCCTGTCCCATCACGTAAACGTTCCCCGTAGTGGCCGTCAGTTCTCTCAAAAGCAGCCGGATCAGCGTGGATTTGCCGGATCCGCTGTCCCCCACGACGAACACGAATTCTCCTTTGTAAATGTTCAGCGTGATCCCGTTGATCGCGGGGGAACCCGTGGAATAGGATTTCGTGACATTATCCAGATAGATGATGCCCTTTTCCTCCATAATGCTCTGTTGCTTCTTCAATTCGTTTTCTTTTCTCGACATAAGTCCGTTCCTCTCATCGAAAAGCTTCGCATGCCCCGCATGGAGCCTTAATACTCGTAGCTTTCCATGTATCTCATATATCTCACCACCATCATGGCGATCTTAAAAGTGATGGCGTCCTCGAACACCCTCAGGTCCAGCCCCGTGCTCTTCTGCAGCTTGTCCAGCCGGTACACCAGGGTGTTGCGGTGGATGAAGAGCTGTCTGGAGGTCTCCGACACGTTCAAACTGTTCTCGAAAAATTTCATAATGGTGGTCAAAGTCTCTTCATCGAACTCGTCAGGGCTCTTCTCTCCGAATATTTCACGGATGAACAGCTTGCAGAGCGGAATGGGCAGCTGATAAATCAGTCTCCCGATCCCCAGCTCGCTGTAAGCGATGACCGTTCTCTCCGCAAAGAAAATCTTGCCCACGTCCAGGGCCATCTTGGCCTCCTTATAGGAACGGCTCACCTCCTTGATCTCGTTCACCGCACTGCCGATGGCGATCCGGATGTTCTTCAAGCCTTCCTTCCGCATATAGCCTTCCAGCTGGTGGGCCGCTTTCTCCGCTTCCTTGGCGCCCTCCGCATCCGTGACGTCCTTGACGATGATGATGCTGTTCTCATCCACCGCCGTGACAAAATCCCTGTTATTGGCCCCAAAATACCCCCGGCACATCTCCAATGCGTTGCCATCCCTGCCGTTTTCCGTTTCCATGATCATGGCTACCCGAACGGCGTCCGTCTGGATGTGCAGCTTCTTGGACCGGCTGTAAATATCCACCAAAAGCAGGTTGTCCAGCAAAAGATTCTTGATAAAGTTATCTTTGTCAAAACGTTCCCGATAAGCGATGATCAGGTTCTGGATCTGAAAGGCCGCCAGCTTGCCCAGCATATAAACGTCCTCTCCGCTTCCGCTGACCACCAGAACATACTCCAGCTGCTGATCGTCAAATATCTTGAAGTACTGGTAATTCTGAATTTCCTGGGAATCCGCCGGTGACGAGGCGAAATCCGCCGCCGCTTTGGAACAATGCCCAAAATCCATAGTGGAGGCAATCTCTCTGCCGTCCACGTCCATAACGCTCAGTTCCACTCTGGCAATGCCCTTCAGTCCCTCCAACGTGTTCTGCATAATCTGATTTGATATCATATCCAGGCTCCTTCGGCTATGTAAAATGTAAAAAAACGGGCGACAAAATCCTATTTTTCATTTTAATACAAATTCATAAAAAAATCTACAAAAATGCAAGAAAAATTTATGCATATTTTTTGTTTTTTTACATTGATTAGCCGGAACCGGTTTCACTCTACTTTTTCCCGGGGACAAGGCGGATCACCTTGCCGGTCAGCTCGATTTTTCCCTCCTTCAAAAGGCGTCCCACCGCCCGCTTGAACTCGTTTTTGCTCATGCCGGTCTCCCGCTTGATGATCTCCGGGGAAACTTTGTCATTGAAGGGCAGCACCCCGTCATATTCTCCGATGATCTTCAGGAGCTCTTCGGCGTCCTTGTCCATCTGAATGTAAGCCTTCTCCCGAATGCTCAGAGTGAGCCTGCCGTCCTCCAGCACCTTGACCACCCTGGCTTCCACGTCTTCTCCCACTTCCACCTTCCCATAAAGCTCCTTCTTGGGAATCAGGGCGGAATAAAGGTTGTCCACCGCCACGAAGGCGCCGAACTCTTCGCTGATCAGGTATACCCTTCCGGTCACCCGGTCATCCTTCTGATACGGGCTGCTGTTCAGAAGCTCCCGGTAGACGTTCATGGTGGCGCAGAGCCGGGTGCTCTTGTCCACGTACAGGGAGACCAACACCTCTTCCCCTTCCTGCACCCTCTTGGTCTGCTGTTTGAACGGAAGCAGCAGATCCTTCTCCAGCCCCCAGTCCAGGAACGCCCCCACGCTGCCGGTCTGGGCCACCCGCAGAAGCGCCACCTGCCCCATCATCAGCTTGGGCGTATGGGTGGTGGCGATAAGACGATCCTTGGAATCCCGATACAGGAACACCTCCAGGGAATCCCCCACCTGACTGCCCTCCGGCACCTGCTTGATGGGAAGCAGCACCCGCTCGTCCATATGCTCCTGATCCGGAGCCAGATACACCCCGAAATCCACCTTCTTGACGATCTCCAACACCTGTTTTTCACCTAATTTAATCATAACTCACCTATTAACCTTTGCTTTACTATTGTTTCTCTAACAACAGTCTGATTTTATTACAAAATTGTTTCAAATTTGTATCATAGCTCGTAAAGATTTTGTTTCGGGCGGCGGGAAGGGCAAAAGGGGGTCTGCCGCCGCAGGCGGCATGGACATTCTGCGTAAGAAAGCGGTTGGGAAAGCTAGCTTTCCCACACGCTTTTTCACGCAGAATGCTCACATCACTTCGTGATGCGAGCCCCCTTTGCCCGGCCCCTTACTTAATCCTATTCCATCCCTTACCTACCCTTGCCCTAATCCATTACTCCGGCCCAGTACCCAAGCCCATTCCCCCCCCCCGGCCCCTTATCCGGCCCTCAAATTTAATTCAAATTCTCGCCCTCCTGCCGCCGCCGAAACTCCACGTTCACGTAGGGAGCTCCCTTTTCATCCCGCAGAGACACCAGACAGCTCTCCCGGGTCCGAACCACGTAGGGATACAGCACGTCGTCCAGAAACGCCTGCTTCTTGTACTCCGCCCGCAGCTGCCCCAGGCTCCCGGGAAGGCCTCCCTCCGGGAGAAATTCCTGGGCGATATCGACGTACTGGGCATTGTTCACATGATGGTTGGTATCCAAATGGTGCTTCCGGATGACCACGGGCTCCCCCATCTCCCCGCCCTGGGGGACGGCGATCTTCCGAGGGGCATAGTCCATGGGAAGCTTTTCCTCCAGCCGATAGCTTTGCAGCATCTTTTCCGGCGGGATGGCGGGCTTCCCCTTGCTCAAATACAACAGGCTCCAAAGGGAATTGGCCCGGGCCAGCCACTCCCCGTCCTCCGTCCTCATCCAGAAATTCCGGTATCCCAGAAAGCCCTTGAATTCATAGGGGAAAGTTCCGATCTCCACCTTCTCCCCCATGGCCGGGAATCGGTCCACCACGATCTGCCAGGAGGAAAGCACCCAGGCCAGATCCCTTTCCTTCAAATAACCTACCCCCACTCCCAAATCCTCCGAGTGGAAAGTGGAACAGTCCTGAAAATAATCCATGAGGGACGTGAGGCTCAAAATGCCCTCGCTGTCCGTCTCGCTGTAGCGTATCCTGCTTTGAAAACTATACACGTTCCTTCACCTCATTCCATCAGCTGCCGCACCATCATGAACAGCCAGAAGATCAAAAAAAGAAGCATCCCCGGGTTCCCGATGACCGTGGCAAATCCCCTGCCCCGTGGAATCGTCTCCCCCGTATCCCGCAGATTGAACCGCTTGAGATTTACCAGGAGCAAAATCACCCCCGTGAGCACCAGAGCCATCACCAGGCAGCTGTAAAGCCCCACCGCCATCAGGCCCAGACCGTTTTGCAGCAGAGCCCCCAGGGTTTCCGCCGCTCCGTCATCCTGGCCGGACAAAAGGATCCGATCCAAACCGCTCCATTTCAGCAGGGCGGAAGCCGCCACGCTAACGGAATTGATCATGACGTGGAGCAAAATCGTGTATCGAACCCGTCTGGTCCTCACGTAGAGAAAGCCCAGGAGCAGACCCAGGGAAAAGGCGTAGACGAACTGGCTCAGGTTGCCGTGGAAAAAGCCGAACAGCAGCCCTGACAGCAGCACCGAAACCCCTTCTCCGTACCGGGACACCCGGTCAATCAAAAGCTTGCGAAACAGCGTTTCTTCCCAAATGGGCGCACAGAACGCCGTGAGGAAAAAGAGCAGCGCCGTATTTCCGCCCAGCACGATTTCCATCAGATCATTGTTCACCGGACTTCCCTTGAGAACGGAAATCCCCGAAGTCAGCGCCATGCCCACCAGATTGCTGAGATACATCAAAGCGTAGGCGATGCAAAAAGCGCATAAGAGCTGGAGAACTGTCATCCGTCCGCCCTCTGCGGGCGTCTCCGCTTTCGGGATGCGTCTGATCATCGCCGCCATGATGGGCATGCCGATCAGGTACATGGTCATCATGGACAGCAATAAATTCCAATTATAGTCCTCCAAAAGCCCGGGCCAGAGACTTCTCACCAAAGCCCCCGTCCCCAGCTGCACCCCGTAGATCACCAAGGAACCCATGAAATAAGCCAATCCAATTCTGGAAAAAAATTTCCTCTGCTCCGTTACTCTTTCGTTCATCCTTCGTCCGTCCTCGATCTCCTGCGGCGCCGGCATCTGTGCGGCCCGCAACAAGTAGATTATAACCCGTTTTACAGAGGGATGCAAGCCCCCAAAAACCGGAAAGAAAGGCGAAGGCAGGAAGAAACGCCCCTCGTCCAATAAGACGTTCCCTCCTGCCCTCTTTCTATTCTCGCTCTAAAATTTTCACCCCACATCCGGCTCATCATGGAAGACAATCTCTCCCGGAGCCTTCCCTTCCGTCTCGAAGACAACCACTTCATTGCGGCCCTTCTTCAAAAGGGGTGCGGGGATGTACAATCTCTTCTGGGGACCGATCTCCCAGAACCGTCCGATGTGGAAGCCGTTCACAAAGACGCAGCCCTTGCCCCAGCCGGGAAGCTCCAGGAAAGTGTCTCCCGTTTCCTCCGCCTCCCATTCAAAGCGGTAAAAGGCGGGCATTCCCTCCGTATAGCCCCTGCCGTAATCCAGGGCTTCCAGATTGTCCAGGGGCAGGGGATACTGCTTCCAATGGGTATGAATGTGTCCGTTGATCTGCACGGCCCCGTCTATGCCCTTCCTCTGGTCGTTCATCCGGGGGCCGAAATTCACCCGGCCCATGTTTTCCACCAGAATCCGAAGCTCCTGACCTTCCCGGGCCTCTTCCTCCAAGGGATGTTCCTCCAGAAGCTCCCGGTCGTACAGGTTCAGAAGCCTTTTGTCATCCAGGAAAAGATTGGCCCTGTCGTTGGCTTTCCACAGGCGGATGCGCTCCAAAGTCCGCTCATGGCGGATCGGAGAGGTGTACAGAATATAGCCATAGTTCTGGCCCAGGCGCTCCATGCTCCGGGGGGCGGCGCTCTCCACGGGAGCGGAAAGCAGCTCGAGGGACTCCATCAGCCCCACTTTTTCCTTCACGGCCACCCTGCCGTAAGCCTTCCTGGCAATCCGGGTGCTGAAAGTCACCTCCGGCACGGGGGCAAACTTCCGAACGATCTCCCGGTACCGGAAATATTTGGGGGTAAAATCCCCCGCCTCCGTCAGCACCGCATCATAATCATAGGAAGTCACGTCCGGAGTCAGCTCGTCATAATAATTGGAACCGTTCATGAAGCCGAAATTGGTGCCGCCGATAAACATATAAATGTTGACGTGGCCCAGACGAAGCATATCCTCCAGGTCTGCGGCGCTTTTCTCCAGGTCGCCCCTCATGTGGCCGCCGTTGCCCCAGTGGTCGAACCAGCCCACCCAGAACTCGGCGCACATCAGCGGACCGTCCCCGGTAAATTTTTTCAAAATCTGAAAGCGTTCCCTGGTCCGGGAGCCGAAGTTGCCGGTGGGATAGGCTCCCGCCACGCTCCCCGCGCCCAGGCTCTCTTCCCTGGGGTCGTCCGAAGTGATCAGTGGCACCGTGATCCCGTTCTCCCGCATCATGTCCCGCAGGTCTTCCATATATTCCGGATCATCTGCGAAATGTCCGTACTCATTTTCAATCTGCATCAGGATCACATTGCCGCCTTCCGTGATCTGCAGGGGCGCCAGTTTCGGAAGAAGCACCTGATAATATTCTCTCACATGCTGCAAAAAAACGGGGGAGGTGCTCCGCACCTGTAATTCCTCCTGCCCGAGCAGCCAGGCGGGCAGCCCCCCGAATTCCCATTCCGCACAAATATAAGGGGAAGGGCGAAGGATCACATAAAGCCCCAACTCCCCGGCCAGCTCCACGAAGCGCACCACGTCCGCCATGCCTTCAAATCGAAACTCGCCCTTGCGGGGCTCGTGGACGTTCCAGGGAATATAGGTTTCCACCGTGTTGAGACCCATGCTTTTCAGCTTTTCCAGACGGTCCCTCCAATACTCCGGAACAATGCGAAAATAATGAATACTGCCCGAGAGGATTTGAAAGGGTTTCCCATTCAAGTAAAAAGTATCTTTGATTTCAAAGGTTCCTGCCATTTCCGTCTCCTTGCGGCTTTTTTAAATTTCCGCAGGCCGCCCGGCACCTTGTCCGTTCGGGCGGCCCGCAGTTCAGGGTCGGATTTCAATCCCCGCCAACGTTCCATGGCTGGGTCTCAATCCTCGCCCGCATTCTTCGTCAGCACCACCGTGGTCACCGACCGGCCCGCAACGGTCACCGGGGTGCCGGAATCATATTCTCCCTCCAGCACGCAGGCCAGGTCATTGGCGTCCGAGGTTTCGTAACAGGCGATGCGCTGATATCCTTCACAGCCCTCCAGCACAAACTCCTGGGCAGAAATATCCTCGTTGATGAACACCATGACCAGCTCTTCCTCCCCTGCGTCGTTCACGCCCGTAAAGGCCGTGGGGAGCATCTCGTCCATGGCCCGGCTGGGGGCCTGGATGTCCACCCTGGTATACCCCGGGCGGACGTAGCGGCTGAAATTGCCGAAGCTCCAGAGCCGTTTCAAAGCCCGGAACTTATGGCTGGGCTCATCCACGTAGATCAAGCCGTCCCGATAGCCGCCGGGAGCCACCGCCACCCAGTTCTGCCAGGACACCACGTTCAGGATCCGCATGTCCTTGGCGATCTCCTGCGCCAGGTGGAATGCGGAGTCCATGGTCACGTCGGAACCGTTGACCATCTCGCACCACTCGCTCATCCGCAGCTTCACATCGGGATGATAAACCTTCATATAATTGGCAAAAGATTTCTTGGCGGTATCGTCCGACCAGTAGGAATGATTGTCAATGGCGGTAAAATGCGCCGCCAGCCTCTCATCCCCCAGAATCGATTCCGTATAATCGATGGTGGCCTGACCGCCCCATTCGCCGCTCTCCGGGCCGGACAGTTCCACCCCGGCCAGGGCTTCCCGGTTCTCCAGTTCGTCCAGGAAAGCCAGATAGATCTCCCTGGTCTGCCCGGGCTCGTAATGGGCCCCTTCCTGTCCCCCGGTCCAATCCCACTGGGGTTCATTGATGGGGGAGATAAATTTCACGGGAATCCCTTCTCCCACGAAGTGCTCCGCCACGTCCATCACGTAAGTGGCAAAGGCCCCATAATTTTCCGCAGAAATATTGCTCTTGGTCCCTGCCGTCAGCTGGGCCATGCCGTTGTCCGTCAGCCGCTCCAGGGGACTGTTGCAGAACAGGACCACTTCCTGCACCCCCAGCTCCACGGCCCGGTTCAGGAACCACACCGCATTGGCGTCCTTGCTCCAGTCGTAGACCCCGGGTTCCGTTTCAAAGCACTGGGCACGGCGGTGGATGTCGGAATAAGTTCCCTTCCTGCTCTCCGCCGAACCGGCCCCCAGGTTATACCGATAGCAGGTCAGCCCGATTCCTTTTTCCCGGTCGAACAGAAGCTCGGCGATCTGCTCTCTGCTGCTGACCCCGGTCTCTTCATAAGGATCGTCATCGAAACCGCCCACGTACTGGCTCCACCAGGCGCCGCTGGTGCCGAAGCTCTCTATGGTCTGATAGGCGACGTTCACGTCCACCGTCATCTTGGGATACTGCGCAGTCTCCTGGGACTGGCCGCCGCCCTCCTGGGCACCGGCTCCTTCCTGCGTCCCGGCATCCTGGGAAGATGCTCCGCCCTGCCCGGACTGGCCCTCAGCCGAAGCTCCGGTTTCCCCTCCGGGGACGTTCGTCCCCGGAGAGCCGCAGCCGCCCAGGAGGCCAGCCAGCAGGGCCAGGCAGATTCCCGCCGCTATTGCTTTTTTCTTCATTCTGATATCTTGCTCCCTGTTTGTTATCCAACCAGACCGGAATTCTCCATGTTCTCCACCAGCTTCCTCTGGCCGATCAGGTAGACGATCAGCAACGGAATCAGGAAGATCAAAGCTCCCGCCTGCTTCACCGCATCAAAGGCCAGATCCGTTACCACGGGCGCATCGTACCAGGTCCGCAGGGCGTTCAGGATGTAATCCTTGTTGGCCGAGATGAAGGTGGAGGACAGCAGAGTGCTCATGTAGTTGCCGTTCGGATTGAAATAATTGGTATAGTAGGTGTCGCTATAGTTCCACACGAAGGACAAGATCCCCACGGTGGAGATGATGGGCACGGCGTTAGGCAGCATGATCCTGAAATAGGTGCGGTAGAAGCCGCAGCCATCGATGAGGGAAGCCTCTTCCAGTTCCTTGGGAATGTTCTTGAAGAACTGACTGAACAGGAAGATGAACAGGCTCTGGTTCACGCCGAAGCCGAAGACCGCCAGCAGCACCAGCACGATGGGATTGTTGATCAGGTTGATCTCTCCCGCCGCAGTGAACAGGTTCATGATCCCCAGCACGTCAAAATGCACGAAGGAAATGTACTGGGCCAGCAGCAGGGACTGCCTGGGCAGCAGGAACACCAGGATCACCATGCCGAACACCAGGCCCCTGCCCCAGAATTTCACCCGGGCCAGAGAATACCCCACCATGGCGGAGAAGAACACCTGCAGCACCATGATTCCCGCCGCATAGAGCACGGACTTCACCATGGTCATAAAGCCCTGGGGCATGACCAGCCTGGCCGCCGCCTTGAAGCTGACCGTGGAGAATTCCTGCGGGATCCAGATCACGTTGGGGTTGCCCAGATCATCCACGGTGGACAGCACCACCGGCACCAGGCTCACGATGGGATACACGATGGTAAAGCACAGACCCAGGATCAGCACCAGGGTGAAAAACCGCACCGCACCCTGTTTGAATTTGTTTTTAAACAGATAGATGGCCAAACTGGCATCCATGTTGGAATATTTTGTTTTATTTTTCATTCTTTTTCACCACCTTCCTAAGAAGCAGGGCCGCCACCGCCAGCACCAGGATCACGTTGCCCACGTAGACGATGGACAGGGCGCTGCCCACGCCGATCTTGCCCTGGGTAAAGGCGAAGGCGTAGGCCTCCTCCGCAATGGAGGATTTCAGGAACAGATCCACTATGGTGTAGATCACCACGAAGAAGGTGATGTTCATAATGGAGGGAATGGTCACCTTCCAGAAGGTCTCATAGGCCGTGGCGCCTTCCATCTTGGCCACTTCGTAGAGGCTGGGGCTGATGGACTGCAGGGCCGTCAGGTAGACCAGGGTCTGAACGCCGGCCTGGGAGATCAGGTCGAAAATGTTCTCCACATAGGTCATGATGGGGTAGAGCACCCGCATGGGCACGTTCAGGGTCCGCACCAGGAAGATGGTCACATAGCTGCCCGCCAGCAGATTGCTGCCGGTATCCAGGGTGGTGCCGCCGGTGGTGATGGTCAGCATATCCATCACCACGTCAACCCCCAGGATGATGGGCAGGAAAAACATCAGTCTCACGATGGCCCGGCCTTTAAACTTCTGGTTGGCCAGAAGGGCCATGAACAGGCTGAAGATCACGATCAGGGGGAGGCTCAGCAGCATGGTGGAATTCTCCTCCGTGAAGAGCCTGGCCATGGTGGTATTGGTGGTGGTGACCTCCGTCGTAAACAGGTTGATGTAGTTCTGGATCCCCACCCATTCAAAGGTCATGCCGCCCTGATCGCCCACGCCCACGTTGTTGAAGGAATAATAAAACGTCTGGATCAGAGGCAGCAGGAAGAAGGCCACGAATCCGATCAGGAAGGGGCTGGCAAAAATGAGGCCGTGAACCTTCCACATGGTCCGGAAGGATAATTTTTTTCTCTTTGTCTTCATGTTAATTCCCCTCCTTTATCAGATACCCTTCCGCAGGCAGTTCCGTGCCGTCGGAAAGTGTCACGTCATACAGGTTGTAGTTGACCAGAACCTGCACCCCGGTTCCGTAGGTGGTCCGGCAGACGCCCTCCTGCAGCACCTCGTGGCCGGTAATCTCGCTGGTTCCGATCTGATCCCGGATGGAGGCGCATTCCTCGTAGACCGCCTTGATCTTTTCCTCCTGGAGACTGAACTGGGCGGAGAACAGATAATTGTAATCCGTGTCCTTCAGCACGTCCACGTTTTTGTAGGTCAGGAGGAACTTCGGCATGGCGCCCAGCTCCGCAGCCTGCAGCACGAAGTATGCGGCGTTCTTGCTGGAGAGATTCACGTTTTCCGTGGTATAGTCCACCAGGCCGTTCATCACCAGCTGCCGGAAAGGAATGGTGGCGGCGAAAGTAGCGTAATCGCTGCTTTCCCTGGAGATGTCCGTGGCCACGCTGCCATAGGCGATCTTGTCGATGTGGGGATTGGTCAGGGCCAGACTCTTGTCCTGGGAAAGCTTCTGCAGATTCTCATCCAGCACCTTGTTGCCCATCTCCCCGCTAATGTAGTTCTCATAGCGGTAGTCCGCATAATACATGCCCGCCAGGTCCGAAACGGCCAGGTTCGGATAATCTCCCGCTTCCTTCAGGAAAGCGTCCGTCACGGCGCTCAGGTACTTGGGAGAAAGCAGGTAATACTCATCGTGGTTCATGCCGTCGCTCAAGGAACTGTTCAGAATCCCCAACACCGGCTGATACCGGGACAGAACCACTTCATCGTTGGCATAGTCCCGAATGGCCTGCCTGGAAGCCCGGAAACCGTTGCCCTTCTCCCACACCTGGGTCAGGGCCACCTGGAGGTACAGGAGGATATTTTTCTCCTGGGCATAGGCCAGGGCCGCTTTCAGCTTTGACCGGCTGCCGTTTTGTCCCGCCAGATCCGCTCCCCTGTTCATCTCTCCATTCCAGCCGCCGTTGAAGGCTCCGTTGTACTGCACCTGGAGATTCATGCCGTCCAGGGTCTCCAGGATTTCCTGCAGTTCCTCATAGGTGGTCATGGAATAAGCCTTGCTGTAAGGGATTCCCACGAAACGGGAAGCGATGTTCACGCCCCCCACCACCTCCAGGTACAGGCCGGCCTTCCCATCGTCATAGGAGGCGGAAATCCCCGCCGTCTTCTCCAGGTAGGCCTGGTATCCCTTGGCCAGGTCGAAATAAGTCACGTTCTTATCGTACAGCTTATAGCACACGGTCAGATCCAGATCCTGCATACCTACATTGGTCATGTAGGTGCCGCTGTCCGTGCTGTACTCCCCGTTGATCTTCACCCGCTTGTACTGGGCGATGTCAAAAGAGGGATAGACCTTGTTGTAATTGGAACTGTCCGCCTGGGCGCTGGCCAGCTTCACGTTCAGGAGCGCCGTCCTGGCCCCTTCCTCAATGACGCCCAGGAACCCCTTCTCCGTCTTGTCCGCAGGGCCGTACAGGGCGCCGAATATCGGCATGAACAGTTCCTCGCCGTACTCCGGCATGTAATAGTAATCGCTGTAATAATCATTGTCATACACCGGACGCTTGTAATCCGTGACGTTGGCGATGTAGGAATTGAAATCCACCAGCACGCCGCTGCCGTCCGGCAGGAGGATCTTGCCTTCCTCATACTGATCCAGGGTGGCCGCGCCGAAATTGGGCAGCAGGGCCAGATTCTGAGGGGTGTAGAAATCATTATAGGAAACGATGCTTCCGCTGGGCACGTGGGCCTTCAGATTGCCCTCTTCGTCCAGGGTCAGCTCCACCACCAAGTCGAACTGGGCGGGTTCCGTAAAGGTCACGGTGAACCCGAAGGTATCTCCATCCTCCAGCAGCATCTCCGTGGTATAGCCCACCAGCTTGGTCACCTCGATCAGCTGGTTGGTAGCGCTGGTAGGAGGATTTCCATTGTAGGTGACGGAATAGCATTCTTCCGTCAGGCTCCTCTTGTATACCAGGGACAGGGTGGTCAAATACCGCTCCCCGGTGGCCTGGTCCAGACTGCCGTCCTCCATCAGCTTCTTCAAGCCTCCCACGAAAAACTCCTCGTAAGTCTCAATCCCCATCTTTTTGGGCATATATTCATAGAAACGGTTGGATTCGCCTTCGTTCAGATTGAGATTGATCCGCACGCCGTTCTCGATCTGCTGCAGGGAATAACTGGAAAACGCCACACAATTATCATAGGAATTCCATTCATACAGATTGTTGTCCTCCCCCAGATAAACCAGGGAAAGAAGGGCTTTCTCGCTGCCGGAACCGCCGCCCACGTAGCTGCGGAACTTGGTTCCCGCCTCATCCTGCACCTCAAAGGTCATGTCCTCCGTGTTCACCGTCAGGGTGCTGCCGCCGTTCTCGGCCACCACCACGCTGCCGGCGTCCAGAGCGATCTCGCTTCCTTCTGCAGGCTGCCTGGAGCCAAGGGGCGAAAGCTTTTCCCCTTTCAGAGTCCATACCGGAATGCTGATGATCACATAGATCAACAGGACTGCCGCCAGGATCGTCAGCGCAATTCTCCGGATCGTATGTTTATCGTAAAACTTCTTCAGGACTTCTTTCACGCCCTGAAGCTTTAAACCGATCGCCGCCATCTTCTCACTCTCCTTTCTACAGTCTGCGGATGAATTCCTGGCCCACCGAGATGACGAACATCACCATCTGCTCGATCAGGGTGAAAAACAGGATTCCCAGGAACATGATGATCGCCGCCGCCACGAAGGTCAGCAGGATGGAGACAAGGGTCTTGCCGAAACCATATTCATGGATCACGCACAGGCCTGCCAGCAGCATGAACAGGGACCACACCGTGCCCACTCCCGTGATCACGTAGACGATCATGGCTTCCTCCAGGATGATAAAGTTGCTGGCGAAAACCTGGAAGATCAGGGTGGCGGTCAGGGGCACCAGGGAATAGGACACCACCGTCAGGATGTCCATCATGTTGCCTTTCCCGTTTAACAGAGTGGTCACAGACCAGTTGCTGACGATGAACAGCACGAAGCCCAACACCCAGGTCAAAAAGATGGAGATGCTGTTCATGCTGGCCAGATCGTTGGTATTGATGATAAAGCCGGTATACTGATAGCTCACGCACTGCAGGACGCCGAAAAACAACAGGATGATCACCGCCAGGGGCACGCTTCCCTTGCCCCGGAACCGGATCTCGTAAAAGGCGTCAAAAGGGTGGGTAATGGATCTTCCCAGATAGGATAATTTCTCTTTTACGACTTCCTTCATTCTTCCGTCCTCCCCTTCCGGCTGTTGAGCAGCTTCATGGCCGCCTTCGCCTTGATTTTGCTTTGCTTGTGATAGCGCACCTCAGAACCAATCACGGCGCCCACCAGGACGATGAACAGGATCATGATGATGGCGAAGTGTCCCTCCAGCCACTCTCCCCGGAAGCCGTTGTAGGCCTTGGAATAAAAGGTCCTGTTGTTGCCCGTCTTGAAGTAATACATGGCGGTCTCGTAATCTTCCTTCATCAGGTAGTTCTTGCCGATGCCGCTGTAAGCCGCCTCGTAATTGGCGTTCAGGTCCAGGGCCTGGCGGAAGGACACCAGGGCCGCATCCCAGTCGCCGAAATAATAGCTTTCATTCCCTTCCAGCACCGCCTTGCCGAAGGCCGTGGGAGCGAGGATGTAAATATAATTCAAAATATCGTCTGAGACCACCAGCTTATCCCCCAGCCAGGCGATGCTGGTAGGACTCTTGAATTCCCCTTTCAGGTTGCCACGGCTGCCGAAAGCGTTCAGAAGCTCCCCGTCGAAGTTGTACAGGAAAATCCTTCCTTTGGTGCGGTCCAACAGGGCGTAAGTGCCGAAGTCCGTCACGGCGATGTCCACGAACTGGCTGCCGGTATCTGTGGAGCTCAGGCTCCAGGTATCCCCGATGACGGGCGTGTTGCCTTCCTCCCGGAGCACGTTTTCCCCCTTGGAATTCAGGCGGAACACCATGTCCGAGGCGGAGGAATCATAGGTCACCGCCATGACAAAGCCCTCTCCGTCCAGGGTGATGTTGTTGAAGGCCGGGGCATAAACCTTGGCCATCTGAGCCTTCTGCTCGTCGCTGGCGATGGATTTCCAGAAGTAATCCGTCAGGCTGACCATGGGAGTGTTGACGCCGTAGTAGCCGGCGAATTCCCCGTCCCGGGTGAGCTCCAGGATTCCCTCGTAGCTGGACTGCACCACCACGTAGATGCGATCCGCCAGATCCACGGCGATCTTGGAGGGCACGAACTGGGTCACGCCTACCAGCTCCGCCGGAGCATTGATGATGCGCAGCAGTCCGTAGGTGGCCAGATCCAGCACCACGATCCGGTGGTTGCCGGTGTCCGCAATGTAGATCTCCTGCTCTTTTTCATGGATGAACAGGCCTTCCGGAGCGTTCAGCATGATCTGAGCACCGTTCTCGTCCAGGGCGATGGTTCCCTCCACGGTACGGATCAGCTTGGTGGTGAACAGCAGGACGCCGTCCCCGTCGAACACGTTCATTCGGCTTTCCGTGGTGTCGATCATGAAGATCCGCCCGTCCTCGCTGGTGCACACGTCGTCCACGCTGGACAGGGCCACGCCGCCCAGATTTTCCACGGAAATGGTCCTCTCCAGCTGGAACATGGCGGGACTTTCCTTGGCGTTGCCGTAAAAATCATAGGTATAGCCGTCATACACATAGCTGCTTCCGTCCGAAGCCTGGGCCTGAAGGGGAAGCATTGCGGCGCAGGTCAGTCCCAGCAGCGCCGCCAGGAGACCACTGAAATATTTTCTCGATTTCTTTCTCATTCTGCGCCTCCTATCCTTTGATGCCGGACGTAGCCATGGTCTCGATGACGTTGCTCTGCGAGAACACGAATACGCCGATGGGCACGATCAACATCAGCAAAGATACCGCCGAAGCCACGCCGGTCCTGGAGATTCCTCCGCTGACCAGCTGGGACAGCACGTAGCTTAGGGGCTTCAGCTCTTCCGAGTAAATGAACACGCCGCCGGTGGTTCCCCACATCTGCTGGAAGGACAGAATCACCAGGGTGATCCAGGCCGGTTTACACAGGGGCATGACCACCTTCCAGAAGATCCCGAGCTCACTACAGCCGTCTATCTTGGCGGCCTCCAGCATGTCATCCGGCACCTGCACCATGAAGTTCTTCATCAGATACAGGCCCAGGGTGCCGCCCACCGCAGGCAGGATCACGGCCCAGTAGGTATCGATGATCCCCAGGGCGCTCATGATCAGGTAGTTGGGGATGGCCGTCACCGAGGTGCTGAACATCAGGGCGTAGACGATGATATTGCTCATCAGCTTGGACCCCGGGAATTCATATTTGGCCAGAGGATAGGCCGCCAGGGAGCCCAGCAGCACCGTGCCGAAGGTGCCCACGCCGGTGATCACCAAGGTATTGAAAGCATACCTGGAAAAAGGCACCGTGAAGTCTTCAATAATGGTTCCCAGGTCGAAGAAGTTGTTCAGCGTCGGATTCTCCACCGTCAGCTTGGGCGGGTACATAAAGATTTCCGAAAAAGGCTTAAAGGCGCTGGTCAGGGTGTACAGCAGCGGGAACAGGCTGAAGATTCCGAAGAATCCCAGCACCAGGATGAGGATCAGGTCCCCGCCGATGCTGCGGTTGCGCCGTTTGAATTTTCTGCGATAGTACCAGTTTTTGACAAAAGCGATTATTTTCATATCCATCCCTCCTTAGCCCAGCTTGCGCAGCACCTTCTGCACGATGATGTTACAGAAGAGCATGATGAAGAACAGGATCACGGCGATGGTACAGGCGTAGCCCAGCTCATATCTCACATTACCGAAGTCATGCAGGTGGGTCAGGATCGTATGGCCCGCATAGCTGACGGAAGGGAAGCCCACCAGGTCGATGGACAGCTGGGACACGGACAGGGAGCTGGTGATCTGCATCACGGCGCCGAACATCAGCTGAGGCTTCATGGACGGCAGGATGATGTACCAAAGCTCCTGCCAGCGGTTCTTGATGCCTTCCACGCTGCCCGCCTCCAGCAGGGATTTGTCCAGGCTCTGGAAGCCGGCGATGAAGGTCAGGAAGCTGACCCCCAGGCTCAGCCACAGCTGGACGATGATCAGGATGGGCATGATGTATTCCTTGGTCACCAGCCAGGTCACCGCCTCCCGGATCACTCCCAGCTTCAGCAGCCAGGCGTTCACCCAGCCGTAGGAGTCGGAGGAAAGCAGCAGCTTCCATACCAGGTAAGCGTTGCCGGAAATGGAGGGGGCGTAGAAGACCAGGGTCATGATGGCTCTGGGGATCCTGGGCAGGTCGTTGACCATCCAGGCAAACAGGAAGCACATCATATAGCTGACCGGCCCCGTAATGATCGCAAAAAACAGAGTGTTCTTAATGGCCGTCAGGAAGATCGGATCGTACACGATCAGCTTGACGTAATTTTCAAGGCCGATGAATTCCGGCGCTTCCACCATGTTGAAGCTGGTGAAGCTCAGGAATATGGCCACCAATACCGGCAGGAGGGTGAACACGATGAAGATGATGCCGAAGGGAGCGATCATCAGGTATTTATATTTGTGTTTTCTCCAGACCGTTGCAAAGGATTCTTTATAACCTGCCATCTTAGTCCTCCTTTCCGGCGAGCCTGGACAGATGCAGTTCTTCCCGCTTTCTGTCAAGCTCCTCGTTGATATCCTTAATGTTCAGATACAGCGTCTCTCTGGGATTCGCATGATCCGACACCACGTCGTTGAAGGCGTACTGCACCATACGGGTGGTCATGTAATTGCCGGGAACCGCAGGCAGGCCGACGGTATGTTCAAACTGTCCCAGCAGGCTCTGCAGCTCCGCATTGCTCCAGGGCAGCTGCTTGAGCACCTCCGGATCCGCTGCGGAATATCTGGCGCTGGTGCCCATCAGGGCCTCCAGGGCGTTGGCGAAATCCAGCTGGGTGTCCGTGCTGGTCCACCATTTCACGAATTCCCAGGAATCTTCCGGATTATCCGTGGCCGCCATGATCACGGACTGCACCGTGTCCACCACGAAATCGTTGTCGATGGTGCCGTCCTCTTTTTCCACGCCGGGCAGGGGATGGAAGCTCCACAGACCCTTGATCTCCGGTGCGAAGATCTCCAGGGCGTTGAACATGGTATAATTGATGATGCCCACCGGCACCTCTCCGGTACGGAACCGGTTGGCGAAATCCAGCTGCACATCCAGTCCATAGCTGGTGAAGAAATCGGTGTAATCCTTGAAGGCTTCCATGGCCTCGTCGGAAGCCAGGCCGCTCTCGATGCCGAAGTCATTGCCTTCTCCCAGGTAAACCTCTCCGCCGTTCTGCATCACCAGGGACTGATACAAGTGCATGTTGTAATCGATGGAGGTCCCGATGAGGGAGTTCTCAGTCTGCTGTACGTTGGGAATATAAACGTTGTAATTATTCTTCTGCAGCTCCGGAATCATCTCCAGCAGCTCCGTCCAGGTCTTGGGCGCTTCCAGTCCCAGCTCGGACAGGATGTCGTCCCTGGTGAACAGCATCATGAAGGAGGTCTGCTCCGGAATGCCGTACACCCCGCCCTGGAAGCTGGCGGAAGTGATGGTGCTGTCATAGAAACGCTCCGTGGCTTCTTCGAAGCCTTCCATGCCGGACAGATCCAGGATGGCGTTCCTCATGGCGAAATCCTGCATGGTGCCCTGCCACAGGCCGATGACCACGTCAGGGCCGTTGCCCGCCAGAGCCGCCCGCAGCACCACGTCCACGGGAATCAGCTGCAGGTTCACGGAAATGTCCGTATTGGGAGCGAAATCTTCATCTATCATGTTCTGGATCATCTGGGCCTGCTCTCTTCCGTAGGAAGCCAGCCACACCTTGATGGAGTTGTCTCCGCCTTCCACGTTGGCGGAAATCTGACTGTCCTTCACAAAGAAGGTGGAGAAGAAGCGGACCGTGCCGTACCAGGCGCTGGCGAAGAACCCTTCCTTCACCTCGGGAAGCTCGGCATTCTGTCCGGAAAGCACCAGGTAATCCACCTCCAGGGGCATATCCGCCACGTTCACCAGCCAGGTGCCCAGGGCGGAAATGTTGTTCTTCAGCTGGTTCAGCTCCTCGATGACTCCTTCCGGATCCTCTGCCAGCCGTTCCGCCTGCACCGCCATTTTTTCCAGCAAAGTGGTGTTTTCGCCTTTCTCACCGGTGATGGCCACGATCTCCTCCACCAGTTCCCTTAAGCTTTCGGCCTGTTTTGCCATGGTATCTGCGAAATCCGGCATGTTTTTCACGATCTCATAATCGATGAACTTGCTGGGAGCCTGACCGGTCAGCTGCACTACCTTCAGATAAGTGCTGTTCAGCACGCTCAGGCACTCTTCCACCCGGGTGATGATGCTGCCCATGGGCCCCATGACGTTCTCCAGGGTGATGGTGTTCTTCCCTTCTTTTAAATGGAAAAGATAAGGATTCCCATCGGCGTCCGTCACGGTGTAATGGGTCATGTCCGTGTGGTAGCCGAAGCCCACCGCCATCATTTCCTGATAGGGCACCTCTCCGTTCACGTAGAGCCTGCGGTAGCTGGTGACACCCCGGTTGGTATTCTGACGGCCCTTGAAGGTCAGCTCGTACAGTCCTTCCTCCGGAACCTCCACGTTCCACGTCACGGAATCCCCGGGCAGGGACCAGTTCTCGGCGCCGATGGTGTTGTACACGATATAATAAGGATGATAGGGCTCCAGGAGACTGTCAGAATAGTTCTTCTGAATGTTGATGGAAGAAGCGCTCTTCACGATATCCCTGGTGGCGCCCTCCCTGCGCTCCGCCTGGCCGATCACGTTCGCTCCGCCATAAACCGAATATTTGCTGCGCAGCGTCGAAATCGCCTCCTCATAGGCGGGTGGCAGCTCATGAGCCTTGAATACCAAAGAGGTATACTCCAGAGGCTCCTTGATGGCCTCGAAGCTGATGGTATGCTTCCCGGCTTCCAGATAGAACATCAGGGGCTCGTTGTTCCTTCTCTGATAATCCTCCAGGAACCAGTTCACTTCCGTATAGACCTCGTAACTCTCCGGCCGGATCTCATTGTTGTTCTTGGTCTTGATCTCCTCGTCCGTCCAGTACCGATTGATGGTCACCTGGGAAAGGGCCTCGTAGGGGATCTCCCCGTCGATATAGACCTTGCGCTGCATGGCGGAGGTGGTGCCCGGCAGGGTGATGTACCCCAGCTCCAGGTTGTAGAAGCCGCTTTCCTTCACCTGGAAATCCCAGCTGATGGTGCCCACGTCTTCCGTCATGATACCCTCTTCGCCCTTGTAAGCCACCAGATCTTCAGACGCCTGATACTTGTCCAGATCCACCTCTATGACATCCGAAGACATGGTTCCGTTATATTCGTGCTCCATCAGGTACTGCTGATAGCTCTCTTCATAACCGTGCTCCGTCAGATATTGCTGGTAGTTGTCCTCGTAGGCCAGAGTGCCGGCGTTGGGAACTGCGCCGCCGGTGGAGACCTCGTCTTCCCCCATAAAGGCGAACAGCAGCACCAGAACCACGATCACCGCCGCAATACAGGCTGATATTTTCAGAATTTTGCCAGATTTCATAAGCTTACCTCTCTTAAGCTTTTTCGGGAAAAAAGGGCAGGAGGCTGTTACGCCGCCTGCCCTGATATTGCACATATTGCTCTTATTGCTCATACATTGCGCTTATCGCTTTTGCCGCTCTCGCCCCATGACGGGAGCTTCCGATCTGTCTGCTTTACTCGGAAACGACTTCCACGCTCACGGTGACCTGCGCCGTGTTGCCCGCATAGTCGGTAACGGTGAGGGTCACGTCATAGGTGCCGGGAGTGGTGGTATCCAGGGTGGACAGGTCAGCGGTGGCGCTGCTCTTCACGTCCAGACCGTCAGCGTCCGTGGCGGAAGCCAGGAAGCTGCCCCAGTCAATGCTGGAGGTCTCGGTGTTCAGGGCCACGGTAGGAAGTTCTTCCGCCGCTTCCACGGTAGGAGCCGTGGTGTTGGAAGCGTCATAAACCACCACCTTGATGGACTTATTCGACTTATTGTCCGAAGAATCCGCAACTTCGGCCTTCACGGCGCCGTCATACTGACCGGGCGTGGCCAGATCCAGATCCTCGCTGACGGTAATGTTGTCAGCCGTGATGGTGAGGACTCCATCCACGGTATCCTCCGCCGTGAAATACTGAGTCCAATCCACGGAAGCGGGATCCGTGCCTGCCTCCAGGACCGCATCATTGGAAGTCATGGTCGGAGCATAGGTATCATGCACCTCTCCGCTCTGCAGGGCGGCGGCGATGGTATCCATCTTATTGCTCAAAATGGACAGATTGGCTTTGATCGCCACGTCATAGGAGCTCATGCCTTCCAGGCCAAGCAGGGACTTGCCCAGGATCTCCGTCCAGGCGTCATGCTCCCACAAGCCCATGGAACCGGCATAGTTGGTGTTCATATGAGTCAAAATGTACTTATAGCAGTCGATCAGGGACTGGCCGTATTCTTCATTGTAGATATCCACGCCCCGATCCACCAGTTCGGTTTCAGCCGTGGCGGAAGGATAATCCTCTGCGTTCTCCACGCCGCCAAGAGCCTGATAATAAGTGTTCCAGTAAAGGATATAGGCCTGGATCGCCAGCCTCGTCTTCTCTTCGCTGACGCCCTTCAGGATCGCCACGCTGTTGCCGCCGTTGTTGCTCTGCATGTATGCGGGATCGTCAAACGCCATGTCGTCCGGTCTCGGCCAAGGGATGATGCCGATATTTTCTCCTCTTTCCGCACAGCTGGAAGCGGCGGACTTGATCTGCCAGCCGGGGCACTCCGTAAACACGGTGTTGCCGCGTCCGAAGTCATTGCCGCCCTCGCACCACTGAGGGGTATAGCCGTCGTCATAATATCCGCAGTCCACCAGGAGTTCGGCGTCCATCAGTTCTTTGATGAAGTTTACGCCTTCAATGGCTTCCTGGGAATCCGCCGCCACCTGGCCATCCACGAAGATGCCGCCGCCGTTGGCATGAATGGCAGCCAGAGCCGCAAAACGATGGTCGGTCTCATAAGCGCACATGGTATCCACCTTGGCTCCGTCCACGGCGTCCATGCCGCCATAGTAAGCCTGCACCTTGGAAAGGTAATCCTTGAAAGTGGACCAAGTCCAGTTGCCTTCCTCGAACAGATCCATGGGATAGATGGTCTTGCCGTTTTCATCCTTCAAGGAATCCACCTTCTCCAGCATGGTCAGGTTCACGACCAACGGGAAATAGGTCATGCCAAATTCATCGTTCATCAGATAATATCCGCCGAACATGGGATCCTTCAGATGCCATTCGTTGCCTTCAAACAGATCCTTGTACGGGGTCAGATCCTGCAGAACGTTCTGGGACAGGATGGTAGGCTCCACGCCCGCCCACAACAGAGCCAGATCACAAATGGGATCGCCTGCCAGCACGCTGGTCATCAAGTCGGTCTGCACATCCACGGGATACTGCAGGAACTGGATTTCCACGTTCAGCTGATCCTTCACGGCCTGAAGGGCCACCAGGGCCGCCTGTCTCGGGGACTCTTCCATGGTGTATTCACCGGTCACTTCGTCAACATAATTGGGATCCAAACCGTTGATCCAATGGGTACCGTAACGGATCACCACGGGTTCCGCCGGTACATCTGCGGTGTCTTCTCCGCCAGCGGGCTCAGAAGACTCTTCGGAAGGCGCAGCTTCCGAAGAAGGGGTGCTTTCCTGACTGCTCGGGGCACTGGGCTGCTGTTCACTGCTGCTGCCGCCGCCATTGCCGCCGCAGGCCGCCAGAGAAAGAACCATGGCCGCACTCAGGATAAGTGCTAATGCTTTCTTTTTCATGTCATTCCTCCTTGAGAATAGTTAATGTGCACAAGCAGCGCTTGTGCATTTAGAGGGTTCCGTTGCTGAAACCCGTTTCATGTAAATTATCATAGTCATGTTTCATGGATTTGTCAATAGGTTTTTTAGAAAAATGCCCAACTTTTTTTATTTTTTGTTTGCATTTTATAAATTATGCCCACCGTTTTAGTTTATATTTTTTTTAGAATTTGTTCTTTTTGTTCGTATTTGTTTACATAAAAAAGGAGTGTCCTCTTAAAGAAGACACTCCTGTTATTTTTTTAGCAATCGGTTTCAGAATTTTACGACAGCCTATTCCCTTGCGGCTGCAGTGCTTTCCCGGACGACAAGCTCCGGATTGACGAGCTGTATCCTGGGCACGGCAAGCCCTTCCGCTGCGGCGATGGCCGTATCCACCAGCTTTTTCCCGAATTTCTCGTAATTATAGTCCACGCTGGTCAGGGTGGGATTGAGCAGCTCCGTCAGCTCCGTGTTATCATAGCTAGTTACGGACAGATCCTCCGGGATCCTGACCCCATGTTCCATGGCGCTGCGCATCACCCCTGCGGCCGCATAGTCATTGATGGCGATCACCGCCGTGGGCACGGGGTCGCAGTCGAACAGTTCGTTCATTCCGCGATAACCGGTTTCAAAATCATACCCCCCGCCCCGGACATATTCCTCCGCATAGTCCAGCTGATAGTTCCTCAGGATCTGACGATACCTCTGATATTTTTCAAAGGTGGACAAAACGTCTGGCCTGCCTCCCACCAGGGCGATCCGCCTGTGCCCCAGGTCGATGAGATACTCCATCAGAAGGTCTATGGCTCTCATGGCGTCGATCTGCACCTGATAGCACATGGTGCCGTCCAGCTTGCCCGTCACCACCAGGGGTATGTTGTTGGTCATCTGGTTGACCATCTCCACGTAGCCCACGTCGCTGACCAGGTCGTCCGCCCGGCCTCCCATCTGAATGATGGCCCCCACCCTCTGCTCATAGAGCATCTCCAGCTGAGTCAGCTCCTGCTCCGTCTCTCCCAGGGAATTGCACAGCAGCACCATGTGCCCCTGTTCCCGGGCCGCCATCTCGCAGGCCACGAAGACCTTGGCGTAATAAGAGTTCCTGACGTCGGCGGCGATGATGCCGATCACCTTGCTCTTGGTATCCGTCAACCCCCTGGCCAGAGCGTTGGGCTTGAAGTTGTACTTGTTGATCAGGTACTGTACCTTCTCCTTTTTCTCCGGGCGGACGTTGGCGCTGTTGGTGAGCACCCTGGACACCGTGGAAGCGGAGACCCCCGCCTCCCTGGCGATATCATAAATTGTAATGGTCTTGTTTTCCATGCTTTTCCGAACTTCCATTTTGATACCTCTCCCCCTCTCAGGTCCCGGCCTTCCGGCACATGTCTAAAATGATGTCCCGCAACGCATCCCTGACGGCCCGCTGCCATTTTTACTTCTTCCCGCCTTGCTCCGTGGAAATCAGCCCGGCCTTCCGCAGGGCCAGGACGATCACCGGGACGAGGATCAGCTGGCAGATGATCCCCGGGATCGCATCCAGGAAAGCCCCGGCCAGAAAGACTTCCAGTGTGAAGGGGTTCCCCAGGATATGATACAGCACGAAGGACACCAGGCCCCAGACCGCCCTGCCCGCCAGCATGGCACCGATCAGGGACAGGTAGATGAAGCCCCTCCTGCGGGGAAGGAGGCGGTAGAGCCACCCCGTGCAGAAACCGTAGGTCGCCAGTTCAAAGGCCATGCCCACCGCCCTGGGCATCAAAGTGGGCATATTGAAAAGCAGACTCCGCAAAAGCGGAGTGACGGCCCCCACGACCAGACCGTACACGGGCCCCGCCGCATATCCGCAGATCAGGATCGGGATATGCATGGGCGACAGCATCCGACCGATCTCCGGGATCTGACCGGTGATAAAGGGAAGCACCAGGCCCAGGGCCATGCAGACTCCCGCAGTTACAAGCTTTTTCACATCTCTCATTTGTCGTATCTCCCATTTACATTTCCGATAACAAGGTTTCCTTCGCCCGCTTCACCGCCCTGGCCACGCTGCCCTCTTCAAAAGGAACGGACAGGTTGGCGTGCCGCAGGGTCTCTTTGTAGCTCATACTGCCGCCGCAGGTGCAGAGCTTCAGATAGTCCTCCCAGGCCTTCTCATGGTCGTCCTGATTCTTGGAAGCGAATTCCAGGGCCCCCATGGTGGTCAGGGTATAATTAATATAATAGAAAGGATAGAGGTAAATGTGCAGCTTATGGTACCAATAGCCGCCCCTCTCCATGAATTCGTCCCCTTCATAGGTCCGCCAGGGCATATATTTTTCCTCCAGCTTGTGCCACTCATAGGTGCGCTCCCTGGGGGTCAGTCCGGGGTTGGCGTAACAGATATGCTGGAACTCGTCCACCGCCACGCCGAAAGGCACGAAGGTGACGGCCTCCTGCAGATGGGCGAAGCGGAACTTGTCCGCCTGCTCCCCGAAGAACCGCTCCGCATAAGGATAGGCGAACTGCTCCATGGCCATGGAATGGATCTCCGCAATATCCGTGGATTCCCCATAATAATCCGAAATGGGCTGGCTGCGCATGGCCATGTAGCCCGCAAAGGCATGGCCCAACTCATGGGTCAGCACCTGCATGTCTCCGATGGTCTGGTTGAAACAGGAGAACACGAAGGGCGCTTTCAGGGACGACAAGGTGGCCATGTACCCCGTAGAGGCCTTCCCCGGCTTGTTTTGCAGATCCATCAGCTCGTGCTCGATCATGAAATCGATGAACTCCCCGGTCTCCGGGCTCATGTCATGATACATTTTCCGGGCCTGCTCCACCATGAAGTCATCGTCTCCCGCCGGAACTGCATTGCCGTCGGCAAAAATCCTCTTTTCATCGTAGACCATGACCTTCTCCACCCCCAGCCGCTTCGCCTGGGCCTCATAGAGCTTCTGGCAGAGGGGCACGATCTCCTTCCGCACCTGTTCCCGGAAGGCCGCCACCTCTTCCATGCCGTAGTCCGTCCGGCCTTGCTGCAGGTAGCCCAAAGGGATGAAATTCTCATATCCCAGATTCCGCCCCATCTCGTTGCGGATCCGGATCAGTTCCGCCCAGATCTCCTCCAGCCTGGGCTCGTTGGCATGGTAAAAATCGGAATAGGCCTGAAACGCCTCCTTCCGCACCTGCCTGTCGTCGTCCTCAAAATATTTCTGCACCCCGTAGAGGTTCAAGGTCTGCCCCTGAAAAGGGATGGCTGCCGTCGCCATGATCTTCTGGTATTCATCCGTCAGCCTGGACTCCCGCTGCATCAGGGGGATGTTGGCCTCGCAGAAGGTTTTCTCCTGCAGCTCCATCCCCACGAAGATCTTCTTTCCAAACTCTTCTTCAAAATCCTTCCGGAAGGGACTGTCCTTAAAAGCCCGGTTCAGGGCGATGGCCGAGGGCATGATGGTGGGCATCGTCTCGTTCCAATATTCATTTTCTTTTTCATAAAATTCATCCCGGGTATCCAGGGTATGGCGGATGTACACGATGGTGGACATGTCATAGACCTCCTGGGTCTTCCGGTCCACCTCCATCATGCAGTCCCGGATCTCCCCGTAGCTGGAAGCTGCCGCCGCCTTTTCGGCGCACTCCCGCATCCATTCGCCGAAATCTTTCAGATCCGGCCTCTCATATCGTAACGTCGAAAATTTAAAGTTCTTTTCGTCCCTCATGAAATCATTTCTCCATTCCTTTCTCCGATCTCCATTCTATTTTGACACACTTTTGAAAAAACTGCAACCATAAAATGACACGTAACGGTTCAGCCAGCCGCCTGATTTGATGGAAAATCGTGCTTGCACGAATTTGAATGTTTTCCTATGTTGTCTGTATTGTATAAAAAATATGGGTTTTATATGGCTTTTCTGGAAAATTTTCTGAAATTTTTTTATTTGAATTTTTGACTTGCAAATTGGGAAAACTTACTGTATAATAGCAAGGTAATCGAGACGTAGGGCTATAGCCAAACGGTAAGGCAGCGGACTCTGACTCCGTCATCTTCAAGGTTCGAATCCTTGTAGCCCTGCTGAAAAGCCTCCGGAAGAGATTCTTCCGGAGGCTTTTTCGTTTACCACGGTTATTCCTTGACCACTTCCGCATCAGGTGCGTTTTTCTTGACGGATTCCACGCCGTTCTTACAGTTCGCCAATGTCTTATACCCTTCGCCCACGGCGATCACCTGGCCGTTGGCAGGTCAAAAATGTACCACGATATAATCTCCCCAATCCGCAATGGAGCCTTCCTGGGGAAAAGAGGGCATTCCCACGGCCTTCAACTCTATTTCATCGTAGAGGGAAGCGTCCTGCAGCGCCCGGAGTTCATGTCCGTGCATTTCCAGGAAACGGATCAGCTCCTGGTCCGTGTCGAAAGCCCTTCTTCCCCAATCGATCACGGACAGGGCCGGCGTCTGGGCCACCCAGATACCGTCATTTCGATAAAATTTATCCAGCAAATGGGGATCCACCAGATTGGTCCACCGAAGCATCTTGTAATGAATTTCCGAATTATAGGGCACGTAAGCATCCTGGACAATGCTTCCGGGCGGTTCATAGGTTCCCGCGAACACCACGGGCTTTGAAACGTCGAAGGAACGCTCCAGCTCATAAGCCACCTGATTCATGGTATCCACGGCGTTCTCATACTTCATCCAATCAATGTAGAACCACTTGTTCAAATCCGTACACTGGTTCCAGACCACCACTCCGAGGCCTGCGCAGGCAATCCCGCAGACAACCCTTCTCAGTGTCCCGGATGCGGCCCTCTCCCTGCCGGGAACAGCCCCCTTCCCGCCGGAAATCTCTTTATTTTCAGCAAGGGGCCCTTTCTTCCCGGCAAGGATCTCTTCCTTTCCGGCAGGGGGCCCTTTCTTCCCGGCAAGGATCTCTTCCTTTCCGGCAAGGGTCTCTTCCTTCCCGGCATGGGGCTCTTTCTTCCCGGCAAGGATCTCTTTCTTTCCCCGGCGGAGTCCCCAGAGCACGGACAGTTTCGCCGTATCGAAGGATGCGGCGTTTGCCGCCACGGCTACCAGAAGCAGTCCCCAGGCGCTGAACAGGGGCAGGAATTGTGCGGAACGATAATAAGTCGCTTTGCCCTCAATCACCACCAAAATGTAAGAAGCGATCACGCTCCCCAAAAACAGCGGAAGGATCCAGGCGTCCCTTCGCCGAAAACTCCACACCACACATAACAGGAACGCCGCCGCCCCCGCAATGACATAGATTCGGATCGGATAATACGCATAAGCGAAGACCCCGTACATCACCAAAATCCGTTTCACGATCATGCCGAAAACGCCCCTGGCCTCCGACTCCGCCATCCAGTCCGTCATCTCCGTCACGGAACGCTGTACCGCATCATCCTGCAGATATTCCAGGCCAAAGACTCCCGTCACTCCGGCGATCATCAGACTGCGGAGCACCATGCCCGCCGCCGCAATCCCCGCCGCCAGGACCAGGCTCCGCACTGCACCCGGCACAAAACCGCCCTTTTTTCCCCGGATTCTGGCGGTGCACAGCACGATACAGATTCCCACGAGATACACGATCATAAAGGATTCATAGCACCCCACGGCAATCCACAGGGCCACGGCGCTGCCGCACCAGCAGCGCAAGGCCTCCTTTTTCAAAAACCCCTTCCACGGGGACGTCTCTCCCGCCCTGCGCTTCCCGGCATCCCCTTGCGTCACATGCTCCACATGCTCCCCATGCTCCACATGCTCTCCATGCTTCGCTGGCTCCGCCGGCATTTCCGCCCCCTGCCAGCGCTCCAGGCCCTCCCAGAAAAAGCACAGGCTGATCCCGGCAAACAAATATCCCGTGGCAACCCCGTTGTGGAGATAATAGGTAAAGACCTCGCTGATCAGAGGATTGGACAAAAACAAGCAGGAAAAAAGGACGGACCCCCACATGGGGAGCTTTTCACCCAGGATCCGCCGGAACAGGGCGCACCAGACGCTCGATGCCGCCATCAGGAGAAGCACCCCGGCAAGATCCGTCAGAAAGGGGGCGAACTCCGCCACGTGCGCAATTTTGTTCAACAAATAAAAAACCCACCGGCCCACGATGGCCGCCAGTCCTTCTTCAAAATAATAGGCATAAGGCGTGTCGTCTATTCCAACGGTCTGATGCGTTACCAGGAAACCATATCCCATTACGGCAGTCAGCGAGACGCAGAAGACATACCATTTATTTTTCCACAAGCATCGCAGTTCTTCCACCCATTTTTTCATTCCCGATTGACCCTTTCCAAAATCCACTTGAAAATATCTTATCACACCCCCATTCCAATTACAAGTTTGACTCTAAAAAAGCTTGGCCCGATTGCCAAAAAATCCCCGGCCACACTTTCATGGCCGGGGAAATCCGCATCATTTGTATTCCGTTCGCATTACACTTCAAAGATCAGGTCGCCGTAGGTCGGGAACGGCCACACCTTCTTATCCACCAGCATTTCCAGGGCATCCGCAGGGGCTCTCAGGGCGTCCATGGCGGTACGCACCTCGTCCTTGTAGAAGAAGGCCTGGGCCTTGGGATCTGTCATGGCGGCGCCTTCCGCCTGCTTCTCCTCCAGAACCTTCAGAGCGGCCTTGGCTTCCGCCAGCTTCCCGGAAACTTCCTTCAGGAGGTCTGCCTGCACGGTCGCTTCCGCACCGGCTTCCTTGACCGCCAGCACCGTGTCCGCCAGGGACTTGGTATAGCCGATCACGGCGGGCAGAATCTGCTTTCTGGCCATGTCGATCATGGTCAGGGCCTCGATGTTGATGGTCTTGGTATAGGTCTCATACAGGATCTCCGCACGGGAGGCGAGCTCTGCCTCGGTGAAGATGCCGAATTTCTCAAAGAGGTTCACGGCCTTCTCCGTGGTCAGGGTGTCCACGGCCTCGATCATGGACTTGATGTTGGGAAGTCCTCTTCTCTCCGCTTCCACGACCCAGTCCGCAGAATAACCGTCGCCGTTGAAGACGATCCTCTGGTGCTCGGTCATGTATTCCTTGATCAGATCATGCACGGCCACCTCAAAGTTGTCCGCTTTTTCCAGGACGTCCGCCGCCTCGCAGAAGGCTTCCGCCACGATGGCGTTCAGGATGGTGTTGGGGCTGGCGATGGAATCGGCGCTGCCCACCATACGGAACTCGAACTTGTTGCCGGTGAAGGCGAAGGGTGAGGTCCTGTTGCGGTCCGTGGCGTCCTTCTCCAGATCCGGCAGAGTGGAAACGCCGGTCTGCAGCTTGCCGCCCTCCACCAGATGGGAGGCCTCGCCGGTCTCCACCAGCTGCTTCACCACGTCCTCCAGCTGTTCGCCCAGGAACATGGAAATAATGGCCGGAGGCGCTTCGTTGGCGCCCAGACGGTGATCGTTGCCCACGTCGGAAGCGCTCTGGCGAAGCAGATCCGCATGAGTGTCCACGGCCTTCATGATACAGGCCAGCACCAGCAGGAACTGCACATTCTCATTGGGGGTGTCGCCGGGATCCAACAGATTCACGCCGTTGTCGGTGCCCAGGGACCAGTTGTTGTGCTTGCCGGAACCGTTCACTCCCGCAAAGGGCTTCTCATGCAGCAGGCAAGTCAGGCCGTGACGGCCGGCCACCTTTTTCATGGTCTCCATCACCAGCTGGTTGTGGTCCACGGCGATGTTGGCGGTCTCATAGATGGGGGCCAGCTCGTGCTGTGCCGGAGCCACTTCGTTGTGCTGGGTCTTGGCGGTCACGCCCAGCTTCCACAGTTCAATGTTCAAATCCTTCATGAAAGCGCCGATTCTCTCCCGAATGGCGCCGAAGTAATGATCCTCCAGCTCCTGGCCCTTGGGCGCCGGTGCGCCGAAAAGGGTGCGGCCCGTGAAGATCAGGTCGGGGCGCTTCAGATATTTTTCCCGATCCACCAGGAAGTACTCCTGCTCGGGGCCCACGCTGGCCACCACCTTGGTGGCTCCCGTGTTGCCGAAGAGACGCACGATCCTGAGGGCCTGCTGGCTCACGGCCTCCATGGAGCGAAGCAGAGGGGTTTTCTTGTCCAGAGCTTCTCCTTTATAAGAACAGAACGCAGTGGGGATGCACAGGATCACGCCGGTGGCATCCTCTTTCAAAAATGCAGGAGAAGTGATATCCCAGGCGGTATAGCCCCTGGCCTCGAAGGTGGCCCGCAGACCGCCGGAGGGGAAGGAGGAAGCGTCCGGTTCGCCCTTGATCAGCTCCTTGCCGGAGAACTCCAGCAACATCCTGCCCTCATCATCGGGATGGGCCACGAAAGCGTCATGCTTCTCCGCAGTGATTCCGGTCAAAGGCTGGAACCAATGGGTGTAATGGGTAGCGCCGTGCTCCACGGCCCAATCCTTCATGGCCTTGGCCACCACGTCGGCCGCCGCCGGAGAAAGCTCCCCGCCTTGATCCATCACTTTTTTCACTTCTTTGAAGACGTTCTTCGGAAGTCTTTCCTTCATCTTGGCCAGGGTGAACACTCTGCTGGCAAAGATTTCTTCTACATTTAAAACTTCGCTCATAATACGATCTCCCTTTCTTCTCTCATGAAAAAATGTCCCACAGTCAGCTTGAGATAGAGAAAGCTTGCACCTATGGAACACCTTCGTTCATGATACTTATGTTCAAAGCCCGTTTTTACATTGATTGGATTCATGTATACAACTTCGCTTTGTTTCCTATAAGATACTCTAAAAAAACGGAAAATGCAATACCCAAATTGGTTTTTCTCTCTTTTTGCAAAAAAAGGCATCAAATAGGCAGTTCCCCTGTTGATTTTGTACAATTACGCTTCCTCACCCACAGCAGTTTTCCTGCCCGGGCTTCTCCATTCGCAGCAGATCCCCCATCCGGGCCTCTCCAGACAACTCCACCCAAAGCTTCTGCTTCGGATGGGGTGCGCTCTCCACCGGGCGTCCTTCCTCATCGTACATGGCCAGCACCTCCACGGGCACGTCGGAGCCGTCAGGCTTCATGATCTCGATGGCGTCTCCCACGCAGAATTTGTTGCGCTGCTCGATGCGGACGAAACGGCCGGCGACCTTTTCCTCTTCAAACGGCGGATTCATCGCTTCCGGCAAGGTCTGCGCTTCCGCAGGAGCAAGCGGCAGACTCATCGCCGTCTCCTCCACAGTTCCCAGGTATACGGACTCCTGGATATAGGTGCTCTCGTCATAGATCTGGCCCTCCGGTCCCGTCTTTCCGAAATAGAATCCCGTGGAAAATTTTCGGTAGGTGCATTTGCCGATCTGGGCCCGGTACCAGCCCATATTTTGCCTGTAAAGGTCCTCCGACTGGAAATAATCGTCGATGGCCTTTCGATAGGTGCGGGCCACCGTGGCCACATAGAGGGCCGTCTTCATCCGGCCTTCGATCTTGAAGCTGTCGATCCCGGCCTCCGCCAGCTCCGGGATGTGCTCGATCATGCACAGATCCCTGGAATTGAAGAGGAAGGTCCCCCGATCATTTTCATAGACCGGCATGTATTCTCCGGGCCGGGTCTCCTCCACCACGGAATACTTCCAGCGGCAGGGGTGGGTGCAAGCCCCCCGGTTGGCGTCCCGTCCCGCCAGGAAATTGCTCAGCAGGCACCTTCCGGAATAGGAAATGCACATGGCCCCGTGGATGAAGCATTCCAGCTCCATCTCTTCCGGGATCTTCTCCCTGATCTGTCGGATCTCCTCCAGAGAAAGCTCCCGGGCGCAGACCACCCGCTTCGCCCCCAGCCGATGCCAGAACAGACAGGTCTGATAGTTGGTGTTGTTGGCCTGGGTGGAAATGTGAATCTCCGCCTCCGGCCACACCTCCCGGGCGATCAGGAACAGACCCGGATCCGAAATGATCAGGGCGTCCGCCGCCGGTCTCATGTCCCGCAGCTGCCGGAAATATTCCCGGGCCCCTTCCAGATCCTCGTTGTGGGCCAGGATGTTGGCGGTCACGTAGACCTTGACCCCTCTCTCATGGGCGAGGGCAATGCCTTGGGCCATTTCCTCCAGGGTGAAATTCTTCGCCTTGGCCCGCAGGCCGTAGGCTTCCCCTCCTATGTAAACCGCATCCGCACCGAAGTTCACGGCGGTTTTCAGCACCTCCAGGCTGCTGGCAGGCACCAGCAGCTCCGGCCTACGCCCCTGTCTCATCTTCCTTCCTCCCTGCCTCCGCATCCGGAAGCTTCACGCTCAGCGCCACCCCGTCTCCGGCGGACAGCACGCAAGTCTCCAGCTGCGGATGATGCTTCAGCTCGTACAGATACTCCCGCATTCTGGCGTGAATGGTGCGGTTGCGCCTGGTCACGGCGAACCGGGACTCCGCCACGTCCCCTTCCTGCAGCACGTTGTCGCTGACCAGCAGCCCACCCGGCGCCAGCAGCCGCAGCGCTTCCGGCAGCAAAGAAAGGTACTGTCCCTTGGCCCCATCCATGAAAAGAAAATCGTAGGTTCCTTCCAGCCCGGCCAGGATCCCCGCCGCATCCCCTTCCAGCAGGGTGATGCGTTCTTCCGCCCCCGCCCGATGAAAATTCTCCCGGGCTTCACAAATCCTTTTTTCATCCCTTTCAATGGTGGTGATATGACAGTCCGCAGGGCCGTATTCGCTCATCAAAAGAGCCGAAAAGCCCACCGCCGTTCCCACCTCCAGGATCCTGGCGGGCCGCAGGAGGGCCAGCAGAAATTTCAGCAGGCTCTGGGTCTCCTTTCGGACGATGGGCACGCCCTCCGCCAGGGCCTCCCGCTCCAATTTGTCCAAAAAAACAGTGTTGCCTTTATCAAGCGAGTTAATAAAGGCAACCATTCTCTCATCTGCGATCACTCTTCCTCTTCCTCCGGATTTCCAGCGGTCATGGCCTCCAGCATCTCATCCGCCGTCATGGCGGTGGAAAGCTCATACACGCCGGGCTTCATGTCCACCCGGAATTCCGAGAACAGATATTGGAACATGAACAGCGTCTTGTCCCGGACCAGGCCCTCCCGCTCCAGCCGGGCGCCAAGCTTCTTCCCCAGATTGACGGCTTCCCGGATGGCTCTGGGGGAGAACTCCGATTCGTCCTCCTCCAGCTGGAACACCAGGTCCTCCGTCAGGACGAATTCCTCCGTCCTGCCGCTTCCCGTGGTCATGGGCGGTTCCGCAAAAATACGGTATCCGTATTCATAGCCGAACAAAGTGCCCCTATAGATTAATAAAATGACGAAGACCGTTATGCAGACCTTTAAAACGGTTCCAAGTATCGTGTTGAATATGCGAAGTATCTTCATTTGTCCTCATCCTTTCCCGGACTAAAACGTTATACCTCCATAATGATGGGTAAAATCATGGGACGGCGCTTGGTCTTTTTCCAAAAATAATCGCTCAGGGCGTCCTTGGTCGCTCCCTTCAATTTTCCCCAGTCCGTAATGCCCCGATCCAGGCAGGCCGTAACCACCGCATCCACGGTAGCCCTGGCTTCCTCGATCAGCTCGTCCGACTCCCTCACGTATACGAAGCCCCTGGAAACGATGTCCGGTCCAGCCACCAGGATCCCGCTGCTTCTCTCCAGGCTCATGACCACGATGACGATCCCGTCCTCGGCCAGATGCTGACGATCCCGAAGCACCACGTTACCCACGTCACCCACGCCCAGGCCGTCCACCAGGATGGCTCCCACCGGCACCCGTCCCGACACCTCGGCGCTGTTCCGTCCCAGCTCCAGCACGTCGCCGGAAGACAGGATGAAAATGTTCTCCTTCTCGATCCCCAACTCCCGGGCGATCTTGGCCTGGGCCTTCAGGTGCTTGTACTCCCCGTGGACGGGGATGGCGTACCTGGGGTTCACCAGGGTATAAATCAGCTTGATCTCCTCTTCACAGGCGTGCCCCGACACATGGGCGTCCTGGAACACCACGTCCGCCCCCTTGCGAAGGAGCTCGTTGATGATCTTGGTCACCGGCTTCTCGTTGCCCGGAATGGGATGGGAGGAAAAAATCACCGTATCCCCCGGTCCGATGGTGATCTTGCGGTGCACGTTGTTGGCCATACGGCTCAGGGCTGCCATGCTCTCCCCCTGGCTCCCGGTGGTGATGATCACCTGCTGCTCGTCCGGATAATTCTTCAGCTGGTCGATGTCCACCAGCGTGTTGGCCGGGATGCTGATGCAGTCCAGGTTGGTGGCCGTCTCGATGATGCTCACCATGCTGCGGCCCTCCACCGCCACCTTCCGGCCGAATTTGTAAGCGGTATTGATGATCTGCTGCACCCGATCCACGTTGGAAGCGAAGGTGGCCACGAAGATCCTGGTGTTGCGGTGCTCCTGGAACAGGCTGTCAAACGTCCTTCCCACCGTCTTCTCCGAAGGGGTGAAGCCGGGGCGCTCCGCATTGGTGGAGTCGCACATCAGGGCCAGTACCCCTTCCCGCCCCAGTTCCGCAAAACGCTGCAGATCGATGGCGTCCCCGTAGACCGGAGTATAGTCCACCTTGAAATCCCCGGTATGCACCACCACCCCCACCGGCGTATGGATGGCCAGGGCAGCCGCATCCACGATGCTGTGATTGGTCTTGATATATTCCACCTGAAAAGCCCCCAGGCGAACGATTTCCCCGAAATTCACCACGTGACGGTCCGTGATCTCCAGCAGTTCATGCTCTTTCAGCTTGTTCTCAATGATCCCCATGGTCAGCCTGGTGGCATAGAGCGGCACGTTGACCTTGCGCAGCACGTAAGGCAGCGCCCCGATATGGTCCTCGTGTCCATGGGTGATGCAGATTCCCCTCACTTTGTCGATGTTGTTTTCCAGATAAGTGGTGTCCGGGATCACCAGGTCGATTCCCAGCATGTCGTCCGCCGGGAAGGACAGTCCGCAGTCCACCACGATAATACTGTCTTCATATTCGAAGGCAGTGATGTTCATTCCAATCTGCTCCAGACCTCCCAAAGGGATGATCTTCAGCTTGGAACGCTTTCCTTTCTCCTTATTATTCAAATAATTCTACCTCCATATAAACGTGAAATACTGTGCCGCAAGCAGCCTCATACCAGATCCACGTCCTCCAGGACATTGGAAAAAATCTCCGCCACGGCCCGCAGCTCCTGGTCGTCCGTAACGATCTCATAGACTCCTTCCTCCGCATCCTCTTTCGACAGATCCTTTAAAATCAGGGCCTCTCCATCCTCTTCTTCGCTGTCCGTCACCAGGATGTACTGCCGCCCGCCTATCGTGGTCTGCTCCAACACATAAAACTCCACCGGCTCTTCTCCGTCCGGCCTAAACACAATCTTGTCCAATCGAATCTTCCTTTCCGCCGCGACGATCCAAATACCCCTGCAGAATCAACGTTGCGGCGATCTTGTCCACATATTCCTTCCTGTTCTCCCTGCGGACCCCGGCTTCCATCATGATCTGGTTCGCTTCCACCGTCGTCAGGCGTTCATCCCACAAATATACCGGAAGGCCGGTCCGCCGTTCCAGCTTTTCCTTGAATTCCCCCGTCAGGGCCGCCCGCTCCCCTTCCGAGGCGTTCATGTTCCGGGGATAGCCTAGGACGATCTCCGTCACCTCGTACTCCACGATCAATTCTTCGATTCTCGCCAGCGTCTGGCGCAGCTTGTTCTCTTCCTTGCGGCGGATGATCTCCAATCCCTGAGCAGTCAAAAGCAAGGAGTCGCTGACCGCCACTCCCACCGTCTTAGACCCGAAGTCCAGTCCCATGATCCGCATGAGGTTCCTCCTATTTCCAATGCTTGTTCCGAATATACTGGATCAAAAGCTCCTCCACCAGCTCGTCCCGCTCCACCTTCATGATGAGGCTCCTGGCGTTCTTGTGACTGGTGATGTAAGTGGGATCCCCGCTCATAATATAACCCACGATCTGATTCACCGGATTGTACCCTTTTTCCGTCAATGCTTCATAGACGGCGGACAGAACCACCTTCGCCCCCGTCTCCGGTTCCGTCTCCACCTTGAAGTACTGCGTGTTCCCCATGTTATCCATACTGCCCTCCATCCAGCAGGACCGACGAACCGGCCTGCAGTTTGCCAAACACCTTTCTCCGAAAAAATTTTCCCGCTTCCATACTATTTTTATATCTTACCGCATTTTGGCCAAAAATTCAATGCATAGAATCAGAAATCATGATTTCATCCGTGAGAAAACCGGCGACCTCCACTTTTTTCATGCAATTTGACAAATTTTCTTCCGTCTCCAAAGCGATCCTCACGTAATCCCCGGTATGCCCCAGCCAGAACCTCCGGCCCCCGATTTCCTTGGTCTCTTCAAACAGCACTTCTGCTTCTTTCCCTATGTAATAGCTGCGAAATTCCCTGGATTGCTCCCTCTCCAGGGAGAACAGTTCCGCACTCCGGGCGTTCTTGAGGCTCTCCGGCACCTGGTCGGGCATGTCCGCCGCCCGGGTGCCCCGGCGTCTGGAATACTTGAAAATGTGCATCTCGTAGAACCCCACCCGTTCCAGGAAACGGCGGGTGCCCGCAAACTCTTCCTCCGTCTCCCCGGGGAAGCCCACGATCACGTCCGTGGTGATGGCCGGATGGGAAAAAGCGGATCGCAGCAGCTTCACTCTCTCATAGTATTCCTCGGAAGTATAGTGTCTATTCATCCTCTTCAAAGTATCGTCACAGCCGCTCTGCAGGGACAGGTGAAAATGGGGGCACAGCTTCTCCAGGGATGCCAAGCGCTTCACGTTCTCCTCCGTAATGATGCGGGGCTCCAGGGAACCCAGGCGAATCCGGCGCAGGCCCTCGATCTCATGGATCCGCTCCACCAGGCCGATGAGGTCAATGCCGCCGGTCTCCAGCATCTGCCGCCCGGCCTCATCCGAGTTCCCGGCTCCAGCTGCCCCCGCCTCGGGCCGCTCGGCCCTGAAATCCACCCCGTAAGAACTGATATGGATGCCCGTCAGCACCACTTCCTGGTACCCGGCCGCCACCAGCCCCCGGATCTCTTCCAGAATTTTCTCCGGCTGTCTGCTGCGCACCCTCCCCCTGGCGTAGGGGATGATGCAGTAGGAGCAAAATTGATTGCAGCCGTCCTGAATCTTGATATAGGCCCTGGTATGATCCGCCGTCTTGCGCAGCGTCATTTCCTCGTATTCGCAATCCCGGCGGTTGATATCGATGACGGCCGCATTCTTCGGATACTCCTGCTCCCGCTCTGCCAGGTAGGCCTCCAGGATCTCCACCAAGTCTTTTTTGCGGTTATTGCCGATGGCCAGGTCGATGCACTCGTCCTCCAGCGCCTTCTCCCCGCCGACCTGCACGTAGCAGCCCACCGCCACCACTACGGCCCGGGGATTCTTCGCCTTGGCCCGGTGCAGCATCTGCCTGCTCTTGCGGTCCGCAATGTTGGTCACGGTACAGGTGTTGACGATGTAGACGTCCGCTTCCGAATCAAAAGGTACAATCTTGTAACCTTTTTCCTCTAATTTTTGTTGCATAAAGTCCATTTCGTAAGAATTGACCTTGCAGCCAAGATTATGTAGTGCCACATTTCTCATGCTAAACTCTTTCATTTTTGTATTGTTTTCACCTTGACTTTACAACCTTTTCCAAGTAATATAGTGGCAGAAGGTAGGAAGACAAGGAGGTGAGCCAAGACGAAAACAGTTCAGATTTCATTAAACTCCATTGACAAGGTGAAGTCCTTCGTCAATGACATTACCAAGTTTGATTATGACTTTGACCTGGTATCCGGCAGATATGTCATCGATGCCAAGTCCATCATGGGAATCTTCAGTCTGGATCTGTCCAAGCCTATTGACCTGAACATCCATGCGGAAGAGTGCCTCGACGAAGTCATGACGACGCTGAAGCCCTATCTGATCTAAGGACTCGGGGAATCGAGCCCAGGATTCAAATTCGGGATTCCAAGATCCCAGGCCGTGAACGTTTTCCATGTTCTCCGGCCGCATTACCAAAGAACCTTCACCACGGCGGCTGCAAGGGGAACCTCCCCGATGCAGACGCCGTTTTTCAATCTGCAACTCCGTCCTCTGCACCTGCGTCCGCTGCAACCCAACGGCTGCCGGGCCTCATTGGGCAACAGCCTCATCGCCCGTCAGTTCCCATCAAGTGACGGCCTCATCGAGCGACGCTCTCATTGGACAACGGACCAATCGTGCCACAACCTCATCGGCTTGCCGGGAAGCCAGACACAAAGCATTTCCCGACAATACGGAAAGCACAAAATTCACTCCACAACAATCAGTTCCTTCGTCTCCAGGGCGGTCCGCACCAGCTCGTCGATCTTTTCCTCCAGATTCTGTTCATGCCTGCGGATGATCTTCGCATTGGGCTTGGTCACGGGATGCTTGGCCACAAAAATGGTGCAGCAATCCTCGTAGGGCAGAATGGAGGTTTCAAAAGCCCCGATCTTCTGGGACACTTCCACGATCTCCTGCTTGTCGAAGCCGATCAGGGGACGGTACACGGGCAGGGTGCACACCTCGTTGGTGGACACCAGGGAAGCCATGGTCTGGGAGGCCACCTGGCCCAGGCTCTCGCCCGTGATCAGCCCCAGGCACTCCGTCTCTTTGGCGATGTGCTCCGCAATCCGCATCATGTAACGGCGCATGATGATGGTGAGCTCCTCGTGAGGACATTTTTCATAGATATACAGCTGGATATCCGTAAAATTAATGACGTGGAGATAAACGGGACCGCAGTAGCGGGACAGGATCCTGGCCAGATCCACCACCTTCTGCTTGGCCCTCTCGCTGGTATAGGGCGGCGCATGGAAATACACCGCATCGATCTTCACGCCCCTCTTGGCGATCATGTACCCGGCCACGGGGGAGTCGATGCCGCCGGAAAGCAGGAGCATCCCCTTGCCCCCGGTTCCCACCGGCATCCCTCCCGGCCCCGGAATGACCTGGGAATAAATATAAATCTTTTCCCGAACCTCGATATTCAGAAACACATCCGGATGGTGCACATCCACCTTCATCTCCGGATAAGCGTTCAAAATGGCCTCTCCCAGATCCGCATTGATCTGATTGGAGTCCAGGGGATAATCCTTCCTCGCCCGCCTGGCCACCACCTTGAAGGTCATATGACGATCCGGATAAACCTCCGCCAGGTATCCGATCACCTTTTCGCACAGCTTTTCAAAGCCTTCATCCTCCTCATAGGCCACGGGACAGATGCCGGATATGCCGAAGACCTGCTGCAGGCGCCCCACCACTTCCTCATAGTCAAAATCGCTCTGGGCGTCCACGTAGATGCGCCCCTGGGTCTTGTGAATGTAAAACCTGCCGTCGCAGCTTTTCAGGGCGAACTTGATCTGATGCACCAGGGCATCCTCGAACAGATACCTGTTCCTCCCCTTCACGCCGATCTCGGCATATTTGATCAAAAAAGCCGTAAAATGATACATGCTAACGTCCCGCCGTTCTTTTCAATATCTGGTATATCGTCTCAACATAGGAATCATATCATACATTTGCTGCAAAGTATAGTGGATTTCTTCTTCCGTGGTAAAAATAGAGGTGCTGAACCGCAGGGTGGAGGACAGGAGATTTTTGTCCACCCCCATGGCCTTCAGGGTCTCGGAAGGCTGGGGCTTATGGGCGGAACAGGCGCTGCCCGCCGACACATAGATCCCCCGTTCCTCCAGGGCGTGGAGCATGACCTCGCTGCGCACCCCCGCTATGGAAATGCTGGTCACGTGGGGAGCGGTTCCCTCCACCCGTCCCTCCGGCAGGGCATTGATCCGGATCCCTTCCAGGCACAGAACCCCTTCTATCAGCATTTTTTTCAGCCGGTACAGCCTCTGCACGTCTTCCTCCATATGGCCGTACACGAGCTCCGCCGCCTTGGCCAGTCCGGCGATGCCGGGCACGTTTTCCGTGCCGGAACGCAAGCCCCTCTGCTGCCCCCCGCCGAACAGGATGGGACTCAGCTTCACGTTTTCTCCCGCATACAGAAGCCCCACACCCTTGGGCCCATGGATCTTGTGGCCGCTGACGGACAGCAAATCCACGTTCATCCGCTTGGGATACAGCTTTTCCTTGCCGAAGCCCTGCACTGCGTCCACGTGGAACAGGGCGCAGGGATTTTTCCTCTTGATCAGGCTCCCCGCCTCCGCAATGGGCTGAAGGGAGCCCACCTCGTTGTTGGTATGCATGATGGACACCAGGATGGTATCCGGGGTCATGGCCCGCTCCAGATCTTCCAGACGGATGCGCCCGCTGCGGTCCACAGGCAGATAAGTCACCCGGAAGCCGCTGTTTTCCAGCTCTCCGCAGGTCCTGAGCACCGCCGGATGTTCGATCTGGGTGGTAATGATATGGCTGCCCCTTCTCCTGTTCGCCCTGGCGGCCCCGATCAGGGCCAGGTTGTCGGACTCCGTCCCTCCTGACGTGAACAACAGCTCTTTTTCCCCCACCTTTAGGAGACGGGCCAGGGTCTGGGTACCATAGCGAAGATACTGCTCCGCCTGCACGCCCTTGCTGTGAAGGCTGGAAGGATTCCCGTAATCCTCGCACATGATCTTCGTCATCAGCTCCGCCACTTCCGGGAACACTTTCGTAGTGGCGGAATTATCAAGATAAACTTCCATGAAGATATTCTCCTCTTTCCGCTTCCTTATTAAAATATGCCGGAAACGGGAATTGCGTGTTTTCCATCCCTTTTTCCGAATGCAAAAAAAGAAGGATTCTTTTACATTATAACACGTTCCCAAAATTTTGCACGCAAAAACTGCCTGTCCCTCGATATTTCAAAAAGTTTCCCGATATTCCCGGCGACAAAATCCTGCGGGAAACAAAAAAGACCCGGAAGGAAACACAAAATTTCCCCTCCGGGTTCCTGCTCCCCCAGCCTTTCCTCAATCCCCCCGTCCCGCCATCAGTCTCCCCAGGACGGGATACTTGGTTCCTCTTCCTGTGCGCTGACCGTGTCCAGGGCGCTGGCAATCAGCTTGATCATTTCCCAAATGGACCGAAAATACAGAGTTTTGTTCTTTTCCATCCAGGTGATGCGTCCCTGCCAGCTGCTGTTCTGACGATGCTGTACCTTGATGATAAAAGTTCCAAGATCTCCATGTTTGCTTAAAAGCTGCTCGTCACTCATAACTTTCAACCTCTCTTGTTTTATCTTTTCCGCCACCCGTCTCTGATTGGCGGTTTCCTTTCCCTCCGCCCGAAAGCTTCGCTCCCGGAGGGTACGCTGGGGAAAATCAATACTGTCATAGAACTGGTCTAATTCAAAGAGCATCTGATCCATATTGGAAAACGGCACGGCGCATTTATCATAAGAATGATAAAAAACCCCTTCCATCCGTTTGTCCCGGATCTTCTCCACACACAGGATCACTCCGTTGGGTGCGCCAATATACCATTGTGTCTGATTCACTCGCGCTTCCTCCTTTTTTTCCATGCGCCATCATCGGACATCAAAGGGACGAAGCGCATCGCTCACATAATACTGGATCCTGGTACGCTGCCTGCCTCTGATAAATTGACTGTTAATCCGTTTCTGAATAACCTTGCAGCCTTCCCTGGTGACGTTGGTCAGGAGAATCAAATACTGTCCCTTTCCATAACAATTCACGGCGTCGCCATGGCGGACTGATTTCAAAATAGCCTGTTCCAACCGTTCGGAAAGCTCGTCCAGCATGGAACCTCCCCGCATGGGGTTCCCCTTGCAGTCCACCACGGTGCACAGCATCAGATAGACCGACTGGCCGCCTCTCTCCAGCATCCGTTCCAGGAGCTGATAAATCCCCTGAAACACGGGATAGGTACAAAGAAATCCTCCCGAACCTCCCCCTTCCTCTCCGCATTCTTCGGACAATTCGGTCTGGATCTCTTCCAGAGTGGAGTGTCTGTGCTGGATCTGTTCCCCCAACTTCTGGTAAAAAGAGGTGAATTGTTTGGAAGGTTTCAGTCCCTGTTGTTGAAAATAATAGTCCACGGTATCCTCGTAGAACCTTTGGGCTTCCTCGAAACGGCCCTCGGCGACCATGGCTTCCATGGTGATGACCTCCCAATCCGCCAGGGGCTGGATCTGGGACGCATACAGTCCCAACTCTCTCATCCTTTCGAAATCCCCGGAACGCCGCAGGAGAATATGGGCGGATTCCACGCATTCGCAGAACCTCTCCCGATACCTTCTGGCTTCCTGGGCCACCCAGATCATCCCGCTCTGCATGGGCAGGAACTCTCCTTTGTAAACCTGGCAGGCCTCTAAAAACAGCTCCCTTTTCCGATCCGGATCTTCTTCCTCGTTCGCCCGGGCACAAAGACTCTCGAACCAGTCCCCGTCTTCCGTCACAGGGATCTGATCGGTCCAATAAATCACTCCCTTGCGCTGTTTAAAGTAATCCATTTCCGGCAATCCCATTTTTCTCAAGCTTTTCTTGGCGTTGTAGAGAACGCTCTGCAAGGTATGATGGACGTTGGCAAGCTCCTTGTCCCCGAAGAGATACTCTTCCACCTTGCCCTTCTCGATCCCGGTACGCCGATAGTGCAGGATGATCTGCATCAGGTAGATAAACTGGGACTCTCTGGATTTCTTGTCGCTCAGCAGGGATTTTCCATTCCATTCCAGGGAAAAATTCCCCAGGGTATTCATATGCAATTCATTCTCCAGGACATCCACCCCCCCCCATATAACCTTTCCTCCTTTACCCGTCCGTCCTTCTCCTGGAACGCAGCACGCTGGCCAGAAGGTTCAGCATTACCCCGGAAGCCGCAAAGCAAATCACGTAAAGCTTCCCGATGTCGTTGGTAAACAAAAACAACAGCCGTCCCAACACCGGAACGTGATACGTCACCCTCCCGATCACATCCCCATAGGGCACCGCATTCAGATCCTCTCCCGCATTGGCGTCCCCCTTGGTGGTCAGCTCTCCCTCCACCCTGTTGTTGCGCACCAGGCGGTGGCTGACCACGGAATTGCCGCTGCGAAAGGCGATTACCTCCCCTTCCGGCAGATCCTCGGGTTCCGCATGCTCCACGTATAGGAGACTTCCCACGGGGATCGCCGGTTCCATGCTCCCGCTCACCACGCTGTAGATCTCATAGCCCAGGAAGCGGGGAACCGTCACGGGCAGGGCGCAAAGGATCACGGACAACAGGATCAGCGTTCCCAGCAGATTGCAGAGGAAGGGAACGAAGCCGCCGGTTTTGCCGCTTTTCCGTCCCTTACTCATCCTTTTTCTTTTCCCGCTTCCTTCCGAATTTCAAGAGCAGGAAGAACCCCGTCAGGATGCATCCGGCGGAAATCGCCGCCACCACCGCATTGGCCGCCAGATTTATCCGCACCGCGTCATTGCCTATCTGGAGAGGCCTGTCACTTTGTCCCGGCACAATCCCTCCCGCCTGGGGCACCTGCTGATCGTCAATGTCCAGGTATTCGTCAGGGCCCAAAGGCGTGTCATTCTCGTCGATTTCCACGTCGTCAGGATTGGCATCCTGGCCGCCGGGCTGGGCTTCCCCGCCTGCGCCCCCCGCATCGTCAAAGTTGGTGCCGCCCTGATCGATCACTCCGGTCCCAGGCTGGCCTTCTCCAGCCTGCTGGCCTTCCCCGCCAGGCTGCGCTTCCCCGCCGGGCGGGTTTCCTTCCGTCCCCCCGGGCTGAACCGTCCCGGGCTGTGCGGGAGCTGCCGGAGTCTGAATCCTGGTGTATTCGAAATTGATCTCATTGCTCTCGCCCTTGACCAGAGTCTTTCCAATATTGTAGGCCTGCGGCTGGTACCCTTCGATATACAGATAGGCCACCACCGCCTTGTCGCCGGCGTTGCCATAGTAGGTGCGGCTGGGCGCCAGCTCTGCGCCGGTTCCCGCTTCCACGTAATTGACCTGATAGGATACCAGGTCGCCGCTGATCCCATAGGCCACCACGAAATCCTGGTCCTCGGTCACGGTAAAAGCGTTCAGGGACACGGTGCTGTTGTCCATGCCGCTTTCCCGGATGCCCTTGACATAATACTTGCTCCCGTCAGAGGGTTCCGCCATCTCCTGATAGAAAATCAGCGTATCGCCCCTCATCAGGCCTTCATATACCAGCACCTCGCCCTTTCCGTCGGGATCCACTCCCCGGATCTGGGTCAGGGCCCCGTCCCGGATCACGTTCAGGGTATCGCCGTTATGGATCGAACCCTGCTTACCGGCATAAAATCTCACCGTGTATGTGTACCCTTCTGCCCGGGCCTCCAGACCGCAGTTCACCATCATGCCCAGAACCAGGCAAAGAGCGCAGGCCAGGGCCAGGCATCTGGCGCCAATGGGAAAAAATCGCTGCTTCCAAGGTCTCATTCTTTCCCCTCCTTCCGATTTCTCCTAAGGTTCACCAGGGCGAAAGCCATAAGCGTCGCCCCGGCAACGGTCAAGCCGATCAAAAGCGGCAGGGGCAGGCTCTCGTCTCCGGTCTGCACCGGTGCGATATGGGATTCCACGGCGGCAGAGCTGGGCGAAGAAGGCGAAGGAGTCTCCGACGGCGTCGTCGTATTCGTGGTCGAAGCCGGCGCATTTCGGGAGAGCTCCACCGCAAAATTCATTTGCAGCTGCGCCCAGGTGTCCTGATAAGCGTTGCCCTGCGTCTCCCCGTCCAAGGATACCTGGAGAGTGACGGAGCCGCTTTCTCCTTTTTCAAGGGTATCCAAATAGAAATAATTCTCCAGACTGTCCGTGGCCTCGTGCAGACCCTCTCCGGCGTTTTCAATATCTTCCTCCGATTGTTCGCCGCCCACCGTGTCGCTGGAAAAAAGAGTGTTGACCACACCGTCCTTGTCCGTGTAATCCAGGATGTAGGTATAAGCGCCCCCTGCGGCGCCCGCATTATCCACGCTCTCTTCCAGGGAAGAAAGCACCTCGTTGGTCATGTACCAATCCGTGGCGGAATCGTTCTCATTTTTCAGATTCACCACAATGACCGCAGTATCGCCGGGCTGCAGGCCCGTGACCACATCTACCAAATCCTGGGTTTTGAAATTGCTGTCCAGGACAGGATTCTCTCCTGCCGTGAACGTCACCGTCCAATCCGACCCGCCATAAGAGGTCTCGGCCCGGGCCGTCAGGACCCCCGGCTTCCAGGACAACCCTGCCGCAAGCGCCAGGCAGAGGGCGGCCAGGCTCAAGAGCGGTGTTTTCGTCCACCCCAGATCACATTTCATCTTCCTCATTCCCGCAACCTCCTTACTGCGCCCCGTCGAGCAGCCGCAACGTGCCGTCTTCCACGGCGACTTTCTGGCCCCAGGCGCTCAGGATGGCGTCCGGCGCATTATGCTCCTGCACCGCATCCACCCGCACCTCCAGCTGGAACCGAGTCCCATCGTACTGATAAGCGGTGGTAATCGTCGTCCTGCCGCCCTCCTTGCGGATCTCCTGGCTCACCCGTCTGGCGGCTTCCCCGTCAATGGTCAGCGTGTCCGCAAAAGGCTCCGTCACGCAAGGGCCCGCCTCTTCCGGATCCTCTTCCCCGGGCGTCCTGTAAACCAGGCCGCTGTAGTAGAGCACGGTTCGCTCATCGGTGGAAGACGCCTTATCCAGCAGCCAGCCATTGTTCACGCCGGTGGCATCACAGAGCAGATGCAGATCGATCAGGGCGGGATCCAGATCCTGGGAATCCTTCTCCCCGTCCCCTTCTCCCTTGACGTAGGTCACCGTGCCGTCGCTTGCCGTCTTTTTCACCATCCAATATTTATAAATGCTGACCCGGACGTATTGATTGATGGTGCCGGTGTTCCGCACCGTCAGGACCTCCGGGTAAACCTGGCCGACCTTCAGCTCCTCGCCCTCGGCCAACATGCCGCTCAGCAGGACGCCGGTACGCTCGTCCCAGGTGCCGTCCCTGTTTTCCTTGTCATAATTTCTCCAGGCGACGGGTGACCCGTTTTCCTCCAAGGTCACGCCGATGTCATCCATCTGAATCTGCGACGCATAGGTGGAGCTGTTGTAGGTCAAAGCGGCCCTCGCCCCGCCGATGGAACTGGACAGGAGCAGCGCTACCGCCAGGAGGAACAGACCTGCGGTTCCCACCGGGGAGCAAAAGATTTTTTTCAGCTTTCCTCCGATTCCATTATGCTTTGTTTCCTTCTTCATCGCCCGTCACCTCCCGTCACCGCACTTTTTTCCTTCCTCATTGGACACCTCCCGTCACCAGGGGCGCCGACCATATCTCGGGATTCGGCTCTCCCTGCAGCAAAGAGGCCAGGGGCGTTCCGTCCGCACCGTATCGAACCGGTGCGCTCTCATAGATCACCACCACGTTGAAGCTGTCCCCGTCCTCCAGTTCTTCGTCCGCCGGGATGCCCTGAATCCTGACGAGCAGCTCTTCCGCAGTCTCTCCGCCGTTCAGGATATCGCCATAGTAATAGTAACCGTCCCCGCCCGGCTCCCATTTGCCGCTTTCGCTGGAGTACTCCAGGAGATAGTCGCCGCCGCAAAACGCTTTCGCCCGAATATAGACGGGCTGGGAACCCGGTTCGCTGACAATCGACACATGCTTGGTCCAGTCATAGAAATCTTCCTCTATTTCCGTCCAGTCTCCCAGTTCCAGATTCTGTCCGCCCTGGGCCTCCGCATAGGTGGTAAAATAAGCCCAGGCGACTCCCGTGCCGGACCCGATCGCCACCACCGCCGCAAGGGCTGCCAGAACAACGCCAATCTTCTTCATCCGATGGCCCTCCTTACTCACTGCCTGGTCCAGCTCCAGCCGGACTCTTCCTCGTATTCAAAATGGTTCTGGATGCCGCTTCCGCTGCGATCCTCCCAAGTGTATTCGTTCTCAAAGGACACGGAGACCACCTGATCCGCCGCAATCACCGCACTCCGGACCCCCTCCGCCGTCAGTTCATAGGAGGAACCGGAATACACCTCCGTCACCGTCACCTCGGCCCCCACGGGTATCCCCTCGATCAGGAGGGACTGGCTTCCCGCATCGGAGAAGGTCAGCGCCGCCACGTCGCTGTACACCCTCTCTCCGTCCAGCATGGCTTCGATGGAAAAAACGAAGGTCGCCTTTTCTCTTTCCCCGTGTCCCCCCAAAGACTCGTGAGCAAGCAAGGTCTTCACAATTTCCAGGGAGCCGAGACGGAGCTCCCGGGACGGCTTCAGGGAAATCCCCATCTCATAAAGCCATTCACCGGAATTCGCACTGCTCACGACGCCGTCCTCCGCTTCCTTGGAAGGAAGGGCCACCAATTCCGGCCGGAAGGTATAAAGATATTCCTCGGAATGGGCAACCGTGAAAATCTGTTCCCGGGCGCTTTCCGGGTCAGCGTCCTCGGCCGCACCCTCCGTTTCCTCCGCCGGAACCGTGATCACGTAGTCTTCCGCTTCCGCATCCCGGGCGATGATCAGGTACAAACCGGCCGACAGGAGTTCTCCGGAATCCAGGTGCGCTTCCTCCCCGGGCTGAAGCCCTCGTACCACCGGTTCCACCCCTTTCTCCAACAGGGCGATCCTGGCCGCCTCCTGGGCCAGGACATTCCAGGTCTGGTCGTCCGTCTCTTCCGGAAGGGTCAATCCTGCGAAATCCTCCCGCACTGCGAAACGATAGGCATCGTAACCGCTCTCTTCCACCGCATCCGCAATCTGATACAGATCGAACACCACATGGTTCCCGTCCCCGCCCGTCAAATCCTGGGTAAATTCTTCGCTGCCGGGGCGAATCTTCAAAGAGCAGCCTTTCTCCAGATCCACCGCTTGCGCCGTCATGGAAAAGGTCTGCACCATCGCCCCAATCGTCAGTGCCAATGTCAATGCCAGCGCCAGGGCACGGCGCTCCCTATGATTCACAGCCCCGCCCCTCCGGCTCAAATCACTTTTTCGCATAAGCATTTCCTCCTCATAGACTCTACTTGTCTTCCATCCCTTTGCGGAACTCTTCCACCAATCGCCTCTGATCCCGTCGGACGGGCTTGAAGCTGTAATAAATCAGCATTATGGCAAGCACCACAAACAACAGGGGGATCCCCACTGCGGGCATCACCAGATAGGAAGGGATCCGCACCGCTTCGTTGACGACTGCCGCCGCCTCTCTGATGTTTTCTATTCTGGTTCCCCGGACCAGGATCCGGTGGGTATTGACCCCATAGGGGGTACAAGTGATCAGCGTGCAGTAATCCTTCCCCTTCTCGATGGACAGTTCGGAGACCTCGTAAGGGAGCACGATCCGGATCTGGTCCACCATGTACGTCACCACCTGGCCCAATATGGTTATGGTAAAAATATCTCCTTCCACCACTTTGTCCAGATCGGTGAACAATCTGGCGGAGGGCAGGCCCCGATGGCCGGAAATGGCGGCATGGGTGCTTTCTCCCCCGATGGGAAGGGACGTCCCCTCCAGGTGCCCTGCGGCAATCTGGAGGACCGCTTCGTCCGTCCCATGGTAAATGGGAAGGTTCACATCGATGGCCGGGATCTGAATATATCCCATGACGCCGGTCCCCGTAGGATCCAGCAGACTGTTATATTCTTCCAGCTCCTCCTGGGACAGTTCAAACTTCACGCCTTCCAGGGCCAGCTTCTCGTTGTATTTTTCTGCCGCCTCCAGCAGAGCGTTTCCCTCTTCCCCGGAAATGTTCTCCACCGCTTCCACGTAAGAAGCGATGGCCCTGGACTGGTGCATGGAATTCCACCAGTCGCTGACGGTAGGATACAACAGTAGGCAAAGCCCTGCGCATAAGATCAGGAGCAACACAATCGTCGTCCAATGCTTTTTGAGAAATTTCTTCATTTCAGGACACTCCCTACCAATGTATACTAATTCCTGATTGTTTTCAGGTTCCTCACCGCACCGGCCCCTCCCCACAGGGAGGGGAGCCGGAGCGGCGAAGCAACGCCTATTTCTTTTTCATTCGAGCTTTCCGCCGAGCCGGAATCCTTAAGATTCCTTGCTCATGCGCTTCTTGGTCACCAGCAGGACAATGGCTCCCAGCACCAGGATGCTGCCCACCACGTAGAAAATCGTAGTGCCGATGCCGCCAGTCTCGGGAAGGGTGACGCCCCTGTGGTTCACAATGATGTTCTCGGTGACAGAATCGTCTCCGTTGTCACTGTTCGTCATCGTTATATCAGTATACGCCGCCTTTTGGTTTTCACCAGTCGTCTCACTATGTGTCGCCTCGATCGTCACCGTAATGCCAGCAGTCGCCAGTCTATTATATCCGGCAGGAGCCTCCGTCTCCACCAAGGTATAGGTTCCGGCATCCAAGCCCCGAACGTCAAATCTGCCATCGCTTCCGGATACCAAAACCTGAGTGGCACCCTTGGTTCCTTCGGTCGCCAGGGAATAATATGTAATCTGATTCCCATTCTCATCCGTATCTGACTTTTCTACAAACCAAAGAACCATATTGCCGTTCTTTAAATTAAACTTCGCTCCGGCCAGGGCGGGATGGGTTCCATCCTGCTCTTCCACGTCTCCATCCACCTTCTGATTCTTCATCTCATAGGTGAACACATAGACCGTATCTTCCGTCGCCCGTCCCATATCCGTAGAGACATTGGGATTGTTGGAATATTCCAAATACACCTTGTTGGTATTGACATCTACGTCGCCAACCACTGCGTCCTCCGTCAGTTGGGCGTCATAGGTGATTTCTATCGTAACTCCCTTGGTGATATCGCAGAATTCCTTCAGGTCGTTAAAGGTTACGTCAAACGTGGTGATGCCAGTCTCCTCATTCGTAACCGGCTCAGAAACCACATAGTAATTTTCTTCCACCTGTTTATTTTTCTGAAGAACACCCTGCAGATCCGTATAAGTGGCGGTCACATTCATGTTCCCCAGGTAGTCTATTCCCTTGGCAATGGTATCGTGGAACACCATCTTATAAGTATCGTAATACTTGAAACCGGGATCCTCAGGCAGCTCACCGATCAGTTTAAACTGGAAAGTCTCATACAGATCGTGATCCGCCGTCTCTCCCCAGCCATCCACTGCACCCGCTTCCGCATTATTTCCCTCGTCCTGCACTTGCTTATCAACCGTAGGAACCTGGGTCTTAACCACCGCTTTCGCATCTTCATCCAATACGCTCAAGATAAATTTGGTATAGGCTTCGCCCTCTCCCACTGATTGATCCGCATCTTTAATGAAGTAATAACCGGAAGTCAGGCCAGAAATGGTGTAGGTATATTTTCCATTCACCACTTCCGGAGCAGTATCATTCACTTTTTTTGACGTCGATTTCAAATGATCCGCAATGATTTGTGCAAATAACTCGGCGTTATCGTGATCATCTTCCAATCCATTCAGTTTGCTGGCCACGCCATAGGCAGTTACGGGTTCTGAATCTGGAATTGCGAACAAAACCCTTAATTGCCCCAACAATGTATCATTTACTTCAATGCCGTCGCCCCAATCGATGTTTACCAATACGGACTTCCCCTCCAGCGTAGACACCTCGCCACTGAAAATCTGATAGGCTTCATACTGATAGCCATCGCCCGGAACATTGGAGATCGTGACCTTCAAATCCGTTTTCTTCTCCGATGTTCCCGCCTCCGCTGCCATCGCCGTCATTCCCATGGCCATTACCATGACCACCGCCAGCAGCAAGCTGGCTAACTTTTTCATCTTCTTCATTTCTTCTTCCCTTTCTCCTTTTATTTTGCTTTGTTTTATATTGCACCGTCATGTTTTGTTGTTTCAGTTATGGCATCTTTCCTCGCACTCTGCCGCCGATTAGGCGGCATTTGAATTTAGGGGACTTTGTGCGGCAGCACAAATCCCGAGATTGGAAATAGCCGAACGGCTATTTCCAATCTTTCCTCCTTCTGCGGTTTACGATACCGCTTACGAGGAACAACGCTCCCAAGGACATCAAGGTCAGTCCCCCTGCGGTAAAGCCCGCAGTGCCTATGGAACCGGTCTTGGGCAATTCATATTGAGGGAGCCAGGTGTTGGAAACCGTCACCTTGACATCGCCCTGTTCTATGAAAAGATTCGTGTTGCCATTGCCGCCGTTGCCATTGCCGCCGCCATATCCCACCTGATACAATTCTCCGTTCAAGTAGAATCTTCCAGAGTCCTCAATGGGATTCCCGTTTTCGCCGTCCAGCTCATACACGCCATAGGTCTTTCCCGGCGACAAGTGAGTTACAAAGGTTGCACTGAGCGGCCAAACGCTCTCCTCTGACACCTCGATTGAAATTTTGTCTATAGGTTCATTGCCCCTGACGCCATCCACCATTTCATATAAGCCGAACCAATAGGTTCCGTTCACGGTTCCGCTGAAATTTTTCAGCGTCTGCCCCGTCTGACCGTCAATGAAGAATTTGTTCACGCTGATCCGGTACGGGGTGTTCAAAACAGATACCGAATAATTTGCGTTAGCGTACACATTCACGACATCCACATTATATCCAACATTTTCCAGTTTTCCCGCAACCTCATTATCATTGATGAATATGACATATTTTACTATGTCATCCTTTTTATAACCTTCGGGAGCTTTCGTCTCAACCAAGCGATAAATCGTATTCAATTCCAAGCCACTAGCTATCACCGCTTTGCCCTGCTCACCAGTTTTTGCGTGAATCACCTGGGGATCCGATATCGATTCGAACTCACCACTCTCCTCGATATAACGAGCGACTTCCGTTATGTCAAATTTAGCGCCCGGCAGGAATCTCTGCCCATCATCCACGTCTACTTTCGTAATGGTGATCTGTGGCTGACCCGCTATTTGGCCTGCGACTTCATAAGTAAAATCGTCCTTTTCCACGATGCCCGATTGTGGAGCTTGCTGTCCCTCATAATGAGCTATATTGCTAAAAGCAACCTGTACTCCAGGGGCCACGTATACCCGGGTAGTGTACTCAATATAGAGCTTCTGATCATCCGGAACCGTAACCATGACCACGGTACCGGCATCTTCCGAATCCCCTGTAGTTCCAGGTGTCTCAAAACGATATTTCCAGCTTCCTTCTTCAAGCTCATAAGCTTTCTTTTCCTCAGGAGAAAGCTTTTTCAGAGCCTCCAAAGTAATACCATTGGCCCTATACACCTTTATACTATCCGGATTGAAGGTAAGAGCGGCATTCATTTCATCGATCACCGTTATCGTTCCATCCTCTGTTCCGAGATCCGTATTCAATTCGTTTACCGTGATGTAGAAGGTAATCTCGCCCGCTTTCGCTTCATCGGTAGGAGTCTCCAGCATCTCCTTACTCAGGGATTCTACCGATTGGATTTCAACCGTAGCCCTATCTTGATCTAACGGTTTCTCCAAATCTTCGCCGTTATAAATCGTAACTTGGTTTGTTAATTCCTTTTCCACACCTCCCTGCAGAATCTCTGGATCCGTGACCCGACAGACCACTCGGAAATCTACCGTTTCTTTGCCTCCTTCACCAAAATCCAAGGCCCAGCATACGGTCTGATTTCCCTCCTCGTCCAGCTTGGTATAATAATTTTCACCATTTATCTCATCGTTGGTTGCAGGATGAAGAGTCCAGCTGGCTTTTCCATCCACAAAGAAGCTCTCCTCAGGTTCCGCTGCAGCCGGTATATTACTATCCGGCGAAGCAGCCCGAATCCCCGCCAACTCCAAACCTGGCGGCAAAGTATCCACCACGGTAATCTTACCTTTCAAATTCTTCGCCGTGTTCACCTTAACGCTCCAGGACACATACAAGCCGCTCTCCCTAAACAACCCAAAATTTCCAGCAGAGATGGAACTGCCTGCAATATCCGTCACTTGTCCCTTTTCCTCATCCCAGACGTGAACCCCGTAAACCTCTTTAGAAACGCCATCGCTGCCGTACTTCGTATATTGGGCCCCTCCATCGGGAATCAAATGTTCATCCTCTCCCGTCAAAAGGTCATTCATATAAGTTTCGGAAGCATCCTTCACGGGAACCTTGGTCACATCGCTTCTTACAATAAAGTATAAATACAAGTTCTCCTTCTCTTTGTCAGGCTTCAGTTCTCGAAGTATCTGAATGAGAAGGGATTTCCCGCCATCCTCCAGAGACCACTCATAGACGTCCGGTTCAGCTCCCTCTCCGCCATCCGTTCCGCCGCCGGTTCCTTCTCCGCCCGCACTTTCCTTCCGTCTGCCGTTCAACAGAGAAGCTTCATAGTTTTGCGCAAAGTTTTGCGCAAACTCTTCGTAGTCCTGATATTTTTCAAAATCAATTTTCTCATTTGCCAGGTATGCTCCGACAAGGGCATCCCCTCGGAACACCTGGTTATCGCTGCCCAATTCATCCTTAATCTTCAAGCCCTCCGGCAAGCCGGTAGCGTTAATCGCAAGCACCCAATACATGGCGGCGCCGTTTGTATACCATTGCTCCGCTTCCGCCGGTTTCATGGCATCGTCAAAATACCAGGCCATTTTCTCTGCCGTGAAACCCGTGGACCCTTCCACCGTGGCGGAACCATTGGAAGTCACCCCGGTCAGTTGATGCTTCGTTCCATCATTGCCAAAGTACACGTCGCCTCCCATGGAGAAGGTATTGTCCACCACGATATGGGTAACCCCCTCCATATTGACAGGCTCCGCATAATAATAGAGTTCATAAGAGCAAGGCTTATTCGGCAATCCCAGCATCTCCGGTTTTAGTTCAAATTTATTCCCACCGTCCACCTTTACCCATACCGTTTCCGTACTCTGGGTTCCGTCCTCATTCGTATAGGTAGCATCCACCCGGACGTATCCGATGAACTTCATATGGGTCTGATCCAGTTCATCCCTCATCACTGCGGAAGAGACGTTCCAAGCACCCTCCGCATTTGCCGTGACATGGTAGAGATAACTTCCCGCAGGATATTTAAAACTCTCAGGAGCCTCTGCTATTACCTTACCATTCTGATCCACAACTTTATCGGAATCCATCTGAATGGTACCTGCTTTATCCTGCCGTACTCCATCCTGTTTTTCAGCCCAGGTCTTTTTCTCAAGGTTGGCATCATTCTGAAATCTCTGTACCGGGGTGTCAAATTTGTCTTCCACTATGCCCGCATTGCCAATATGCAAGGGATTTCCAAATGTATTTATGTCTGCAAAGACTTCCGGATCTATCCTCAGCTTATAGGTGATTTGGACTTTCTCACCCGGAGCGAGGTCACCCGCCTCATAGATAAAGCCGGTAATATTTTCGTTATCGTCTTTCTTAAAACAGATCTGACCTTCTTCTGGTTCCTTCCCCTCCTCCGTTACTGTAAATGGCAGCCGACTTCTCTCCCCATTCTCGCTAAAACGTTCAATTTCAAAGGAATCCACATCGTAATGCAAATGAGGAAGAAGCGCCGAATCAGTCGGAGTATCCTGCAGATCTATCAACGAATCAAATAGTTTCAATGCGTGCAATACGTCCGAATTATCACTGCCAGCCTGCATCCAAACCACATAGGAAATGAAGTATCCTTGATCATCCATGTTCAAGGTCACACCGTTCTCACTCACGTGATTCTTGACCATGTTCACATTCGCCTTAGGCGAAAATTCACTGGTTGTCTCATCAAAGGCATCCGTCCTACCATCCGCCGTCACGGAAGCTTTGTTCGTAACGGTATTGTGGGGCTGCGGAAGCTGTTCAGGACTCGCATGAAAACCAGGATCGATGCCCGTATCCACGAAATCGTCCGTCACCTCCACCCTATAGGTGAGTGTTCGAGTCTCTCCCGCTTTCAGTTTTGGAATATTCCAAGTCAGAACTCCGTTCTGCTCAGTTATAGTCCCACCTTCATAGTCCACGTCACCTTGATGGGAAGAAGCCTCATTCCAGTTTTTATATATCTCATCATCCTTTACCACAAACTCCGCACCTTCGGTAATGGTATCCGTAACGACGATATTCTCCACGTCATATTCCCCGCCGGTCACGGTTACGGTATATTCCAGATACTTTTTCCCATCCGGACCTTCTACCAGCGAGCTTTCATATTTTACCCCCTTCTTAATGTCTACGTCCGAATACTTTGCATAAATATCCGTATCATCACCTATTTCAATCGTATAATCCCCTACCAAGGTACCGCCGGGCCGTGATTCCTCTACCTCCTTCAAATCAAATCGGGCTACCACATCGAAAGAACCCTGTATGTTCGTTTCCTGTTTGGCTACCCACTCCTGATTAAGCGTCAGAACAACCTGACCATCCTTGACTTCAATCCGTCCTACCGTTTCTCCCCCCGATACCACGTCGCCGCTTACCTCCGCATCCTTGAACACGTCGGGCAGATTGTAGGTAATAGTACAGCCACGTTGCAGCAATTCCTCCCTGGGTACATTCTCAAAGGAAACGGATATTTTAACGTGCTCGCCCAGAATATCTTCCGGCAGCGTGTTGTCTACAATCAGTTCCCAGCTTCCATCCTCTTTTTCCCTATACAGCGAAAGCTTCAGATTATTTTTCTCACTCAACACATAAGGCTCTTCTGCGCTAGGAACCTCGTTCGCCGTCATCGTATAACTCACATTGTCCGAATCCGATACGGATCTCTCGGAAGCCCAATCTCCGCCGGAGACGATGTTTTCTTCGAAAAGTTCCGGGCCGTCTCCCGCAGAATTCCCTTCGTCCGCAGCTCCGCCGTCCCATACATAGATGCCATTTCCTGCAGTCTCCCCGTTCTCCGGAGCCTGCTCTCCTTCCGCGGAAGACTGGACGCCATTGTCCGCTTCGCCGCCCATCTCGTCTTCCTCGGGCTGGACGCCATTCACCGTCGCACCGTCCACCTCGTCTTCCTCGGACTGGCTTTCCCCGGTCTCGGCGCTTTCGGTCTCGGCGCTTTCCTCCACTTCCTGCTCCACGATCTTGAAGCAGCCCTCTTCCTGACTATGAACGTGTTCCCGCAGTTCCTCCAGGCCGCAGATCAGATCACCGTTCTCATCATAGCAGCCTTCACCATGGGTATGCAGCGCCACCTTGCCGCAGGTCAGGACCTTGACCACTTCGTAGCACTCTTCCGTATGTACATGGGGCGCAGCTTCTCCGTCTCCGCCGGAAACGTCCTTCTCCATCAGGTCGTCCGATTCCCCGTTCTGCATCTCGCCTTGTGCGCTCTCGGCCGCACCGTCCCCTTCTCCGTCTTCCGTTCCCTCTCCGCAGATCAGGAGATATATCTCTTCATAGCAGTCGTCCGTGTGCTCATGCAGTTCCGCCTCCGGGATATGGCAGACCAAGGCACCGTTTTCATCGTAGCAGGATGCCGTGTGCCGATGGATCTCATGCCCCGTATAACCGCAGACCAGCGCACCGTTTTCATCATAACAATCCGCAGCATGCTCATGCGGATACACCTCCGGGAGGGTGCAGACCAGATTTCCTTCCGCATCATAGCAATCCTCGTTATGGGCATGAATCAAATAATCCGCATAACCGCAGACCAGGTCTCCCTTTTCATTCAGGCAATCCGCCGTATGCTGGTGAACCTCCTGATGACAAACCAGCAGTTTCACCTTGTGCGTCAAAGCCTGTCCCGGCATGGTCAGAGCCGCAACGACTCCCACGATGACAATCGCCGCCAGACAAACCATCACTTTGTGCCAATTCTTATTGTTCTTCTGCTCACGCAGGAATCTCGATGCCTGCTTCATAATGAAAGATTCCATTGCGCTACCTCCCTTCCCCGAAACTGCGCTGTGAAATCACGTTACTTTCTACTTTATCCATTTCAATTCGCTCAGGGGCCAAACCCTGATAAATATTTTGCCCAAAATCAAATCGTCGCTGACACACCCTACCGCCGTATTCCTGCTGTCTATGGAGGTCGCCCTGTGGTCGCCCATCACGAAGTTCCTCCCGTCCGGCACCTGGTAGGGCAGGACAATGTTGCAATCCCCAAAAGCTTTTTCGCTCAAATACGGTTCTTCCAGAACCTCCCCGTTGACATATACGTTGCCTTCTTCATCGATATCCACCCAATCCCCCGCAGTAGCTATCACCCGTTTGATGAGGATGTTGTTGTTGTAATAAAAGGCCACCACGTCTCCCGTCTGATACTTGGCCCCGCTCAAAGCCACCACCACGTCCCCGTCTTCCAGCGTGGAGGACATTGAGGTTCCCGTGATCTGCAGCACCGGGAGCAGCAGGACGGCGATCAGCGCCGCAGCAGCGGCCACCACCAAAAGGGAAAACACGGTGCTTCTCAGCACCCGCCCGTATTTATTCTTGTATTGTTCTCTCTGCAGCTCCGCCCGTATCGCATCAGTGCTGGGAAATTCCACAGACGTTTCCTTCTTTTCCATACCCTTAACCCCACGTATCGAGGGGATCTCCTCCCGCCATTCTGCACCGTCAGGCCTGCTCTTCGCCGGCATCCAGCCGATCGATCGCCTGAAGCTCTTCCTCCAGGCAGAACTCGTTCTCCGGCTGTCCCTGCTGTCTCGCCTGGATGTTGTAGAGATACTGCTCCGCCGCCTTCTGGGCCGCTTCAAACACATGGTTGAGTCTCAAAGCCGCTTCGGCAATGGAGCCCGCTTCATCCAACTGGATCCGTCTCTCCGTCCTCTGCTTTTCTATCACTTCCCGGAGTCCGTGAATCTGTGCGTCCTTCTGGTCCAGCCGCTTCCGCAGCCGCTCGTAATTGGCGGTCATCTGCTCCAGCTGGTCCTCCGTTTCTGCAAATTGAGTCTTCAACTGCTCCAACTCTTCGCTCTGTGCGAGCAAAAGTTGGAGCACCTCCTGACGGCGTAACTTGCGCAATTCCTTTTGCGTCATCGTCAACCCTTCTTTATCAATTCCTCTGCGCATACCTCATAATGGATATTATGTGGTATCAAATAAAATGGGGGAAAAAAAGAAAAACTCAAAAAAGAAATGATTTTTTTTAAAAATAACCTATTATTGTGCGCAACTTTGACGTTTTTTTTGACCTGTCACCATATATACTATAGAAAAAGGGAAAAAACTCACTGCATAATATCCATTATGCGGTATAAAAAATAGAGCAGGAAGAAAATTTCCTGCCCCATGGCGAAACTATATTTTAGAAATGGTGAAAAATGATGACGGGATCAGTGTTCCAACTGATACAAAATCCAGGCCAGCACGGTCAGGCCCGCCGTCTCCGTCCGCAGGATCCGCCGCCCCAAGGTGATGGGTTCCACTCCATGTTCCAGGGCCTGCCGGATCTCCGCTTCTTCAAAACCGCCCTCCGGACCGATAAAGACCGCCACGTCCTGTCCAGGACGCAACTTGGACAGGCACTCTCTCGTATGCTCCATGCCCTGGGCCTGTTCATAGGGAATCCAGCGAAGATCCATGGCGGAAGCGCTTTTCAGGGCCTGCTCCAAGGGGAGCACCCCGCCGATCCTGGGAACAATCCCTCTTTTGCTCTGTTTGGCCGCCGCTTCCGCAATGGCCTGCCACCTGGCGACCTTGCCGGAAGCCTTTTTTTCATCCAGCTTTACCACGCAGCGGTGGGTGGCAACGGGAACGATCTCATATACCCCCAGCTCCACCGCTTTCTGGATGATCCATTCCATCTTGTCCGCCTTGGGCAGCCCCTGAAAAAGATGGATTCTGGCAGGAAGCTCTCCGAAATCCTCCACTTCGGAAATCACCTCGCACAGTATCCGGTCTTCCTCCAGGCTGGCGAGCCGACACAGATAAGCGGAGCCCGGGTCTGCGTTCGGGACATGGTCCTGCCCCCTGTGCCCCATTTCATTTCCGCATTCCCGCAGGACATCACTCTTTATAAGGATCTCATCCCCGGCTTTCATCCGCAGGACATTGCGGATATGGTTCACGTCTCCGCCAAGGATTGTCGCCTGATTCCCGCAAATTTGATTCGGTTCCACGAAAAACTGATACATCTTTCATTCCCCCGACCTATCAATACCCGAAGGTCCCCTCCAGGGATTCGTCATTGTCAATCCAATCCTGCACCGGAATCACCCTGTACTTCTCCTGAGTGTCCCGAATGATCACGGTCTCGATCCCGGCATTGATGATCTGCCGCTTGCACATAGAACAGCTGCAGGAATTCTTGATGTACTCGCCGGTGGCCACCTCTCTCCCTACCAGGTACATGGTGCTGCCGATCATCTTGTCCCGGGAGGCGCTGATGATGGCGTTGGTCTCCGCATGGACGCTGCGGCACAGCTCATAGCGCTCGCCCCGGGGAATCTGCATCTTCTGGCGCAGACAATACCCCAAATCGCTGCAATTCTTGCGGCCCCGGGGGGCCCCAACGTAGCCCGTGGAAATCACCTCGTCATTTTTCACGATGACCGCCCCATACCTTCTGCGCAGACAAGTTCCCCGCTGGGACACCACGTCCGCCAGATCCAGATAATAATTGATTTTGTCTCTTCTTTCCATAATGATGTTCCAACCTTTCCTTACAGCTTTCCGGACAACGCACAGCTTCCCGGGCAATGATGCTCCGTCATTCCCCTCGAACCCTCTTTATACCTCATTTTATGGGCTTCCTGGCCGTGACGCTCACCCATTCCCCCTGATACGTCACTTCCAGCACCTCCAGACCCGCAGCCTTCACCGCATCCACCACGGTCTGTTCCTTGTCGTCTATGATGCCGGAGGTGATGTAAATGCCGCCCGGCTTCAGCTGATGCAGGATCACGGGAGTCAAAGGCACCAGCACATCCGCCAGGATATTGGCGGTCACGATGTCGTAGCACCCATATCCCACCCGATCCTGTACTTCTTTTTCCGTAATGATATTGCCGATCAGCAGTTCAAAACGCTCCGGGGCGATATCGTTGGCCTCGCAGTTCTGGGCCACCGCTCCTTCGGCGCAAATGTCCAGATCCGTCCCCAGGGCGCAGCCTGCGCCGAACTTCAAGGCCAGGATGGCCAAAATCCCGCTTCCCGTGCCCACGTCCAGAAGCCGGGCCCCGGGCTTCACGTATTTGCGCAGCTGTCGGATGCAGAGCTGGGTGGTCTCATGCATACCGGTGCCGAAGGCCGTGCCCGGATCGATGTGCAAAATCAGCCCGGCGTCCTCTTCGGCCTCCACCTTCTCCCAGGAAGGAATCACCAGAATGTCGTCTATTTTGAACTGGTGAAAATACTGCTTCCAGTTGTTGATCCAGTCTACGTCCTCCGTCTCGTCCACGGCAATGGAGCCCTCTCCGATCTCCATCCACTCCGAGACCTCTTCCAGCTGTTCCCGGATCCGCCGTCCGACTTCCTCCCGCTCCACCCGTTCTCCCGCCAGTTCCAGGGAGCCGTCCTCTTTTTCCTCCACGAAAAAGCTCAGGTAAGCGATGCCGTCATCCTCCGGCCCTTCCGGCAGGATATCCACGAACATCTGCTCCTTTTCCAAAGGGCTTAGGGGAATCCTGTCCTCGATTTGGGCCCCCTCCAGTCCGATGTCGTAGAGGGCGCTGATGATCACGTCCTCCGCTTCCGTGATGGTCTTAATCCTGAATCTCGTCCACTTCATCTTCTATCCTCGCTGTAAACTCGTTTCTCATGACAGTATCAGTATACTACAAAACGTCCCTCCAATACAACCCAAAATATCTCCGCATTCCGCAAACAACCCCATCAAAAAAGGTGCCGTCCCCAAAGACAGCACCTTTCCATCCACGCCGCAGCCCGGCTCTTTATTTAAAAAACTTCTTCTTTCTGCCCTTGCCGTCTCCCTTGTCCTCGCCGGAGGCTTCCGACGCAGCCTTCAGGGTGTTGCCGGACTCCTCGTCAAACTGCCGCAGCAGCTCCTTGGCTTCCGGTTTCAAGCGGACGGGCACCTGCACCACCAGGGTGACATAATGATCCCCTCGAATTTCCGGGTTCCGGAAGGAAGGCACGCCCTTGCCTTTCAGACGCACTCTGGTATCCGTCTGTGTCCCAGGCTTCACCTCGTAGATCACCTTGCCGTCCACGGTATCCACCACGATCTCGCCGCCTAAGGCCGCCACTGCGAAGGACATGGGAACGGTGGAGTAAATGTTCATATCCTGTCTCTGGAAAATGGGATGTCTTCCCACCACCACTTCCACCCGCACGTCCCCTCTGGGGCCTCCGTTCAGGCCCGGATCGCCCAGGCCCGGCATCAAGATCACCTGACCGTTGTCGATACCGGCCTTGATCTTCACCGCATAGCGCTTCTGCATGGAAACATAGCCTGAACCCCTGCAGTCAGGACACTTCTCCCGTATGATCTTGCCCGTGCCGCCGCAATCCGGACAGGGCTGCACTTCCCGCACCGTGCCGAATATGTTCTGCCTGGTGTAGACCACCTGGCCCTTGCCGCCGCACTTGGGACAGGTCTCCGGGCTGCTCCCCGGTCTGGCCCCGGAGCCGTTACAGGTCTTACAGGTTTCCTTCACCATCAGTTCTATGGTCTTCTCACAGCCGAACACCGCTTCCTCGAAGGAAATCCGCACACTGGTATAAAGCGTGTTGCCCTTCATGGGGCCATTTCCGCCGCCATAGGAACGGCTGCTCCTGCCGCCCCCGAAGAAATCCCCGAAAATGTCGCCAAAAATGTCGCTGAAATCCGTACCGCTGAAGTCAAAGCCTCCGGCGCCGCCCATGCCGCCGTCAAAGGCCGCATGGCCGAACTGGTCATACTGCCTCCTCTTCTCCGGATCGCTGAGCACCGCATAGGCCTCCGAAGCCTCTTTGAATTTTTTCTCTGCATCAGCATCACCCGGATTCATATCCGGGTGATACTTTTTGGCCAGAGTACGATACGCTTTCTTGATGGCGGCTTCGTCCGCAGTTTTCTCTACGCCGAGCACCTCATAGTAGTCTCGCTTCTGTTCTGCCATTTTTCCTCACATTCCGCCGCCAAAGCGGCTCTTCCGTCATCCTTCCTCGCATTCTGCCGCCGATCAGGCGGCATTTGAATTTAGGGGACTTTGTGCGGCAGCACAAATCCCGAGATTTCTTATACCTCTCTGAAATCTCCGTCGATCACGTCATCGTCAGGGCCGGAGGAAGAGGCGCTGCCGCCGTAATTGCCGGCACCTCCCATATCAGGGCCGGGGCCCGCCTGCTGGCCGCCCTGGGCCTGCTGCATGTTCTCATACATCTTGGTGAAGAGGCTCTGGGCACTGTTCATCAGCTTCTCCTTGGCTGCCTTCAGCTCATCCAGTTCGCTGTCATTCATCTCACGATCCTTGGTCCTCTCCAGAATGGCCTTCACGGCTTCCAGATCAGCCTGGACCTGGGTCTTGTCGCTGTCGCTGATCTTGTCGCCCACTTCTCCCAGAGCCTTCTCGGTCTGGAACACGAAAGCATCCGCATCATTCCTGGCTTCCACGGCTTCCTTCCTCTTCTTGTCCTGAGCCTCGAACTCGGCGGCTTCCTTCACGGCTCTCTCGATCTCGTCATCGGACATATTGGAACCGGCGGTGATGGTGATGTGCTGCTCCTTGCCGGTGCCCAGATCCTTGGCGGACACGTTCACGATGCCGTTGGCGTCGATATCGAAGGTCACTTCGATCTGAGGAACGCCTCTCCTGGCCGGAGGGATCCCGTCCAGACGGAACATGCCCAGGGACTTGTTGTCCCTTGCGAACTGTCTCTCACCCTGTACCACGTTGATGTCCACGGCGGTCTGGTTGTCGGCCGCAGTAGAGAAGATCTGGCTCTTCTTCACGGGGATGGTGGTATTTCTCTCAATCAGCCTGGTGGCCACGCCGCCCATGGTCTCGATGGACAGGGACAACGGGGTCACGTCCAGAAGCAGGATCTCGCCTGCGCCTGCGTCGCCCGCCAGCTTGCCGCCCTGGATGGAAGCGCCGATGGCCACGCACTCGTCAGGATTCAGGGACTTGCTGGGCTCCTTGCCGGTCAGCTGTCTCACCTTGTCCTGCACCGCAGGGATACGGGTGGAGCCGCCCACCAGAAGCACCTGGCCCAGATCCGCATTGGTCAGCCCGGCGTCTCTCATGGCGTTCTGCACGGGGATGGCGGTCTTTTCCACCAGGTCCCTGGTCAGGTCATCGAATTTCGCACGGGTCAGGTTCATGTCGAAGTGCTTGGGGCCTTCCGCCGTGGCGGTGATGAAAGGAAGGTTGATGTTGGTGGTCATGGCGCTGGACAGCTCCTTCTTGGCCTTCTCCGCCGCTTCCTTCAATCTCTGCATGGCCATCTTGTCCCCGGACAGATCCACGCCTTCGGCTCTCTTGAACTCGCTGATCATCCAGTTGATGATCTTGTTGTCGAAATCGTCGCCGCCCAGATGGGTGTCGCCGTTGGTGGCCAGCACTTCGATGACGCCGTCGCCGATCTCGATGATGGACACGTCGAAGGTACCGCCGCCCAGGTCGTATACCATGATGTTCTGTTCTTTTTCATTGTCCAGGCCGTAAGCCAGGGCCGCAGCCGTGGGCTCGTTGATGATACGCTTTACATCCAGCCCGGCGATCTTGCCGGCGTCCTTGGTGGCCTGACGCTGTGCGTCATTGAAGTAGGCGGGCACCGTGATCACGGCCTCCGTCACCTTCTCGCCGATGTAGCTCTCCGCATCCGCCTTCAGCTTCTGAAGGATCATGGCGGAAATCTGCTGAGGAGAATACTTCTTGCCGTCGATGTTGCGGCCCCTGTCGGTGCCCATGTCCCTCTTGATGGAAGAAATGGTCTTCTCCGCATTGGTCACGGCCTGACGCTTTGCAGGCTCTCCTACCAGTCTCTCACCGGTCTTGGTGAAGGCCACCACGCTGGGGGTGGTCCTGGATCCTTCCGCATTGGCGATGACGGTGGGCTTGCCACCTTCCATAACGGCCACGCAGCTATTGGTTGTTCCCAAATCGATTCCTATGATCTTGCTCATTGCTTTTCCCTCCTGAATTCTTTTTGTGATTTCTATTTATTATAAATTTTAAGTGAATGTCCGTTTCATGATTGCCGTCCGCCGCTCCACGCAGGCCTTATCGCCATACGTCCCGCTCCGGCCAGCCGTCCATTTCAGAGTATTTCGCTTCGGCCAACCGCCGGTTGCGGTGGTTTTCGCTTCGGCTTCTGTCCCGCCGCCGTTTATTCGCTCACCACGGCCACCATGCTGTGCCGCACCACGCTGTCCCGGTAGGTATAGCCCTTCTGGAGCTCCTGGGCCACTACTCCGGCCTCGTATTCCTCGCTGGCCACCTGCATCACCGCATTGTGCAGATTGGGATCGAATTCCTTTCCCACCGCCTCAATGGGCTTCACGCCGATGTTGTCCAGCTCCGTGAGCATCTGGCGGTAAACCTTGTTCATCCCGGCAACGAAAGCGTCTTCCTGTTTTTCCTCCGGCACCGTGGCCAGACCCCGTTCAAAATTGTCGATCACCGGCAGGATCTTCTCGATGACGCTCTTGGCGCCGATCTCGAACATGGCCTGCTTCTCCTTCTCGGATCGCTTCCGGAAGTTTTCAAACTCCGCCAGCTGCCGCTTGGTGCGATCCTCCAGCTCTGCGATCCGTTCTTTCAAAGGATCCAGCTTCTTGTCCTGCTTGGCCTGCTTCTTGGCCGCCATGCGCTCCGTCCAGCTGGCCTTCGGTTCCTTCCCGGCCCCGGATTTGCCGGTTCCATCGACTTCCTCTTCCGAAGCCTCATCCTCGCCTTCATCCGTCTCGGCCTCAGTTCCCCCGGCCTTGTCTCCGGTTCCGGCTGTGCCAACATCTTCGACCCTGTCGTCAGTTTCGGCCGCTCCGGCCTGCGTACCAGTCTCGGTTCCGGTCTGGCCGCCATTTCCCGCCGTACTGCCGGTTCCGGCTGTGCTGCCACTTGCGGACTTCTCTTCCCCGCTTCCGGCCGCACCGTCATTTCCTGCGTGCGCACCGGTCTCGGCTCCGGCCTGGTCGCCAGCTTCACCCTTGCCAGCGGTTTCAGCTTCTGCGCCATCCTGCGTCTCTGCCGCTTTATGGGCTTCTCCGGTCTGCTTTTCCCCAGTCTCTTCCGGAGGCGTTCCTTCCTTTACTTCTTTTTCCAGCTCGCTCATGTTGTCTTCATCCCTTCCAGCGCCCGACAGGCGCTTTCCTTACTTCCGGGAAATCCTTACCGTTTCCCTTTGTATAATTCATCCAACTGGTTCTGGAGATTTTTCAGCGTGTTGATCACCTTGTCATAATCCATCCGCTTAGGTCCCACGATTCCAATGGTTCCCCGCATTCCTTCTTCCAATTCATAGGTGGCCGTCACCACGCTGCAGTCCCTCATGCTGCTGACCGGGCTCTCGCTGCCGATATACACCTGGATCCCTCTGCCGTTCTCATCCTCCTGGGCCTCCTGGAGAAGATCGCTCAGACCGCTCTTTTCCTCAAAAGTGCCGATCAGCTCGCTGGCTTTTTGATGATCCGCCAGCTCGGGATACCGGAAAATATTATTGGCCCCGCTGGTATAAATCTGCAGATCCTCTTCCACCTGAATGGCCTGCGCCACCGCATCGATGACCCTTCCCACGATGTCGCTGTGGATCCCGGCCTGCTGCTTCATGGCGGCGATCCGTCCCAGGCTGATCTCGTTCAGAGACAAGCCGTTCAAATGGGTGTTCAGCAGGATGTTCAGCTTCAGGAGGGTTTCCTCGGAAAGCCTTTCCTCCACCTCCAGGATGTTGTTGCGGATCACGTTGCCCTCCACCACGATGACCGCCAGAATCTGATGGTCATCCAGCTGAGAGAGCTGCACGAATTTCACCTTGTTGCCCTGGGGCTTCGGTGCGGAGATCATGGTGGCGTAATTGGTATTGTCCGCCAGCACCTTGACCACCTGCTGCAGGAGCCTTTCCATCTTGTCCTGCCGTTCCAGGAGCAGTTCCTTCATCTCCACGACTTCCCGCTCCTTGTCCTCCAGCATGCTGTCCACGTAAAAGCGGTAGCCTTTGTCCGAAGGGATGCGTCCGGCGGAGGTGTGAGGCTGCAGGATGTAGCCCAGTTCCTCCAGATCCGCCATTTCATTCCGAATGGTGGCGGAGCTGAGATTCAGGTCGGTATACTTGGAAATGGTTCTGCTGCCCACCGGTTCCCCGGTCTCCAGATAATTCCGGATCACGGCCTGCAATATTTTCCGTTTCCTTTCATCCAGCTCCATCCTTCCCACTCCTTTTTTCAGATTGTTAGCACTCGATGTAGGGGAGTGCTAACATCTTCTTACCCTAAAATATCACTAAGCATATATATTGTCAACAACTTTTCTTAAAAATAATTATTAATTAATTATAAAAAATCCGCCGTCCCAGCGGACCAGCGGATTTCTATGTGTTCTTTGTCTGACGACCCTTTCGTTATCATTCACGGTAACACTCTTTCAGCCCAGATTCGGATAACTGAGGAAAAATTCTTCCAGGGAAAGGCCGTTTTCCAGGTATTTGGGCAGGGCCACCGCATAGGTCATGTAAATGCAGCTTCCCAGCGTCAGGGCCGCCGTTCCCAGGACTATGGCCCGCCGAATCCCCGTTTTTTGGAGGAAATGCCTGTCCGCCATGATTTTCTCCCAACCTCGGACGACATAATACATAAAGGGCACCAGGGCCGGCAGCAGATACCTTCCTTGATATTGATAGTCCATCGTATAAGCATAATGAACCATCAGGAGCGGGGGCATCAGGATACAAAAAACCATATTTATATGGAAAAAACGCTTTTTCCAGCCGGCCGCCCGGCCCAGGAAATCCTCCTTCGGTTCTTTCAACAGGACGGCCGCCCCGATCCCCAGGATATAAAACAGCGCAAATATTCGGTAGATCCACACGTTTGCCTGCAGGATCATGGCTCCATAGGTGGCCACAAAGCTATAAAAGGCCAGCTTGATATATTGATTTCCGAAGATCATCTTCCAAAGGCTGACGCCGCTGTCCTTCAGGCTGAACGTCGCCAGGGGATTCACGGCGGGAACCGCATAGCGGATCGCCATGTCTTCTCTGGTCCGCAGTCCCAGGAAGTCCCCGTCATACAGGAAAAAACTCCTGACGAACCACCAACCGGCTCCCAGCAGCACCAGGACGGCGATGGGAATGCCTTTTTGGAGCATCCCTTTCCAGTCGAGGACGTAGCTTCTTTTTGCCGCAGAGCCGCCCGGAGCCGTTTTTTCCCGTATAAAAAGGGCAAGAAACAGGAACACGCTGCTCAGGATATAACCGTAGGCATTATAATAGGACAGGGCGCACAGCACGATTCCGCAGGACAGCAGAAGGGAATTGCCGCACCCGACTCCCTTTTGATACATGTCTACCAGCGCCAGCACCATCAACGCCGTGGACAGAAGACATATGGAATCCGTGTTCACATAGGTATGCATGAACAGATTCTGGGGCAGAAACGTGACGCCGAAGCAGAACATCCAGCGCAGCCCTCTTTCCCGAAACAGCTTCCGGGAGAGCAGCCAGACGACGATGGCCATGACCGTACCGGACGCCACGTTTACAAATCTTCCCGCATACAGCAGCACCTGGAGAGAGTCGTCAAAGAAGCTCACCAGGCGCATCACCAGGCCCTGCACAATATAGGGGAACGCATTGTACAGGGCGTAGGAAAATCCATAGGAAGGAATCCGCACCTCTTCTTCAAAGCCCGTAGGAAGGGTTCCATGTCTGCAGATGTAATAAGGCACCAGGAAACGGGCGTGTTCATCCGGCGGATTCAGCTGCAGGGCATTTTCCCCCAACGGCTGATACAAGGCCAGGGTGGATGCGATTATCACAAAAGCGATCAGATAAAACGCCAGGATCCATTTATCCGCTTTTTCTCTCATTCTTCCTCACATTCTGCGGCCCGGGGCTCACTTGGCCAACAATCCGAAATACAACAACACCACGATGCCCAGCACGATGCGGTACCAGCCGAAAATCTTGAAGTTGTGCCGCTTCACGTAGTTCATGAGGAACCTCAGACAAAACAGGGAGACCACAAAGGACACCACCGACCCGACGGCCAGCAGCAAAAGCTCCATGGAGGTGAACCCAAACCCGAACTTCACCACCTTCAGGAGGCTGGCGCCGAACATCACCGGAACCGCCAGGAAGAAGGTGTACTCCGCCGCCACGGTCCTGGAGACCCCGATGAGCAGTGCGCCGATGATGGTGGCGCCGGAGCGGGAGGTACCCGGGAAAATGGCTGCGATCACCTGGAAAATGCCGATGATCAGGGCGGTCTTGTATGTAATTTGGGAAAGCTTCCGGATCACGGGCTTCCTGCCCCGGTTCCAGGTCTCGATCACCAGGAAGGCGACGCCGAAAATGATCAGGGCCAGGGCGATGCACACCGGATTGTAGAACCATTTCTCAAACCACTCGTCGAAAAGGATGCCGATCACCGCCGCCGGGACGCAGGACACCAGAATCTTGAACCACAGGGTCATGGTGTTCCACCTCACGAAGGACAGGACGCCCCGTTCTCCGCCTTCCCGATCCGGCATCCTAAAGGGCCACAGCTTGTGCCAGAACAGCACCACCACCGCCAGGATGGCGCCCAGCTGGATCACCACGTCGAAGACGTTGAAGAACTCCTCCGATATGGTCACCACGGACTGAGACACGCCGTCGATCTCCTTCATGACCTCCACCTTTTCAAAAGGCAGAAACTGCTCCACCAGGAGAAGGTGGCCGGTACTGCTGATGGGAAGCCATTCCGTAATGCCCTCCACGATGCCGTAAATGATCGCTTTCAATACTTCCAACATGTTTAACTCTCCTCTTTCAGGTAGGCAAGCAGCTCGGGATAACACGCTTCCGCATCCCGATAACCTTCATCATACAGCGCCGCCAGCTTCTTCACATCCTTCTCGATGCGCCCCACCTCGCTTTTTTGCTTCGGGCGGATGAGAAAGGCCCCTCCTTCCCGCACCTGTTCCTCAATATATTTTACAGTAACATTATATCGCACATGGCGGTCCACCATGCATTCGTACACCTTGGGATAGCGCAGATAACGGGCTTTGAACAGGCCCATATGCTCGGAAGGCCTGCGGATATAGCCCACCTCCTTGGTCATGATCACCACGTTTTTGCGGTTCCCGTCCTGGATGGAATGCTTCAGAGGGATGGCGTCGGAAATGCCCCCGTCCAGGTAATACTTTCCATCAATCTTCACCGCCCGGGACACCAGGGGCAGGGAAGCGGAGGCCCGGATCTTGTCGATCTCCTTTTTCATGTCCCGCACCTGCAGATATTCCGCCTCTCCCGTCTCGATATTGGTCACCACGCTGACGGCCTTTCCCTGATATTTGTCAAAGGTCCTGTAATCATAGGGATTCAGCCGCTCCGGAATCGTGTGGTAACACATCTCCACGTTGAACAGGTCTCCCGTGGTCAGCAGACTTTTCGCACCGCAATAATCGGGGGAATCCAGATAATCCACGTTCACATGATAGGCCCTTCCCCTCTGCTTCGACAGGAAACTGCACATGCTGCAGGCCCCCGCCGACACCCCGTAAATACTAGAAAATTCAATTCCTTTATCCAGGAAAAAATCCAGCACGCCGGAAGTATAGACTCCCTTCATGCCGCCGCCTTCCAAAACCAATCCAGCCTGATACATTTTTATTTTTACCTCATTTCTGCGCTGCTTTCCGCATTGTTTGTTTCCTGCGCTGCTTTCTGCTTTCTGCGCACCGCCGTTCAAGTCCTTTATCGCTCAGCGGTTCGGGTACTCCGTCTCCACGAACTTCCGCAAGGCGGGCAGGGAACGTTCCACCTTCTCCGTATCGATACAGTAAGCCATCCGGAAAAATCCCGGTGCGCCGAAAGTGTCTCCCGGCACCAGCACCAGGTCATATTTCAGCGCCTTCTGGCAGAAGATCTTGGCATCCTCCTCCAGGGCCTTGGGGAAAATGTAGAAAGTGCCGCCCGGCTTCACGCAGGTAAAGCCCAGGGAAATCAGCTCCTTGTACAGGATGTTCATGTTGGTCTCGTAGACGCTCAGATCCGAAGTCTTGTCCAGCACCTCCGCCACCGCCAGCTGAATGATGGAAGGCGGGCAGTTGTGGCCGAGCCCCCTGGAAATCTGGACGCACATGTTCACCAGCACCTCCGCATCCCGGCAGGCGGGATTCACCGCCACATAACCGATCCGCTCTCCCGGCAGGGACAGGGACTTGGAGAAGGAATAACACATGATACTGTTGTCATAAAATTTGGAAACGCAAGGGGCTTCCACCCCGTCGAACACGATCTCCCGGTATGGCTCGTCGGAGATCAGGAAAATATCATGGCCGTACTCCTCCGACTTGCGGGTCAGGGTCTGGGCCAGCCGCTCCAGGGTGGCGGCGGAATACACCACGCCGGAAGGATTGTTGGGCGTGTTGACCAGGATCGCCATGGTTTTCGGGCCGATCATCTCCTCGAAGGCCTGAAAATTGATCTGGAAGGTCTCCGTCTCAGGGGGCACCACTCGAAGCACCGCTCCCGTCAGATCCACGTAGGGATGGTACTCCGGGAAAAAAGGTGCAAATGTCAAAATCTCGTCACCAGGCTCCGTCACCAGCCGAAAAGCATGAGCCAGGGCTCCCGCCGCACCGGTGGCCATGAAAATATGTTCCGTCCGGTAAGGGATCCCGAACCGCTTTTCCAGAGAAGCCGCAATGGCCTGCCGGACGCTGGTGATCCCGGGATTGGGACTGTAGCCGTGAAGCTCGTTGCTGCTCCTGGTCTGCAGAAAGTTTATCATGGTGTCCGTGAACTCCTGGGGCACCGGCACCGAGGGATTCCCCAGACTATAATCAAACACATTCTCATAGCCGATCTCGGCCCCCCTGGCCGCTGCGAACTCCGCCAGCTGCCGGATCACGGACTTGCCGGAAAGCATGTCCTTATATTTCTGTACGATCATAGGATAACCTCTTTTCTCAAACTCATAATAAACATTTTACCACAATTTCCTATAATTACAATCTGAAAATACCGCACAGGCCGGGGAAAGTCGTAACAGTTCAGTCCTCCGCCCAGGCCAGGGCGCATTTCACTGCCCGCTTCCAGCCTTTCAGAAGCTCTTCCCTCTTCTCTTCTTCCATATTCGGCCGGAACACCCGGCCAATCTGCCAGTTCTCCAGAATCTCCTCCCGGCTCTTCCAATAACCGGTGGCCAGCCCCGCCAGATAAGCGGCTCCCAGGGCCGTGGTCTCGATGCATTCCGGCCTGCGAACCTCGCCGCCTATGATGTCCGCCTGGAACTGCATGAGAAAATCGTTGGCGCTGGCCCCTCCGTCCACCTTCAGACCCTTGAGCGGGATGCCGCTGTCCTGCTCCATGGCCCGGATCACGTCCGCCGTCTGATAGGCGATGGATTCCAGGGTGGCCCGGATAAAGTGTTCCTTAGTGCAGCCCCTGGTCAGGCCCACCACCGTGCCCCTGGCGTACTGGTTCCAATAAGGCGCTCCCATGCCGGTGAACACGGGCACGATATACATTCCCGCCGTGTCCTCCACCGCTTCCGCATATTCCTGGGACTGGGCCGCCGTGCGGATCATGCGCATGCTGTCCCGCAGCCACTGCACGGAAGCTCCCGCCACGAACACGCTGCCTTCCAGGGCGTATTCCACCTTGCCGCCTATACTGGCAGCGATGGTGGTGAGCAGCCCCTCTTTGGAAGAAATGGCCTGCTCCCCGGTATTCATCAGGAGAAAACATCCCGTGCCATAAGTATTTTTCACCTCTCCCTGTTCAAAACAGCACTGTCCGAACAGGGCCGCCTGCTGGTCCCCCGCCGCTCCGGCGATAGGAATGGGTTTCCCGAACACCAGGGGATCCGTTTCCCCGAAAATACAGCTGGAGGGCTTCACCTCCGGGAGCATGGCTTCCGGGATGCCGAAATAGGCCAGGATTTCTTCGTCCCAGCACAGGCTGTGGATGTCGAAAAGCATGGTGCGGGAAGCGTTGGTATAATCCGTCACGTGCACCGCCCCCTTGGTCAGATTCCAGATCAGCCAGGTGTCCACCGTGCCGAACAGAATCTCTCCCTTGGCAGCCTTTTCCCGGGCCCCGGGCACATGATCCAGGATCCAGGCGATTTTCGAGGCGCTGAAATAAGCGTCCGGGATCAGTCCCGTTTTTTCCCGGATCACCCGGTCAAACCCTTCCGCCTTCAGAGCGTCGATCCTGTCCGAAGTCCGTCTGCACTGCCACACGATGGCGTTGTAGACGGGCTCGCCGGTATAACGGTCCCACAGGATCGTGGTTTCCCGCTGATTGGTGATGCCGATGCCGCTTAAGTCTTCCGCATCGATGCCCAGCCTGGCCATGCTCTCCGCAGCCACGGACAGCTGGGAAGACCAGATTTCCTTGGGATCATGTTCCACCCAGCCCGGCTCGGGATAAATCTGGGTGAATTCCTTCTGGGCCATGGAACAGATATTGCCCTGCTTGTCAAAAATGATACAGCGGGAACTGGTGGTTCCCTGGTCCAACGCCATAATGTACCGTTGCATACGCCGTCTCTCCTTCTTTATATTTATTGATTTCTTATCGTCTCAGTCACAGAATTCCAGCTCCACCATGTCCTCGAAGGGGATCTTGGTGTTCACCACCTTGAGCACCCTGGCGGAGGGGTCGATCCGGGACACCAGCCCAGTCACCTTCACGTACTCCCCATGATCGTAATAGACCGTCTCCACCATGTCGCCCACGGCCAGCGCATGAAGCTTCCAGTCCAAAAGTTCCCCTTCTTCTTCGGACAGCTCCGCCCTCTCCACCACGACCTTTTCCTTTTCCCGAAGGGCTTCCTGAAAGCCCCTCAGGGGATTAAAGGGCATGAATTGCTTGGCCCGTTCCGCCCTGTCCATCCTGGCGTGCATCGCAATACCTCCATTCCCGGCAACTGCCGCCCCACTTCCTGCACCCGTTTATCCGTTCATTCCCCGCTTCTGGGAAGGCTTGCCTCTCACTCCCATGACTCTAAGGTGCCTCCCTCTTCCCGCCATTGGGGACTCTTGCCGCTCAAAGGTACCGCTCTCTTCCCACCTTACGGGGACTCTTGCCGCTCACTTTCCAAGCCCGCTTGCCCCCTCACTCCCCGCTTCTATGCCCGCCAATCTGGCGGTTCCGATCTCTGGCGGTGGCGTGATCCTGCAAGTCCATGCCCTTCAGGATCGCATTTTTCCCGAATTTTTTCTTGATATCCAACACCGCCTTCTGCATCCGGCGCTCCTTCTCCAACTCCGCCGGGTCGGTGAACAGATCCAGCTGCTCATACCCTTCCTCCACCACGTTGTTGAAGGCCATGGCGATTCTGTGGATGGGCGTCTTCCGATCCGCAATGCGCTGGTACAGTCGGTCTACGCAAGCGATAATCGTTTTGGAGGAATTGTTGGCAAAGGGCATGGAAGCCGTTCCCTTGGAAGACTCCCTGGCGGACTGCCGGGAATACCCGACGTAAAGGAATATGGATTCCGTCACCAGCCCCCGATCCACCAGCTCCAGACAAAGCTGATCCGCCATCTCCCTGGCCACCAGCCCCGCATCCTCATAGCTATAATCGCAGCCCAGCACCTGCATGCTGCTCAGGCTGTTGGCCTTGGGTTTGTACGCCTTGATATCTGCAATAGTGGTGGGCTCCCGCCCCCAGGCATGGTCTATAAGAAGCTCTCCGTCAATACCGAACAATTTATAAATCAGGTCCTCCGGCGCCCCGGCGATTCCCCTCATGGTAGAGATTCCGGCGCTCTCCAGCCGGTTCACCGTTCCCGGCCCCACCCTCCAAAAATCGGTCAAAGGCTTATGATCCCACAAAGTCCTCCGATAACTTTCCTCGTCCAGGATCCCGATGTTGTCCTTCACGTGCTTGGCGGTGATGTCCAGGGCGATCTTGGCCAGATATAGGTTCGTACCGATGCCGCAGGCCGCCGTCACGCCCACGGAATCCCGAATATCCTGCATGATGCGCCCTCCCAGCTCCCTGGCGCTCATGCCGTACATCTCCAGGTAATCCGTCACGTCCAGGAAAGCTTCATCGATGGAATAGACGTAGATATCCTCTTTGGCAATATATTTCAAATAAATTCCATAAATATCGGCGGAATACTGGATATACAGCTTCATCCGGGGCGGGGCACAGATGTAGGAAATCCCTTCCGGGATCTGAAACACCCTGCAGCGATTTTTCACCCCCAGGGCCCGCAGAGCTGGGGAAACCGCCAAACACACCGTTTTCTCCGTGCGCTCCGGATCCGCCACCACCAGATGGGCGGTCAAGGGATCCAGGCCCCGCTCCACGCATTCCACGGAAGCATAGAAGGATTTCAGATCGATGCACATATAAGTTCTGGATTCCATGCTTCCTCCTTTCACATTCCAGCAATTCCCAGGCGTCCCTCCCGGGCATACTTCCAACGGCTTCCCAGGCATCCGCCAAGAATAACATTATTATAACAGCTTATGAGGACTTTGTCATGACTTTTTCATTTTGGGGAACTTTTGATGCCTGCATTTCGCAATAAAGTTCCCCAATGATCAAGACTCATTCACGTTTTGCTGCTTTATCCAATTCCCCTCCTTAACAATTCACCCTTGCAGACATGGAATTGCCCCGCAGAAGAGGCCTTTTTTCATATTGAAAAATTCACAGGCGGATGTTATGATAAAAAAAGCGGATGTATCTGCGAATCTATCTCAGGAGGGCAAGTGTTTGCGTAATAAAATCAGTGGAAGGGTGCTGCGCACGGCATAGGCTGGCGTGTGGCGCAAATAGCCTATGCTCTTTCAAATAATTCATTATTTGGAGGTGCCGCAATGGGCTATAAAAATGGGAGTGTGCTGCTTCCGGCGGAACTGCTGAAGCAAATTCAGGATTATGTTGACGGCGAATGTATCTACATTCCCCGGCTGACCGCAAATCGGAAAAAGTGGGGAGACAAAACAAAATCACGTTTTATATTGGCGGAAAGGAATTCAGAAATATGCCGTAAATACAAAAGCGGCATTCCCGTCAGAGAACTGTCGGAAACATACTGTATTTCCCCGCAGGGAATCTATAAAATATTATCAGCACACAAGGACTAGAACCGGGGCTGCCGTTTTCACGGATGAAAATTCGCAAAACGGCGGCTTCTTTTCTACTGTTTTTTTCATAATTGTACAGTTGCTTTATTGGGACAAACAAATCTGTTATACTGAACACAGCATAAAATTTCAAAAGCGGAGGCGCAAAATGAAACGAACGGTGAAGATTTGTACGGAATGGTTGACTATGGGTTTTATCAAAGCCTTGTGCCCTATGGAGCGGAACAGAATCCCTGACTAGGGCTTTCCTGCATGGAGGAATGATGATGTCCCTATTTGCAAAAATGGAAAAAGCATACGGCTGGAAGCTAAAGGGCGAACCCGTACCCTTAAAAGGCGGCTTTCTGCATAAAATGTACCGGGTAGAAACGGAACAGGGAACGTATGCGCTGAAATTGCTGAATCGGTTCGTCATGCAGCGGGAAACCGCAATGGACAACTACGCCGAAGCGGAACGGCTGGAACGGCTATTGGAACAAAAAGGCATTCCCATCCTTCCGGCCCTGACGATTGGCGGGCGGAAGATGCAGGAAATAGACGGCGAATATTTTTACCTATTTGATTATTATGAAGGAAAGCCGCTGCGTGCGGGCGAGATCACGGAGTACCATTGCACACAAATGGGAAAGGCGCTTGCCACAATCCATGCCGCAGACAGGGAAAGCGGGAAAGAAGACTATCAAGGAATGTCCATCGACTGGGATTTCTATCTTTCCGCACTGGAAAAGACGGATACTCGGCTATATGAAATGCTGAAATCCTGCCAGGGGCTCCTTGTGGAAAGTCAGGAAAACGGGAACAGGGCGAGGAAGAATCTTCCGAACCTTCTCGCCGTTTGTCATAACGACATGGATTGCAAAAATGTTCTCTGGAACGGGGAGGATTATCGTATCATCGACCTGGAATGTCTCTCCTACGGCAATCCGATGCTGGAACTGTTCGAGCTGGCCCTGTGCTGGTCCGGATATGAGGAATGCCGGATAGATTTCCGGCTGTTTCAGGCTTTTCTGGAAGGGTATGGGAGTGCCGGAGGAAAGATGCCCGCAGACTGGGAGACGCTGTATGACTGCAATAACGGCAGGCTGGAGTGGCTGGAATACAATCTGAAGCGTGTATTGGGCATTGACTGCGGGGATGACGAGAAGCAAATGGGAATCGAACAAGTGGAAGAAACCATACGGCATATTATTTACTATGCGAAAATGCGTGAAGAGATACTGGGCCATTGCATAGACAATCCATATTAATGCGGGCCCCAAAAATTGATCAATGGCTGATGCGGTTTCAAGCAAATCGTTCCCTCAATCCCGCCAGCAGCCGCTCTGCGATGGGCGTAAAAACCTGGTATTTTTTCCAGATCAAGTACATTTTCGCCTCCAGCCTCGGCGCCAGGGGGCGGAATGCGAGCCCGCTCTCCGGACTTGTATCAATCAAATGCTCAAAGGAGAAGAGGAAACCCAGCCCTTCTTTGACAAACAAAGATGCGTTATAGGGCAGACGGAAAGAACCTTCCAGATGCAGCTCGTCCATTTTTTCCCCGCACCAGTGCGGAATGTCCCGTTTCCACCCCTGTTCCGAACAGAACAGGGGCAGCCCGATCACATCCTCCGCAAGGATACTTTCTTTTTTGGCCAGAGGATGGTTCGAAGGCATAACAAGGCCCCATATATCCGCTTCCGGGAAAGTAAGATAATGATACTTTGCGGTATCCGGTTCCTCGGCCAGCACCGCAAAATCAAGGACTCCCTTATCCAGCTTTTCCGTGACCTGCTCCGTGTCCCCGCTGCTGATATGATAACGCAGTCCGGGGCAGATCTCCTTAAATCTCTTGATCTCCCGGGCGAGATACCGGATCTGGTAGGATTCCGCCAGGCCGAAATAAACATCTCCACCGGTCACATCGTCCAGCGCCGTAAATTCCCCCAGAATCTTATCCGCCATGGTGACCAGATCCTCCGCCCGTTTGCGGAGCAGAATTCCTTCCTCGGTCAGTTCTATGCGAAAGCTATGACGGATAAAGAGCTTTTTCCCAAGCTCCTCCTCCAAGGACTGAATCTGCTTGGAGAGCGTCGGCTGGGTGACATGCAGATATTCAGCGGCTCGAGTCATGTTTTCTTCTCGGGCCACGGCGAGAAAATAACGAAGCGTGCGGATTTCCATGGTTTCCTCACATTCTGCCGCCGCTCAGGCGGCCTTCCATTTAAGAGGGCTTTGTGCGCCAAATTTCATATTTAATATTTCATGATATTCCTAATCGGAATAATGTGATATAAATTATAACCATTAGCGCACAGAGAGTCAAGCATGTATTATAAAATCAAACTAGAACTCCTCGGCAGTCAAAAAAAGGTGAATTGCCTGGATTTTTTGCTGAGAAAACCGGCAAAATCCGGCGAAATCGACAAGTAGAAAGGATGGTTGATCATGATGACAGAAACAGGGAATTTGGAACTTACGAATGTTTGGGACAAGACATTCCCCAAGAGTGAAAAGGTGGATCACAGGAAGGTGACCTTCCCGAACCGTTACGGCATCACCCTGGCGGCAGACCTGTATGCGCCCAAAGGCACAAATGGGAAGCTCCCGGCCATTGCGGTGTGCGGCCCCTTCGGTGCGGTCAAGGAGCAGGCGGCGGGATTGTATGCCCAAACCATGGCGGAGAGGGGATTCCTGACCATCGCTTTTGACCCTTCCTTCACCGGCGAAAGCGGCGGCACGCCCCGGTACATGGCTTCTCCGGACATCAATACGGAAGATTTTCAGGCGGCGGTGGACTTCCTTTCCGTCCAGGACAATGTGGACCCCGACAAGATCGGCATCATCGGCATCTGCGGCTGGGGCGGCATGGCGCTGAATACCGCTGCGTTGGATACCCGCATCAAGGCCACGGCTGCCATGACCATGTATGACATGACCCGTGTAAATGCGAAAGGCTATTTTGACGCAGAGGACTCCGCCGATGCCCGTTATGAAAAGAGAAAGGCTCTGAATGCCCAGCGGATCATCGATTTTCAATCCGGCAATTATGCCCTTGGCGGCGGCGTGGTGGATCCCCTGCCGGACGATGCGCCATTTTTTGTAAAGGATTACTATGATTATTACAAGACAAAGAGGGGATATCATTCCCGCAGCCTCAATTCCAACGGCGGTTGGAACATTATCGGGTGCATGAGCTTTCTGAATCAGCCGATTTTGCAGTACAGCAATGAAATCAGAAGCGCCGTGCTCATCGTCCACGGGGAAAAAGCCCACTCCTGCTACTTCTCCAGGGACGCCTACGCCGACATGGTCAAGGACAACCCCTATTCCGATAACAAGGAACTTCTCATCATCCCGGACGCCGTCCACACCGACCTCTATGACGGCGGCGGAAAGGACGCCATCCCCTTTGAGAAGCTCACGGACTTCTTCCGCAAATATCTCGGGTGACTTTAAACAGGAAAAACTCTCTGCGCCCCTGGCACGGTATATACGAACGGCCAGGGGCGCATCGTCACGAATTTGGACATCCATGAGCATTGGTGCAGCTGCATGGAGAAATCGTACAGCTGCGGAATTTAATGGCCCATGACAGCCGTCGTCGATGCAGACCCAACCACGGAAGCACGATAAAGGGCCATACGGATGGCCATGACCACCGCCACCGCAGCAACGGGATCCTCTTCATCGGCAATATCGATCTCACTTTTTACGATAGATACCTTGAGCTCCGCAACGATCTTGTCCCCTTTGGTCACTTTATATTTGGTGCTGAACACGCTGCCGTCCACCTCCCAGCCCGGTCCTTTGACGGTGTATCTGGGCTGAATCGAAGATTTTCTTTCCACCACCGCAGTTTCCTTCCATTCATGATCACTGCAAAGCTGGCTTTTCCCCCATTGCCCCGCTGTTCGATGTCGGCGATTTTCCCACCGTCCGCACCGCTTAAAGTAACCACGTGGCCAGCGCTCGATGTATCCTTTTTGAGATAATAGAGTTCCTCGTCATTTTCTCCGGTCACAGCCATCGTATCCAGAGATTCGAACATTTTGCCTTTGGTAAAAAGTTTCATTGTCATACCTTCTTTCCATTTTTTACAGGCTCGGAGTTATTTTACCACAAGCACAGACCGGGAAGCGCTGCGAAGCAGCATTTACCGGGCGTGCGGTGGATTGCCGGTATAATCCGCCGCTTCAGCGGCGGCAAACCGATTCCATCGGTTTGGATTCTGCGCCAGCAGAATCATTATACCATATCCGGCACTTGGCCGCAAAATATTTAAAACTCTCAAAAGTAATTGACTGTTTTTATCATGTGAAATATAATGAAACAAATCGCAAGACACAAGAACCGATGCAAAAACAAATTCTCCGTTTATGGCAAAGACATCTTGCGGTTTTAGAAGTAAACTGAAGTTTTGATGATCCCAAAGTCGAATAGCACCTGATCGGCGGCAAAACAGGAGGGCCAAAATGATCGATGGACATATTCACATTGAGCGTGGGGATTACTCGTTAGAATGGATTGAACAATTCGTAAACAAAGCGGTGGAAAGAAATCTTGATGAAATTCGATTGCTTGAACATTGCTATATCTTTGAAGAGTTCACGTCCATGTATGATTCCGTATGTGCATACAGCAAGTATGTGAACGACTGGTTTCGGAGAGCAGCAGGAAAGCACAAGATGTCGGAGTATCTTGCGCTTATTGAAAAGGTAAGAACCCAAAAATATCCCGTCAAAATCCAGTTTGGACTCGAAATATGTTATTTCAAAGAATATGAGAGATTTATTGAAGAAATGACGAGGAACAAAGGGTTTGATTTTTTGCTGGGCAGCATTCACTTTGTTGACGGATTTGCCTTCGACCACAAGCCTGAACACTGGATTGGAATGGACGTGGACACGATATATCGCAGATATTTCGAGGATTCCGTTTCGCTGGCACAAAGTAAACTGTTCGACGGGATCGGTCATCCGGATACCATAAAACTATTTGGTCACAGACCGTCTTTTTCTCTCTTGAATTATTATGAAAGTTTAGCGGAGGCGCTTTCAAATAGCAATATGTATGCGGATCAGAATAGCGGTGCGGCCCGAAGGTGCCCGGGAACCGCCTCTTTGGGCATGGATAAAGACTTACTCCATGTCCTGAGGGAAAAGAATGTAAAAATCATTACGTCCTCCGATGCTCATTGTCCCGAAGACGTAGGCGACAAAATCCAAGAACTGGAAAATTGCGTTGCAAGTGCTTAGTGGCACACAAAAGGTGCGCAGTTCACTGCGCACCTTTCGAGAAAGCTGTTTTATTCCGCTCCTGCACAAGTCCTGCCTGTTATTTTACAAGCAATTCCTTGCGTTCCTCCAGCCATAACCGCAATGTATCTATGTCAACTTCAACCATATCGGCAATTTCTTCAACCGACATTCCCTTATCGCAAAGACGATACGCTATTTCCTTGGCCTTTTTCATCTCGCCTTTATTTAGAACGCCCATACTTAAATTGCACATACTCTGTACCTCCTCGCTCATTTCCCTGCTCACACTGATCTTAAACTCATTCTGCAACGTATCCAGCTTATCCTCATAGCCGAGATTCGTTGAGAACATCTTGCTTAATAGCCGGATAGCATCATCCTCACTATTTTCTCCCTTGCTGCCAAGTCGCAGGACCACTACCGTCATTAGGTCATAGTCCTTTTTCTCCTCGTGAAAATTCCCTCTTAAACGCTCCTCCGTGAAAGAGTACCTATTGATGGTATCAGATCGGATATCTGCCGTGTCCTCACACAGCCAAATCGACACCACTTTTTTAATCTTCCCATACTCCTGATCCCTAAATATTGTGCCCCGCTGAGAAGAAATCATTCTCGCCGCATAATAGATGCCGCGTTTCGGGATCGGATAACCGGGAGTATCCCTATTTTGAATTTCACAATTTAGTAAAATTTCGACAAGACTGCCATCAGCCGGAAGTACCGCAAGGAAACGAATGTCATAATAAATCGTCCCATCTTTCTGTGACTTGTCAACAGTAGGATCCCCTTCTATCTTGTCATCCCCGCTCATCATGCCGGAGTCATCCTTCCTATCCGGATGATCCTGATGAACCGCTATTTTTCTTAACTCCGGCTCGCCCTCAATAAACCTTTCCGAGATTTCCTGCACCGTATACTCCGCATACTCATTAAGCGCACTCTTTAATATATATGCCAGAACTGACTTTTGAGCCACTATATTCCTCGCTGACTCATCGTACTTAAATGCGGCATTTTCGTCAGCCACTTTTAAGTTCTGCGCAATCTCGCTTGGCACAGACATGACTGCTGTTTTCTTCTCCCGGGAAAAATTTCCGGATTCTCTCTGACCGGATGAATTCATGCTCCACCCCTCCCCGTGTGAAATATGAAACCGGCGGTGCATCCTCTATATCCGCATCACTATTTTACCATTAAAACTCCCATAATGCAATGAAAAAGCTGTTTTTATTGGAATTCTCATAGCCTTTGTGTTATACTGGATGAATGTATGAAAGCGTACTTAATTCTAAAAATGCTGGATTTTATACAAATTCGCTGTTTATGGTAAAGACATCTTGAGGCTTTAGAGGTAAACTAAAGTCATCACAAAGGCGGAGGCGATTGAATGGATATGGTAAAGATGGGAAGCTTCCTGGCCAAGCTTCGAAAGGAACACAACCTGACACAAGCTGAGCTGGGCGAAAAATTGGGAGTAACCAACAAAACAATCTCGCGCTGGGAAACGGGAAATTATATGCCGCCTGTTGAAATGTTGGAAGAGCTTAGCGACATGTACGGCATGACCATCAACGAACTTCTGAGTGGTAAAAAATTATCCACGGAAGAATATAAGGAGATGGCGGAAACGAACATTAAAGAAACATTAAAGGCGAGTGCATTTAGCTTAAAGGAAAAGCAGGAGTTTTATAAGAAAAAATGGTTAAAAGATCATGCTGCCATTATGATTTTTATAGGGATTTGCATAATAGCTGTCTTTACAGCCGGAATCATAAATAAAAATTTTGGGGTAGGTTATGTTGCAGTTTTATTATTGGTATTAGCACATGGTTGGAGAAATAACACCATGATGACCTACGTTGAAAGACATGCTTTTGATGATCCTAAAGTCGAATAGCGCCTGATAAGGGGTATATTTTGTATTTTTTATCATTTTATCCCCCTTAAATGGCATTTAAAATCGGGTTATAGTTCCTGATCCGCCCCAACATATAGGCGGCAAAGCCGCAGGCGAGGGCCTTGTCCCACCCACTGGCCCCGTCGGACGAATATTCCTTCAGGGCCGATGCGACGAGGCCATGGTATTCGGCGGGAAGGTTGGAGAGCCCCCACTCTCCTCCCTCCCGCTTCGACAGTACCAGCCCGTCTCTGCCGTAGGCCAGCACCCTGCACAGGTTCAGGATCACATAGGTCGGATTCGCCAGGATCGCTTCTTCCGCATCCGCCACGTCATTCCAGATGCTGTCAAAATAGAATTCCTTTTTCACGGGTTCAAAAACCTCGGAAATCTCTTTTCCGTAAAGGCTTTTTCCCCGTTGGAACGTGATCGTAACGTGGGCCGCCAGATCCTTGTCGGTGCCTTTCATCCTGTCAACATAATCCAGGGGATCCCTCCGGTACCAATCCAGGTGCGTCACGGAAAAATGCAGTTCAAAAGGAGTGGGATACACAAAGGGCCTGCACACCGCCCTTCTGACGATGCTCATTTCGATTCCCTTTGGAGGGGCCTCTTCATTCAGCCTTACCACCATGTCCATGTACCGCAGCTTCACTCCGTCCGACAATCCTTCTTCCACTGCCACCAATAAATCGATGTCGCTTTTTTTCTCGTTGAAGCATCCCATCGCCGCAGATCCATGGAGATAAACCCCCGCCAGATTTTCCCCCAGAATGCTCCGGCTCTCCATGACGAAGGCCTCCGTCAGCTCCCTTAAATTCATCTGTAAATCCCCTTTTTTCGTTGCATTTCATCCATCCATTATTTCATCCATCCATTTAAACAGACTGCCGCCGGACACAAGTGAATCATTTAATATAGAAGATTTCCGCCAAAGGAGAATCCGGGGAAAGGATCACGGTCTTGTTGTTCCCCTTCATGGAAGCCTTCAGGGCATCCAGGCTCCGGACGAAGGAATAGAATTCCTGCCGGGAAGGGTCCGCATAGGCTTCGGAGAGGATCCGCATGTATTCCGCCTCTCCTTCCGCCTCCAGGATCTCCGCCTGCTTTTCGGCCTCGGAAAGCATCACCGTCACCTCCATGTCCGTGGAGTTGTGGATGATCTGGGCTTCGGAATTGCCCTCCGCCGTGTAGGTGGCCGCAATGTTGTCCCGTTCCGAGATCATTCTCTCATAAACGGCGGCCTTATTGTCGCTGGGCAGATCCAGCTGCTTGGTCTCAAAGGCCAGGAGGGTGATGCCGTACTGGGCCGTGGTGCTGCCGATGTTGTTCAGGATTGACTCGGACAGCTGCCCGCCCCTTCCAGAGATCACGTCGTCCTGGGTGATGCTGCTGATCACGTTCTTGGTGGAGTTGAAGACGATGGTGTCCAGACGTCCTTCCGCATTGGAAATGGAAGAATTCAGGGTCTGGGCGAATTTCAGGGGATCTGTGATCTTCCACAGAATGTAGCTGTCACAGATCATGGTCTTCTTGTCGCTGGTGATCACGTCCGAAGGAGCCAGGTCATACAGCAGAGTCTCCTTGGGCAGGGTGTCCACCGTCTGAATAAAGGGCACCTTGAAGCTGACGCCCGCCTCGGACACCACGTGATCCACCCGGCCGAACTGCCGGATCAGGCTGTATTCGTTTTCATTGGTCACAACGATGCTGGACGTGCCCAGGATGAAAAGCAAAGCCAATAATATAATGATAGATGTATTTCTGACGATTTTCATATTTCCTCTCTTCTGCCGTCCCCGGACGGCCTCATGGATTCTCAAGGCCTCATGGACTCTCAAGACCTCATGGATTCCCAAAGCCCCTTGGATTTCCAAAGCCTCTTGGACTCTCAAGGCCTCGCAGATTTCCCAGGCTCATTTACTCCTCATATTCATAGTCATCCACATAGTCATCTGCGGGCTCACTTCCCCCGGCCGATGCCGCAGGCTCGTTGTATACCGAGCCTCCCCCCTGGCCGCCGTAGGAGCTGCCGGAGCCATTGTTGGAACCGCTATTGCCGCTATCGCTGCCTCCATTGCTGCCGCCGCTGCCCCCATCGTCTCCACTTCCCGTGAAGGACTCTATGGGATAGATCATCTGAGTATCCCCTTCGGGGCTTTCGATGACCACCTTCAGATCAGGGAGCACCTCTTCCATGGCTTCATAGAACATACGCTGCCTGGTCACTTCCGGATTTTTAATATATTCTTCATACATGGCGTTGAAACGGGCCACCTGGGCCGTGGCTTCATTGATCCGCTCCGTCTTCTTGGCCTCCGCATCCTTCACGATGCCATCGGCCTTGGCCTGGGCCTTGGGAATCTGCTCATTGCGGTATTTGTTGGCATTGTTCAGGGCCGTTTCCTTGCCCTGTCTGGCCGTCTCCACCGCCTTGAAGGCCTCCATGACCTCCGCCGTGGGCGGCTGGGAATCCTGAATCGTGATGTTCACCAGCTGGACGCCGATATCCTGTTCCGCCAGCTTCCCGCTTATCATTTCCCGGATGGCCGCCTGAATCTCATTCTTGCCGGTGGTCAGCACGTCGTCCACGGGATAGCTGCCGATCACGCTTCGGATGCAGCTCTGGCAGATGTTCCGCAGGATATTGACCGGATCCTTGGAAGCATACACCGCCTTCACCGGATCTGCGAACCGATACTCCACGAAGAAGTCCACGTTCACGAAGTTGTAATCCGAGGTGATCATCAGGGATTCCGCTTCTCTGGTCTCGTCCGTCTCCAAGTCATAACCGATGGAAAATCCCTGAATCGTGGTGCTCACCTTCCGCACCGATTGAATGAGCGGAAGCTTGAAATGCAGTCCCGGCGTGGTCACCGCCTGTGCCCTCCCCAGGGTGATCAGCACCGCCTGCTCCTGCTCCCTGATCTGATAAGTGGAGCCGAACACCACGATCAGCGCCGCCAAAATCAGAATCGTCAGGCCAACGGTCTTGACGACCCTTTTGAATCCTCCTGACGCCATGGTTCCATTGCTTTTACTCATATAAAAAACACTCCCTTCTGAAAAAAGAACCATTGATTAACTGGTTATCCCCATCTTACCGCCGTTGCGGATAATTTGCAATCAAAAGAGACGCACGATAAGGGGACGCAACGTGCCGTCCGCATCAAAACTTCCCCAGGATGTCATGGTTGATCCTGGTGTAAAACAGCTTCTCTATTTCTTCAAACCGCAGCCCTTTTTGACCCATGATCCACATGATCTTGGTAAAAACCGCCTCGAAATTCATGTCATAGGCCTCCAGGCAGGGAAATCTTCCCTGAATTCTCCGGCCCACCTCATAGGTGGACATGTTGCTGCCCTCGTAGGTCACCTGAGTGGCCATGATGATTACCTTGGAGCCCAAAGGATACCGCTGCACCAGGCGGCAGAAATCCTCCATGATGCTGTCCGGGATCCCGCCCACGCCGAAGCTTTCCACCACGATGCAGTCATATTCCTCAAAGATCGCCTGTAAAATCGTGGGACTGATGCCAGGCGTCAGCTTCAGCACGAACACCCGGGGATTCATTTCGTGATAAAAACGCACCGGGCCCGCCGGTTTTTCACAAGGGAAGAACCGCACCAGCTTCCCGTGCTGCATGGTCGCCAGCTCCGGGAAATTGATACTGGAAAAAGCGTGATAGCTGGAGCTCTGGGTCTTCTTGGCCCGGGTGCCTGCGATCACCTTCCCGTCAAAGATCAGGCACACTCCTGCGGACAGGGGATCCGCCGCATAAATGATGCTGTCATACAGATTTTTCTTGGCATCCGTGATCTCCACCTGAATGGGCTGCTGGGAACCGGTGAGCACGATGGGCTTGTCCGGATCCTGAATCAGGTAGGACAAGGCCGCCGCCGTGTAGGCCATGGTGTCCGTCCCGTGGCAGATCACGAAGCCATCATAGAGAGGATAATTTTCCTCAATGGCCTCCACTATTTTCAGCCAATAATGACAATCCATGTTGGTGCTGTCCAGATTGCACACCTGAAGAGTTGAAAGCCTTATGGAATCTCCCATTTCCGGCAGATAGGACAACATCTGCTCCGCATTCAAAATGGGTTCCAGGCCGTTTTCCGTCCTCACCGAGGCGATAGTGCCGCCAGTAAAAAGCAGCAGGATCGATCTTTTCTCCAAAACCTCCCGGCACTTCTTGACAGGCTCTCCGGCAGCGATCCTGTCCTCTGCGATCTGCCGGATCCTGGCGCACCACCGGTTTGTCGCCGGGATATCGGCGCACAGTTCCTGGAGAATCCTGTCCCCCTCCAACAGGGCGGCGTCATATTGCTCCCTGGAAATGTCGCCCGCCCGATACGCCTCATCCAGTTCATCCCGGTCGTCAACTTTGACATCGCCCTCGGGCGTAAAAATGACGTCCAGATATTTATCGATATAAACCGCAATTCCGTCTTCATCATATTCGATTCCATCCGTAACATCCACATACCATATGGACGGCTGGTATTTCTCGTTCTCCGGAACGGGATAGTAGACCCTCTCCGCATCATGGGTTCCATCGGGAAAATATTTGATCGTGATCACCCTGTTCGCATGATCCGGAATCAGCTCCAGCCACGTCATCCCTGCGCCGGTCACCTGGATCCTCCCCGCTTTCGGCGTCGCCCAGTAATTCTCCTCCCCGTCCGTCAGTCGGATCAGACAGACGAGCCCGTGAAAGTCCTCTACGTCGATCCGCATCTGATAGTACGGATAATATTGGAATCCCCAGCCATCCCTGTTCAGTCTCTTATGCTTCATTCTCTCCTCCATTCCAGAGCGTTTGCGCAATCAAGTCACGATAAAGCCAACTGTCTTCCTGTAATATGTTGCCATGTAACGTGTCTCTTTGTAACGTGTTACTTATGAAACATATTATCGCACAGATTCTCTCAATCCGCAATCCCCTGAAGCTGTGCGGCACCCCCCCCCCGCAGCCATCACTCCAGCACGGCAAAGCCTCTTCCGATGCGGCAAGCCTCCTGATACGGCACCCCGGCATGGCTATCCATCGCTCCGACACAGCAAAGCTTTTTCCGATGCAGCGCCTCTCCCCGACACGGCAAAACCCCCGGCGCATTTCTCGCCGGGGGCTCGCCGTCCGAATGTCGGGCACATTCAGACCACATGTATATTATATAGTAGGGAGAGCTATTTTTCGCATCACACCTTACTCCACATCCTGGAGGGCATCATAGTTCTCTTCGCCGGTACGGATCTTCACCACACGATCCACCGAGTACACGAAAATCTTGCCGTCGCCGATATGGCCGGTATAGAGGGCCTTCTTGG